>NZ_JARKOT010000085.1 GCF_029977985.1 Propioniciclava sp. | reverse complement strand
CGTGGGTCGCGGTTCGATGCCGCGAAGCCCTGTGGACTACGAAAGGAACAACGTCCGATTGGTGATCTTCCCGCATACCCACGCGGAAGGACCACGGCCATGAACATCACCGAGATGTTGGGTTTGCAGGACGAGCGGATGGCGTCCGTCGTCAAGGAACATTGGGCGGGATGGGTCGCCTTCGAGCCCCGGCTGGGGGTCGTCGACGACCCCGCCGGGCTGGACGCCTGGCGACGAGCGGTCGATCCCGCGGTCGCCAACGGCGTCCTGCTCGGCCTGGCTCGGTTGGCGGCCTTCGATGGCGCCGATGACCGGGAGGCAGCCTTGGTGCTCGCGTGGCTCCTCCTCCCGACCGCCCTGCGCGTCCGCCGCCGTTTGGGACTGGCTGATGATCGGGTGGACGAGGTGCTGGCCGCGCAGTTGTGGGTGGAGGTCCGCGGGCTGCCGTGGCGGCGTCCGCACTGGGTGGCGGCGAAGGTGGCCGGTCAGCTGCGTGAGGGGGTGCTACTGGACTGCGGGGCGCCCACGCACCACATGCCGCACCGGCTGTCGACGGTCTCGCTGGGCCCCGTCGACCCGGCCGACGATCGGCTCGTGGAAGACGACGACCCGGCAGCCGAGTTGGCCGAACTGCTCGCCTGGGCCTGCGCCGAGGACGTCATCACCGACGAGGACCGCGAGCTGCTGGTCAGTCTGATCGAGGCCGCGAAGACCCTCCAGGCTGATGGTCGCGCCCGCGAGGGCGGAGTGGCTGGTCTGTCGAGCCGCCAACTGAGCGCCGTCGTGGCCCAGGAGTGGGGCGTGTGCGCTCGGACCGTGCGGCGTCGGACCGCTCGCTGCGTGGCCGCACTCAGCGGAGCCGCCGGCGAGTACCTCAGGGCCACCTGCTGAGTGTCCACCAGGGGTGGACGGGTCCCGTTAGGTGTGACGGAGGTGATGCCGAGATGACCAGCACCCCGGCCGACGTGGCCGCCCTGTTGAAGATCGCGGCCATGGAGCCGGAGACCCTGGACGACCTGGACGGCTGTCTGCGCAGGCTCCGGGACGTGCAGAAGGCCAGACGTGAACTGGCCAAGGTGCCCCCGGCCATGCTCTTGTCCGGACTGCTGGATCGGCGGCCACGGGGCGGTGACCCGTCGTGACCGCGCATAGCGTGGCAGAGCTTCGAGAGGCGTGGCGCGCGATCGAGGCGGGCGAGTTCACCCACGGGCCCCGGTCCGCGCCCACCGCCCGGGGAGCCGCGACCGTGTGGACGCCGGCGCCAGGTGCACGGGTGGTCGCCGTCGTGGGCTGCGCCGGCGGGGTAGGGGCGTCCACGGTGGCGCTCGCGCTGGCCACCGCGACCGAAGCGTCGGCGCGGGTGGTGGAGTGCTGCTCTCCGTTGGCGTCCGGCTTCTCCGCCGCAGCCAACGCCGAACTGGGGACCGAGGGCCCTTGGCGCCGCGGCAACCGTGGCGACGTCATGCTGGAGCGCCCCATCACCGACGACGCGACCGTGCCGGTCCCGACCGAGTCAGCGGTCGAGTGGACGTTCGTGGACACCAGCTGGACGACCTTGTCAGGCGCGGGCGCCGGGTGGCTGGGGTCAGTGCTACGCACGCTCGACGATGTCGTCCTCGTCACGAATGCCACCGTGCCCGGGGTCCGCCGTCTGGAGTCCTGCGCAGAACTCCTCGGCCGCGACGCGCTCGGGGTGGTCGTGGGACCCACGGCCAAGCGGTGGCCGCGTCCGGTCAAGGTCGCCGCGGCCGGGATCCCGGCACGCGTGCGCCTGGCCGACTTCCCGCTCGACTCACGCCTGCAGGTCACCGGCCTGACTCCCGACCCGTTGCCCGCCCCGCTGCTCAAGGCGGCCCAGAACGTCCTCGCCCTCCTCCGAAAGGAACCGACATGAACCCGCTGATCGTCCCGCTGAAGATCTGCCCGGTGGCGC
>NZ_JARKOT010000084.1 GCF_029977985.1 Propioniciclava sp. | reverse complement strand
TTTCCTAAACCTTGTGTCGGAGGTTCGAATCCTCCCGGGGCCGCCGTGTGGTTCCTCCGGGCCGGCGACGATACCCCGCCGCCAACACCCCGGCGACAACACCCCCGCTCGCGGTCTCGGCGCCCGCTCGGCAGCCGACCGCGGACCCGTCATCGGGTGGTCTCGGCCACGGAGGCGCGGCCCGGAACATCGGCAACCTACTCCGCTGCAGCTCGCCACGCAGACCACCCGATCCCGACGAGGGCGACGCCCGTGGGGATCGCCGCGAGGCGGTCGAGAGACTCGGGAAGGACGGCCACGGCAGCCGTACTGGTCGTGGCGACCGCGAGCAGCGCGCTCGCCCAGCGCGCCACCAACCCGGCGCGGAACAGGGCGATACCGAAGGCGAGGCCGCCCAAGAGGTACCCGACCCCGGACACGGCGAGGAGCAGCTGGATCCCGCCGATGTCCGTCCCGGGCTGTCCCCCGGTTGCCGCGAGCAAGACGCCCTGCACGTACGCGGGCGACGTCGCCGCGATGGCGGGCAGCACCAGGGCCGCAATCGTCTGGACGCACAGCATGGCCAGGTAACCCGCGCCGAAGACCAACGCGCCGACCCGACCCAGGACGCCGAGGCGGCGGCCATGCCACACCGTCAGTGTCGCAACCCCGGCCAGGGACAGGGCTGCCATGACGACCTTGGCGCTCTCCCGAGCCACGAACTCGCGCGTCCCGACGAGCTCGATCGTCAAGGGCGGGTGGCCGATCTGGACGGCGACGAAGAGGAGGCCGGCCGCGGCGAGGCTGCAGCCGGCAACGCGTGCGAAGGGATTCAGGGTCGATGTCATGAGGGGGCACTCCAAGTCGTGAACGCCCCGCCACCCGGGGCACCGGCAGGACAGTAGGTCGCAGGGCTGCCGACTCACATCACATGATGATGTGACACCGGAGGTGATCCGGCTGCTCAGAGCAGGCCGCGATCCTGCGCGTGGCTGACGGCCGCCCGGCGGGTGCGCACCCCCAACTTGGAGTAGATGCTCTTGGTGTGGCTCCGCAGCGTGTTGATGGAGACGAACAGCTGGGCGGCGATCTCCGGACCGCTCGAGTCGTTGCTGGCCACCGGGCAGCCCCGACACCACGTCGCAGACGGGCCCCGACAGGCGATCGAGGACGGACGTCGACAACAGGAAGGCGCGGTCGTCCGCGGATTGGGCGTCGAGCACCTCCTCCACCAAGTAGTCGAAGACGAACCGACGCGTTCCGCTGAAGGCGCGGATGAATGCGTCCAGGCTCTGAGCGCCCGCGCGCCGGTGCGCCAGGGCTGCGGCACCGGCCAGCTGCAGGCCCGCAGCCCAGCCTTCGGTCTTGGCCACCAACGCCTCGACCTGATCGCTGGTCAGCGTGAGCTCGAGGACCGACCGGAAGAAGTCGTCCGCCTCGGACGCGTCGAAGCGAAGCTCGGCGCCCCGCACTTCCACCAACTCACCTCGCGCCCGGAGCCGGGCCACGGCAAGAGGCGGCTCGACGCGGCTCGTGGCGGCCACGACCACATGCGGAGGGAGGTGATCGAGCACGAGGTTCAGGACGCCGGCGGCGCCAGCGGCCCGGTGCAGGTCGTCCAGCGCCAGCACGGTCAACCCGTCAGCGTTGTCGAGGTCCTCGATGAGCGACACCACGCCGTCCTCCGGATCGGCACGACCGCCGGCGACGAGGGCACGCGCCTCCCCGCCCAAGCTCCCGTCGGCCGCGTTTTGACGGCGTCGGCGAGATCGGACACGAACTGAGCGGGGTCTGCGTCGGACTCATCGAGCCCCTCCCAGGCCACCCGCGCCCTTGGTCGCCGTGCGTCGCGCTGATCCTGAACCAGGCCGGCGACCCACTGCCTGAGCAGCGTGGTCTTTCCCGATCCCGGTGCAGCCGACAGGAGAACCAGCCGCGGCCGATCGGCTCCGGTCAGGGGGTTCTCCAAGCGCGGACGTGCCACGAGCGCTCGACGCGGGGCGGGGACCCGCAATCTGCCCGGAACTGGCACGACCTCACGGTAGCCCCCATGATGGCAGCGTGGACATCGAGATCACGGGCGAGCTCGTCGAGTGGCGCGGCCCGGCGCCGTACCACTTCGTCCGCTTCCCCGACGACGCGGCGGAGGCCGTAGCGGCGGCGTCCAGCCTGTTGACCTACGGCTGGGGCTGCATCCCCGCGCGGGCAACGTGCGGCGGTATCTCTTGGACGACGTCGCTGTTCCCCAAGGACGGCGGCTACCTCCTTCCCGTCAAGGACGCCGCTCGGAAGCCGCTGGGTGCCGAGGTGGGCGACGTGCTCACGGTCCGGCTGAGCCTCGGCCGCGACGCGTAGCATCGCGGCTATGAGCGACACCCCGAAGACCGCCGTCATCACCGGCGCCTCCGACGGCATCGGGGCCGCCGCGGCGCTGGCGCTCGCGGGGCGGGGCTGGCAGGTCGCGGTGGTCGGCCGCCAGTCCGGCAAGGTCCACCGCGTCGCGGACGCCGCCGGCGCAGCCGCCCGCCCGTTCGTGGCCGACTTCGCCGTCCTCGCCGACGTCCGCCGCCTCGCCGGCGAACTCTCGGACGCTTACCCGCACGTCGACATCCTGGCCAACAACGCGGGCGCCCTCCTCGGCGAACGCACGGAAACGGTCGACGGCCACGAGACGTCGTTCCAGGTCAACCACCTGGCCCCGTTCCTGCTCACCAACCTGCTTCGCGATCGGCTCGTCGCCGCGCACGGCGGCGTCGTGAACACGTCGAGCGTCGCCCACCGTAACGGACGCCTCGACCTCGGCGACCCCGGCCTGCGCACCGCTTGGACCCGCTGGAGTTCCTATGGGCTCGCCAAACAGGCCAACATCCTCTTCGCCGCCGAGATCAACCGCCGCTGGGGTGGCGACGGCGTCCGGGGCGTGTCGTTCCACCCGGGCGGGGTCGCCACCGGCTTCGCCGGCGACCTCGCCACCCTCACCGGCCGCTTCTATCGGTCGGCGTTCGGCAAGCGCGTCATGCGCACGCCTGCGCAGGGCGCCGACACCCTCGTCTGGCTGTCCCAGCTCGGCCCGGACGCCTGGGTGCCGGGTGCCTACTACGTGGACCGCAAGCCCGCGAAAGTCGCCTCGCGCAGCGCGGACGCCGAGTTGGCCCGCCGCCTGTGGGACGTCTCGGCCGAGTGGGTCGGCCTCTGAGCGCGCAGGCGGCGTCCGAACACCCCACGGGTCACCAGCAGCAGAACCCGCCATCGACCAGCAGGTCGACGCCCGTCACGAAGGCGATCCGATTTCCTCTGCCTGCTCGCCCGGCCCTCAGGCCTCGGAGACCTCCCGCAGCTGCGCCGGACGCGCCACCTCGAGCCGTCCGGGCTCACTCCACTCCTCGTCGGGCACGTCTTCCTTCACGAGGTAGGCTGCCGCACCCCAGGGCGGCATGGTCACGGCGAAGCCGCCGAGGGCGTCCACGTCGTCCACGCGGCGCCGCGTCGTGAGGTCGACGACCCGCCCGGCAGGGATCTCGTCGGACTGCACCCGCGCCACGATCTTCTCACCCGAGAAGTTGAGCACCGACACCTGCGTGGCCCCCACGTACAGGCGGTTGACGAGCACGAGGAGCGACCGGTGGGACACGTCCGGCACGGCCACGAGTCGGCCGGTCGCGATGCCATGCCGCTTGCGCACCGCCAGCACCTTCGCCAACCTTGAGGCGAACGACGCGGGGTCCTTCAGCTGCTCGGGCAGCGATCCGTACAGCGAGCGCGCCCGTGGCATGCCGGACGCCGACGCCGCGGCGTCCGGAGCCCACCCCATCAGGTCGTAGGCGCCGCGCTCGAGCCAGCGGGTGTCGCCGTCGCGGATGAGGGCCCTCACTTGGCTGCGCTCGACGGGCAGGGCGCCCACGAGGTCCCAGCCGGACAGGGCCAGCACGCCCGGCTGCAAGGCGTTGTAGAAGGTGATGAGCAGATGCATGTCGCGGATGGTGGCCACGTCGGCGTCCGTGATGGCCGACAGGTCGGTGATGCCGAGCGTCGCCGTGATGATGGACGCCGTGGTGCAGGCGATGCCGTTGGTGGTGAACACGGCGTTGTACGGACCGGCGGCGCCGGTGAGCCGGTCGCGCAAACCCTGCCGGATCTCCTCGGCGAGTTCCCGGCCGGTCCACGACCGGCCCGCGTAGGTGTACACGTCGTCGGCGTGCAACGTCTCGAAGTGCACAAGCTCGTAGGTGAGCTCGTCGTGGTTCTGGAGGGCGTGCACCAGCGACGCCTGGTCGACGCCCGCCGCGATCGCCTCGTTGAGCATGAGCCGCAGGAACTCCGTGTCCCCCGTGGCCAGGGCGTACTGGGCGGCCGGGCGGGTGATGAAGTCGTAGCTCAGGTCGGGCCCGACGGCGCCCGTGTTCTTGATGTCGTCGATGGTGAGGTTGAGCTCCTGGAACGTGAAGCCGCCCACCTTGCGCACCATCGACCCGATCAACTGGTTGGCTGCCTGCGACAGCGGGTGTCCTTCGGACCACGCGGGCAGCATGCCGCCCACCGACTTCTCGACGCCCAGGAAGCCGTTGGCGTCGAGCCGCAGCCCGCCCGACCCCAGGTCGAGCAGCGTGTGCAGCGCATCGCCCATCACGAGCCGCATGCCGGCGAACGTGGGGTCGAGCCAGTTGATCGAGGGCTGTCCGTCCTTGAAGTAGTGCAGGTACACCCACCGGCGCGCGACGCCGTCGGTGCCGTACACCGGGCGCGTCGCCGACCAGTTCGTCTCCTTCACTCCCGGCTCGTAGAAGATCACCCGCTGGAGGGCGCCGATGATGTGACCGGCGTCCGCGAGAGCCCGCTCGGCTGCGGGGGTGAGGTTGACCGAATCGTGTCCCTCGGGCACCTCGGGCAGCAGGTGCCACGCCTCCTCGGGGATCGAAACCATGTGGTAGACGCCGGGCCAATCGCGATAGGCCAGCTCCGCGAGCCGGAAGTCGGCGCCCTTGCCGGTGTGGCCAGGGACGATGTCGTCGATGATCGTCCCGCCGCGCGCCGCCGCTGCGGCGCACATGGCCCGGAACTCGTCCTCGGTGCCGAACAAGGGGTCGATGACCATGCTGATGCGGTCGAAATGCCCGTCGACGCTCGGCGTGTGCTCCCAGCCGGAGATGCCACCCGCCAGCTTGACCGGCCCGGTGTGGATCGCCTCGACGCCGATCGCGGCGAAGGCGTCCCAGAGGTCCTCGGCGCCCAGTGCGGCCAGGAACGACTGGCCCTTCGTGGTGACCAGCGACAGCGGGTAGGCGGTGAACCAGACGGACGCCGTGTCGACGGCGTCGCGCGGGTTCGGGGCCGCGTACGGGCTGCTCCACATGGCGGCGTCGCCGGCGAGTTGCCGACCGAGCATCTTGGCATCGCCCAGCATCGACTGGTCGACGAGCCAACTCACGTACGCGGGGTTGCGGCCGTCGGCTGCGAACGGCGGCTCGGGGATCACGGCATCGAGCCGCCGGCGGCGCGCCTTCGGGCGCATCCGGGCGGGCCGGGACTCGTAGCGCTGGGCCTCGTAGCTGAGCTCGGGAAGGACCTCGTCGGGATCGCGGTCGTCGTCGGGAGTCGACATGGGCACCAACGTACCGAATCGGAACGCCGGGCGGCCCCTACCCGGGGGGATGGGTAGGGGCCGCTCTGGTCGAGACTACCCTCTGCCGCGCCGGGGCGGAAAGGGTTGCCACTCCTTGGCGGACTACTCCGCCGTGCCGTTTTCCGCGTCGTGCTTCGCCTGCGCCTCCTCGGCTTGGGCGCGCACCTCGTCGATGTCGAGTTCCTTGACCGCTTCGACGAGCTTCTCGAAGCCCGCGGCGTTCATCGCGCCGGCCTCGCGGAAGACGAGGACACCGCCGCGGAACGCCATGAGGGTCGGGATGGACGAGATCTGCAGCGCCGAGGCGATCTCCATCTGCTTGTCGGTGTCCAGCTTCGCGAAAGCGACGTCGGTGTGCTTCTCTGATGCCGCCTCGAAGACCGGGCCGAACATGCGGCACGGGCCACACCAGGCCGCCCAGAAGTCGATGAAGAGGGTGTCGTTGCCCTCGATGGTGCTGGCGAAGTTCTCGCTCGTCAGCTCGATGGTGGCCATCGTGTTTCCTTCCTGGTTCGGGGACCGCACTGTTCAACCATGATGCCCCAGTGGGTATTCCCGGGCACGATCCGGGATCACACCTCGGCGTCGCGTGTCGCCACCGAATGCTTGAGCGCCACGAACCGCCGCATGGCGAGCGAGATCCGCACGTCCCCGTCGCGGATCGAGCGGTCGACGAGCCAGTCGACCGCTCGCTGCCGCCGCTCGTCGGACGTCGTGGGCAGGTAGAGGGCCTCGATGACCTCGGCGGCCTCCTCGGGCGTCCGGACGACCACGTGGTAGCGCTCGCGGGCGTCCTCGACCTTCCGCAGCCCGGTGCCGACGAGAGCCGGCACGTAGCCGGTGATCTCGGTGTTCCCAGGGAACTTCGGCAGGCTCCCCAGCCGCGACACGATGCCGGCCAAGGTACCCATGTCGCGGGGGTGCACCGGCACGATCGTGGGCGCCATGAACGCGAACATGCCGCCCGGCCGCAACACCCGCCCGACCTCGGCGAACAGAGCCTCGGTGGGCTGGATGACGACCGCGCCCATCATGGACGCCACGGCGTCCACCGAACCGTCGGGCAGGGGCAGGCGGCGGCCGTCGGCGCACACCCACGGCCCGTCTCCCAGCGTGCTCGCCACCCCCAGCTCGGTGGGCGACAGGTTCACCCCGACGACCGTCCGCCCCGGCCGGTCGAGCTCACGGCTGAGCGCCCCGGTGCCACAGGCGAGGTCGACGACGGTGGTCGCCCGGGGCGAAATCGCCCGGGCCAGCCAGCGGTAGGGGGTGTGACCACCCGACAGCGTCCGGAGCAGCACCTTTTCCGTCACCCCGGGGTGGGCGGCGCGGAAGGCCGCCAGGTACGCGGCCCAGTCGACAATGGGTTTGGCCATCAGGGCGTGCGCACGAAGATCATCTGGGTGACGCCTGCGTCCACCGTGACCCGGCCGGACGCCGCGAGCCGCAGCCGATCGCCGGCGAGCTCGGCCGCGACGGCCACGCCCGGCCGGACGCCGGCCTCGGCCAGGGCTGCGATGAGATCCGGATCGGCCTGCAGTTCCTCGGTGAGCCGGGCGATCGCGACCGTGGCCGCGCCCTTGCCACCGAGTGCCTCCGCCAGCAGCACCACGCCCCCCTCGGCGGGCAGGGCGGGCGGGCCGGCGGCGTCCCGGGCGGGAATGGGGTTGCCGTAGGGAGACACGTGCGGGTCGGCCAGCAGGGCGACCAGCCTGTCCTCGACAGCGTCGCTGATGACGTGCTCCCAGCGGCAGGCCTCGTCGTGGACGAGTTCCCAGTCGAGCCCGATGACGTCGGTGAGCAGCACCTCGGCGAGCCGGTGCTTGCGCATGACCGACGTGGCCTTGAGCCGCCCCGCGTCGGTGAGATGGATGCGGCGGTCGTCGCCGACGACGAGAAGCCCGTCGCGCTCCATCCGTTGCACGGTCTGCGACACGGTGGGCCCGCTCTGGGAGAGGCGTTCGGCGATGCGGGCGCGCAGGGGCGGGATGCCCTCTTCCTCCAGCTCGTACACGGTGCGGAGGTACATCTCGGTGGTGTCGATCAGTTCACTCAACGGCGCGCCCCTCCTCCTCGTCGCCCAGCCTACGGCCTCAGCGCTTCAGCAGGACGACGATGGCCGCCAGGGCGGCGACTCCGAGAGCCGCCCCGATGGCCGTGGTGGTGCCCGTCTGGGCGAACGTGCGCGTGTCGGACGGGGTGTTCGAGGTGTTCGTGTCCGTCGCCATGCGGGTCGGCTTGGCCGTGGGCTCGGCGGGGGCCGGCCCGGGGATGGCGGAGGTGCTGAGCCGCTGTTCGGCGTCCATACCCGTGAGAAGGGACGCCTCGTCGGCCGTCTGCGTGACGGCCCTGCCCGTCTCCTCGATGCCGAGGTCGGCCGTGGCGAGCGTCGACCAGTCTTCGGGGTCGAGCACGAACACCTGGGACGCGGTGCGCAGCACGAAACGGCCGTCCACGAGGACGACGCCGTCGGTGACGCCGTCCGGGGCGTCCGCCACGCGTTCGAGGGCCGACTCCGCGCCCGCTGGTGGATCGACCTGCGCGCGATAGACGCCCGCCCCGTCGCCCGTGGTCACCACGTAGAAGCGGTGGTCCTCGTCCACGAGGAGCGCGGCGGCGTCGTGCTTCCCGTCCGGGTAGGCGAGACCGTAGGAGACGGCGTGGTTGATCTCGGTGCCGGGCCACGGCTCCGTGACGCGGTAGACGACGACCGCCGCCCGCGGCCCGCCGATGTCGCCCACGTAGGCCTCGCCGTCGACATAGGCGAGCGCCTGCGCGTTGGTGAGGTTGTCGCGCGAGTTCATCTGCCCCTCGTGCGTGCCGTCCGCCGCGTACGAGTGCAGCACCAACCGGCCGCTGCTCGCGGTGAGCACCCAGTAGCGGTCGCGCGCGTGGTCCGTCGCGAGGCCGAGCGGGGGCTTGCCGCCGTCGAGGGGGAACGCCGCACCGGCCGCATGCGCCGGGGCGGGGCAGATCGCCGGGGCGGCCAGCAGCGCCAGCGCCGCCGCACCCGCAGCGGCGCGAGGGGCTGCGAAGCGTCGAATTCGGGGCACGGGGAGAGCCTACGCCAGCTGAGTGAGGTAACCGACGACCACGATGAGGATCAGCACCACGAGCGACCCCGTCACGATCAGGTTCCTGGTGCGCGGCCTCACCCGTCCACCTTAGCCGCGGCTACCGTGGCCCCATGGAGCGCGTGACTGTCTACCGCGTCGGCATCGCCGATCTGGCTGCGCTCGGTTCGGGTTCGGACGCCGTCGCCGCCACCTTGGCCGCGCTCGCCGCCGAGGCGTTCCCGCCGCCGAAGCGGGGCCGGCACACCGGCACCCTCGACCGGCTCGGCCCGATGAGCCGCTACCCCGTCGGCGGCCCTCCGGTGGTGCGCCCGGGCGTGCCGACCCGCCGCGAGGTCGACGCCGTCGCTCACGGCCTGCCCGTCCCACCCGAACGGGCGGCGGCCGCCTGGGCGCTCGTCGAGCTCTGGCTCGCCCATGTGGCGACAGCGACCGGGGCGGACGCCGTCGGCGTCCGCCCCGACGAGTGGGCCGAACTCGAACTGCCCTTCGACCTGCCTCCGGGCCTACACGCCGGGGTCCGGCTCACCGGCGACGAGGCGGAGGTGATGGTGAGCCGGGTCAGGCGATGAGCGCCGTGATGAGACCCTGGGCGAAGTAGACGACGAAGGCCAGTGCCACAACGTAGAGCAGCGGGTGCACCTGGGCGGCCTTGCCGCGCGCGAGCTTGATGAGCACGTACACGATGAAGCCGGCGCCGATCCCGACCGTGATCGAATAGGTGAACGGCATGAGCACCATGGTGAGGAAGGCGGGAATACCGTCCTCGGGATCGTCCCAGTCCACATGCACGACCTGGCTCATCATCAGGAACCCGACGAACACGAGCACCGGCGCGGCCGCCTCCGACGGCACCATGTTGACCAGCGGGGACAGGAACAGAGCCACAAGGAATGCGACCCCGGTGACGACCGAGGCGAAGCCCGTCCGGGCTCCTTCGCCGACGCCGGCCGCCGATTCGATGTAGGACGTGTTCGACGACACGGAGCCGAGGCCGCCGGCCACGGCGGCGAGCGAGTCGACGAGCAGGATCTCGCGCGTGCGCGGCGGGTTGCCGTCCTCGTCGTTCAGGTCCCCCTCGGCACCCACGGCCACGATGGTGCCCATGGTGTCGAAGAAGTCGGCGAGCAGCAGGGCGAACACCGTGAGCAGCATCGTGAGGAACACGGTCGGTCCGCCGGCGAAGGCGCCGAACAGGTCGACCCGGCCCAGCAACGACAGGTCGGGCAGGCGGAACAGGCCCTCGGCCGGCATCGCAGGCACGTTGAGCGCCCAGCCGAACGTATTGCCCTCGACAGCGGCCGAGCCGAGAGCGAGCACCGTCTCGACGACGACCGCTACGACCGTCATCGCGACGATCGCGATGAGCATCGCGCCGCGCACCCGGTTGATGTAGAGGACGATCAGGAGCAGCAGTCCGGTGACGAACACGGCGACCGGCCAACCCATGAGCGAGCCCGTGGCCCCCAGCTGCACCGGTGTGCCACCGAGGTTGGTGACGACGCGGGCGTCGGCGAGGCCGACGAGCGTGATGAACAGGCCGATGCCCACGCTGATGCCGGTGCGCAGGGCGCGTGGAACCGCGCGGAACACGGCCTCGCGGAAGCCCGTCAGAACGAGGGCCGTGATGATGAGACCCTCCCAGACGATGAGACCCATCGCCTGGCTCCAGGTGACGTGCGGCGCGACCACATAGGCGAGCATCGCGTTGAGGCCGAGCCCCGTCGCAAGACCCAGCGGGAACCGTCCGACGACACCCATCAGGATGGTCATGACACCGGCGACGAGGGCCGTCGCCGCCGCGACGGCCGCGATGGAGGCCCCCACGTTGGCACCGATGGTGGCGCCCGAGGCGTCCAGCATGGGCTGGCCGGTGATGAGGTTGCCGTTGACATCGGGAGCGGTCCCGATGATCAGCGGGTTGAGAGCGATGATGTAGGCCATGGTGAAGAACGTGACGAGGCCGCCCCTGACCTCGCGCGCGAGCGACGAGCCGCGCTGGGTGATGGAGAACCAGCCGTCGAGCCCGGACGCGGGCGGCGTGGTGGTGGAAGTCGACATGGCGGGAGGATAAGGGCGCGGCCGGACGCCGCCGGCGCGTGTCCACGCCCCGTCATCCGACCGTCACGCGCGTGTGCCCCTGCTGCCCGCACTCCACCCCCTCGCAGGAGCAGGGTGCGCCGGCGTGCGGTGCCGTCAGTCGAACAGAAGCTCTTCGGTCGAGATGGTGTCCCACACCGGGCGCGGCAGGTCGACGCCGCGCTGCGGCTCAACGACATCGGAGTGAGCGCCGCAACCGTGATCGACGGTGACGACCTGGGCGTCCGACGGGGAGAACTCGTTGGCGCACACGCCGAACTGGCGCCCCAGCGAACCCGACAGCCGGATGAAGTAGGCGCACTCCTGGCAGGCGCCGGGCGCCTGCTTGGTCATCGAGTTGTGCGGGCCGCCGTCGCCGTCCACCCAGCGGTCGGCGGCCTCGTCGCGGCCGTGAACCGACAGCACGCGCTCGCGGCCCAGACCCAGCTCCGCAACGACGGACCGGAGCTGCTGCCACTCGGCCGGATCGGCGTCTCGAGCCGTGTCGCCGCCGGTGAAGCCGGCTTCGAGGCGCGGGTCGTCGTCCGCGGTCGGCATGACGACCCCAGGCGTGATGTCCCCGGCTTCGATCCGCGACGACCACGGCACCCATTCGGGCGCCACCAGCGACCCGTCGCCGGGGACAAGGCACACCTCGCTGACCGTGACCACCTTCGCGCGCGCGGCCCGAGCGACCGTGACCGCCCAGCGCCAGCCCGGGTACCCCGCGTGGTCGCAGGCGAAGTAGTGGGTGACGACGCGCGCGTCCTCCGGGCGCACCTCCACGTGCTCACCGACGGTGATGACGCCCGCTTGGGCCACCGCCGCCGCGTGGGCGAGCTCGGTGGCCTCGGCACAGGCCCGATCGATCTCGGGGGCACGGACCGCCATGCGTCAGAGCTCCAACTCGTCGGCCACGGCGCGCAGCACCTGCGCCGTCTTGGCCGCGTGCTTGCTGTCCGGGTGGCGGCCGTGGCGGTAGCCGTTGCCGATGCCGTCGAGCATCTTGATGAGGTCTTCGACGATGACGGCCATCTGTTCGGGCTTCTTACGGGACGCCTTCGACAGCGACACGGGTGCCTCAAGGAGTCGGACCGAGAGTGCCTGCGGACCCTTCTTGCCGTCGACGATGCCGAACTCCACTTTCTGCCCCCGCTTCAGGGTGGTCACGCCGGCGGGCAGCGCGGCGGTGCGGACGTAGACGTCGTCGCCCCCGTCGTCGCTGCTGAGGAAGCCAAAGCCCTTCTCGGCGTCGAAGTAACGCACGCGGCCTGTCGGCATGTCGGTTCACACTCCTGCGGAATCAGTCGATCAGGCCAAGCCTAGCCGACCCGGTTAGCATGGACGCCATGGCGAAGTGGACCGACGGGCCTGAGTATGCGCCCCTGCAGCGGCCTGAAGTCTTCGTCGCGCCGGACGCCGCCCCCCTGCCGGGTGAGCCCGAGGCCCCGCCGGTCGGTGCGCCCGAACCGGCCCTCCCGTTGCCCGTCTTCACGCCGGCTGCGCAGGGAGTCGCGCTGGACGCCCTCGAGCCGCCCGCCGCCGCCGCGCGCGACCCGCACCAGCCGTTCGACGTCGTCTCCACGCCCATGACCGCCTGGCAGCCACCCGTCCCGCAGGTTCCTGCCGGCCAACCGCCGGTCGAGAGCCTTCCTCCGGTGGTCGAGCCGGTCGAGCCCCTGACCACAGGCCCGCGTCCCACCCTGGGCCCGGACGGTTTCCCGCGTCTCGACGGCGGGTCGGCCTGGCGCGGGGCACACGCGTCGACCACGCCGCCGCCGCCTTCGGCCCCGTGGACGCCGCAGCAGCCGTTCGCCCCGTCGGCCTGGCCGCCGTCGGCGGCGCCCCCCGCACCGACCCGCGGTCAGCCGCGGCCGGTCGGCATCGGCGAGATCGCGTCGGCCGTGACGCCCGGCGTCCTGATCTGCCTGGCGGTGGGGGCGGCGGTGTCGCCCCTCGCGCTGCCTCTGTACCTGGTGGCCATGGCGCTGGCCAGCCGGATCGAGTACCGGCGCAGCACGATCGCGCGGGCGTTCAGCATCGGCATCTTCGTCGTGCTGGCGCTCGGGCTGGGGTCGATGCTGTGGCGGCAGGGCACGTTCGACGTGTTCGGCTGGTACTCGGAATCGATGGGGTGGGCCATGTGGGCGAACCTTGCGATGGCGGTGTATTCGCTGGCCACCGTCGGCCAGGCGATCCGGACCGGCGAGGAACCCGAACCGCGGTGAACCCCGAGACGTTCCGGAACCGCACTTTCACCCCCGTTCCGCCCGCCGAGCGGCCGCGGAAGTCGCGGCGCGGCGTCCGCGTGGTCGTGACCGACTCCGAAGCCGTCCTGCTGTTCGCCGACACCGACCCCGGCGTGCCGGGATCGCGCTGGTGGGTGACACCCGGCGGGGGCGTCGACCCGGGCGAGTCGGAGGAGGAGGCGGCGGTTCGCGAGCTGGCGGAGGAGACCGGGCTCGTGGTGGCGGCGTCCGACCTGATCGGGCCGGTGATGCGCCGCGTCGCGGTGCACGGGTACTCCGACCAGGTGTGCGCTCAGTCGGAGGCGTTCTACGTGCTGCGGGTTCCGCGGTTCGTGGTGGACACGGCGGGGCACACCGCCGACGAGCAGTTGACGCTGGACGGCCACGGCTGGTGGCCCGTCGACCAGCTACGATCGCTCGCCGAGCCCGTGTGGCCGGCGGTCCTCCCGGAGCTGTTGGACCTGGCCGGCCGCCCCGCGGACTGGCCGTGGGACATGGGCGAGATCGAGGAATCGACCGTACCCGTGGAGCGCCCATGACCGACACCGCCACCCCGGCCGCAGCACCCGTCAGCGGCGCGTTCCTACAGCGGTTCCTCTGGTTGTCGCTCGCGACCGCCGTGGCGACGGTCGTCATCAAGGGGCTCGCGGCACTGCTCACCGGCTCGGTCGGCCTGCTGTCGGACGCCCTCGAGTCGACGGTGAACCTGGTGGCAGCGGCGGTCGCGATCTGGGCGTTGCGCCTGTCGGACAAGCCGGCCGACCACAATCACGACTTCGGCCACGGCAAGGCCGAATACATGAGCTCCCTCGTCGAGGGCGCGCTCATCTTCGTGGCCGCGGCGGCGATCATCGTGTCCGCGATCGGGCGCTTCATCCATCCGCAACCCGTGGAATCGCTGGGGGTCGGGCTCTTGCTGTCGCTGGGGGCGTCCGTGCTGAACCTGGCCGTGGGGCTGGTGCTCGTGCACCAGGGCAAGAAGCATCGGTCGATCACGCTGGAGGCCGACGGCCATCACCTGCTCACCGACGTGTGGACGTCGGTGGGCGTCCTCGTGGGCATGGGCCTGCTGCTCCTGACGGGCTGGCACTGGGTCGATCCGGCGGTCGCGCTCGTCGTCGGCGCCAACATCTTGTTCACGGGGGCGAAGTTGCTGCGCCGCTCGACGGTCGGGCTGCTCGACGCCGCCCTGCCCGCCGAGGATGTGGGCATCATCTCCACCGCGATCGACAGCGTCATCGATGACCCGCGCGTGACCGTCTCCGAGCTGCTCACCCGCGAATCGGGGCGGCAGCGGTTCGTCCAGACGACCGTGATCGTCCCCGGCCACTGGACCGTCCAGCGGAGCCACGACCTCGCCGACCACATCGAGATGGCCGTCGTACACGCGCTGCCCTCGACGGTCACCGTCGTGCACATCGAGCCGGGCCCGTCCGAAATGCCGCTCCCCGCCGATCCCGACCACCCGAGCATCTGACGCCGAGCGCCCCGGCGGTTTGCGCCGAGCGCCCCACCTTTTCGCGCCGAGCGCCCCGGCGGTTTGCGCCGAAAGCCCCACCTTGTCGCGCCGAGAGCCCCCAGCCCTGGGGGCCACGATGGTGACCTAGTTTCTTTGACATGGGATTCGTCGCACGTGGCAACAAACCCAATGTCAAAAACGTGAGAAGAGACGCGCTAGCGGGCGCGGCCGACCTCGGCATCCAAGAGACGGCGCCACGAACCCACGAGGGCCTCGTCGACGTAGGCCTTGCGCGAGCCGCCCGGGCGCACCTGGTCGTCCACGTGGAACTGCCGGACGCCGGCGCGGGTGAGCCACGGGACATGGTCGGGGTGCAGGTCGCCGTCGGCCACCACCAGCTTCGCCACGCGCTCGTCGGCCCGCGCCCGGGCCACGAGGTCATCCAGACCGTGCTCGAGCGACCGTGCCGACCCCGCCGTGCGGACGCCGTCGAGCCCGGGCAGCCGCAGCAGCGTCGCCCACGCGTCGTCAGGGTCGAGGCAGGCGTCCACGGCGCGCGAGAAGGTCCAGGGCACGTCGAAGCCGTCGAGCAGCGTGCCGATCACCTCGACGTCCACCTCGCCCAGCCCGTTCAGGAATCCCAGCACGAGGCCGTCGGCGCCGGCGTCCAGGTAACTCCCGACGAGCCCGCGCAGCCGCACTGCCTCGCCGCCGTCGGTCGAGTAGCCGCCCCGCAACCGCAGGAGCGGACGCAGGTGCAGCGGCGATCGCGACCTGACCGCCGCCACCTCTCGCGGCTCGGGCGACATCGGCCCGTCGTCCGTGAGGTGCACGAACTCGAGCCGGTCCGCCCCGCCGGCCTCGGCGGGTGCGGCGTCGTGCGGGCCCAGCACCCGCACCTCGAGCAACCCTGACATGTCCCCATGATGCCGAAACCGGCCTCACCCGCCCCGCCCGCCACGCGGGCCGGCGCTCCCCTTCCACCGGCCCACTCCCCGGTTTCACACCCGCTCCCAGGCCCCCCGCCCACTTCCCTAGCGTTGCAACGGTAGGGAAGTGGATCTAGGGGCGAGAAGTCGCGCGGCGCAAGGGAAGTTGGCCCGTCCTGAGCAGGACGCCGCCCCGGACCGGCGCGGCCTCACTCGGGCACGTTGCCGCTGGCGGCACCGAGGAGGAACGGCGTCGTCACACCCGTATACATCACGTGCGTCATGAGGCCCTCCGCCGCGTGGGGAAGGTTGTGGCAGTGGCCCATCCAGATTCCGGGGTTGTCCGCCAAGAAAGCGACGTCGTAGCTCTCCCCGTGCCCGACCTCGAGCGAGTCGACCCACCACGGGCTCCCAGACGCCGCCGCCTCGTTGCGCGCCAGCACGACGAGATGATGGCCGTGCAGGTGCATCGGGTGCGACTGGCCGCTGTTGTTCGTGATCCGCATCACGACCACGTCGCCTTCGGCCACCACGAACATCGGCACGTGGGGCACGATGCGCCCGTTGATCGACCACCAGAACCCCGGCCGGCCGTCGAGGAATCCCGGCAGGCGGCCGATGTCGTAGGAGAACCGGTCGGGCGCGTCGGTCGCGAACGGGAGTGGAGTCGACGTTCCGTAGGTCAGCAGGTCGAGGATCTCCCCCGGGCTGGACGCCGTCGGCGCGCTCGCCCCCGCCGGCCCGAGCACGAGCGAGACCCCGGGCGCCTGCAGCCGGACGCCGCCACTCGCGGGCACCTCGACGGCCAGGTCGACCCGCCCGCCGGCGGGCACGATGACGCGCCGGCCCTCGATCGGGGTCGGCCCGTGGAGGTCGACCCCGTCGACCGCCACCAGCCGGAAGGGGCCGCCGGCGACCCACACGGCAGTCGCCAGGTTGTCGGTGTTGACGACCCGCATGCGCACCCGCGATCCGGCCGGCGCCTCGCGGTGCGCGTCCCCCAGCACGCCGCTCAGGCTGCGCGTCTGGCCGGGGTAGGTATGGAGGAGGGCGACGGCGTCCGGCTCGCCCCCGGCCGCCGGCTCGACGACGAGGGCACCGAACAGCCCGCCCACGACCTGCGGGTTGGCGACCTGGTGCGAGTGGTACCAGAACGTGCCCACCTGGTTGGCGACGAACCGGTAGGTGAAGGACTCCCCGGGCAGCACGGCATCCTGCGTGACGCCGGCCACGCCGTCCATCGCGTTGGGCACGTCCAGGCCGTGCCAGTGCAGCGTCGTGCCCGCGGCCACGTTCTCGTTGCGCAGCACGACCTCGACCAGTTGCCCCTCCCGCGCGCGGATCTCGGGCGCCGGGGTGGTGCCATTCAGCGTGTAGCCGTCGAACGGCATCGCACCGGGCAGCGTCACCCGTTCGGCGCGCGCCACGAGCTCGTACCGCACGTCCGCGGCCCGGGTGGGGTCTGCCGTGAGCGTCGTGAGGCTGACGCCCGCGGCGTCCGGCCCGTCGTGGTGCCCGTCGTGGTGCCCGCCCTCCGGCCCGCCGCCGAAGTCCGCCACGCCCATCGCGTCGGCCCCGTAGGACGCCGGGAGCCGGCTCCCCCACCACGCCCACCCGACGAGCAGGAGGACGAGGGCGGCGAGGCCGGCTCCGAGGCGACGCAGGAGGCGGGTGGCGTCAGCGCTCACGATCAGCGGAGACGTAGTCGAGGGCGGGGTCCGCCGCCTCGACGGTCCGGACGCCGCGCGCGGCGACGTACGCCGCAGCGAAGAGCAGCAGCGCATTGAGACCGTGGAGGAAGGCGAGCGCGGTGAGGGAGTGCCCGAACAGCCCGAACACGACTTGCAGGACGACGAGGACGAGGACGATGCCGGCGCGGCTCACGGCCCCGGGCAGCCTGGACGCGAACGCGACGACGAGGAGAAGCACGGCGACGATCGGGATCACGTACATGCCGTTCATGCCGTGAATGGCGAAGCCGAGCGCCTCGGGGAACGGGGGCAGCCCCTCGGACGAGAAGTCGAGCGTGCCACCTTGGGCGACGTACTGGCCGAGCCCGGCAGACACCCAGGCGTGCGAGGCGGCCTGGAGGGCGACGAGCGCGCAGACGAGGTAAGCGAGGGCCTTGTAGGCGGT
This sequence comes from Propioniciclava sp., assembly GCF_029977985.1. Taxonomy (GTDB): domain Bacteria; phylum Actinomycetota; class Actinomycetes; order Propionibacteriales; family Propionibacteriaceae; genus Propioniciclava. The sequence goes on along the minus strand of NZ_JARKOT010000084.1, from coordinate 33,528 downwards.
GCGCATGGCGGTTCCTTTCGGGTGGGTACGGCCGTCAAGAGCCGCGCCGCCGCCGCGGTGATACATCCGATCGGGTCACGTGCTCTCTGACCCCGAACGCACCGGAGGGCGCCCCGCTGCTGCGGGACGCCCTCCGGAGGGGATGTGGTGCCTCGGTGCCTGCGACTCAGAAGTCCATGCCGCCCATGCCGCCGTCGCCACCGCCGGGCATCGCGGGCGCCTTCTCGGGCTTGTCCGCGATGACGGCCTCGGTGGTGAGGAACAGCGCGGCGATGGACGCCGCGTTCTGCAGCGCCGAGCGCGTCACCTTCGCCGGGTCGGGGATGCCCGCCGCCAGCATGTCGACGTACTCGCCCGTGGCCGCGTTGAGGCCCTCGCCCGGCGTGAGGCCGGCGACCTTCTCCGCGACGACGCCGCCCTCGAAGCCCGCGTTCTCCGCGATCTGCTTGAGCGGAGCGGACGCCGCGGTGAACACGATCTGCGCGCCCACGGCCTCGTCGCCCTCGAGCGACACCTTGCCCTTGGCCGCCGCAGCGGCCTGGAGCAGCGCGACGCCGCCGCCGGCGAGGATGCCCTCCTCGACGGCCGCCTTGGCGTTGCGCACGGCGTCCTCGATGCGGTGCTTGCGCTCCTTGAGCTCGACCTCGGTGGCCGCGCCGACCTTGATGACGGCGACGCCGCCGGCCAGCTTGGCGAGGCGCTCCTGGAGCTTCTCACGGTCGTAATCGCTGTCGCTGTTCTCGATCTCGCGCCGGATCTGGGCCACGCGTCCCTCGATCTGGGCCTTGTCGCCCGCACCGTCGACGATGGTGGTCTCGTCCTTGGTGACGCGCACCGAGCGGGCGCGGCCGAGCAGTTCGAGGCTGACGGCGTCCAGCTTGAGGCCGACCTCCTCGGAGATGACCTGGCCGCCGGTGAGGATCGCGATGTCGTTGAGCATGGCCTTGCGGCGGTCGCCGAAGCCGGGGGCCTTGACGGCCACGGACTTGAACGTGCCCCGGATCTTGTTGACGATCAGGCCGGCCAGCGCCTCGCCGTCGACGTCCTCGGCGATGACCAGCAGCGGCTTGCCCGACTGCATGACCTTCTCGAGCACCGGCAGCAGGTCCTTGAGCGCCGACACCTTGCTGTTGACGATGAGGATGTAGGGGTCGTCGAGCACGGCTTCCATGCGCTCGGCGTCCGTCACGAAGTAGGGCGAGATGTAGCCCTTGTCGAAGCGCATGCCCTCGGTGAGCTCGAGCTCGAGGCCGAAGGTGTTGCTCTCCTCGACGGTGATGACGCCTTCCTTGCCGACCTTGTCCATGGCCTCGGCGATGATCTCGCCCACGGAGGTGTCGGCGGCGGAGATGGACGCCGTCTGTGCGATCTGCTCCTTGGTGTCGACCGGCTTGGCCTGGGCGGCCAGCTCGTCGACGATCGCGGCGACGGCCTTCTCGATGCCGCGCTTCAGGCTCATCGGGTTGGCGCCAGCGGTCACGTTGCGGAGCCCCTCGCGGACCATCGCCTGCGCGATGACCGTGGCGGTCGTGGTGCCGTCGCCGGCGACGTCGTCGGTCTTCTTCGCGACCTCCTTGACGAGCTCGGCGCCGATCTTCTCGAAGGGATCCTCGAGCTCGATCTCCTTGGCGATGGAGACGCCGTCGTTGGTGATCGTGGGAGCGCCCCACGACTTCTGCAGCACGACGTTGCGGCCCTTGGGGCCGAGCGTCACCTTCACGGCGTCGGCGAGGGTGTTCATGCCCCGCTCGAGGCCGCGGCGTGCCTCGACGTTGAATTCAATCAGCTTTGCCACGTTCGGCAATCCTTTCGGATGTCTGGTAGCGCCCGGATCGGTGCCCGCGACGGACGACCTGATCGGCAGGTCTCACCGGGCCGGACGGGTAGCACTCGACCGAGTCGAGTGCTAATCCATGTTTAGCACTCGCCCGGGGTGAGTGCAAACGGATTCCGGGCGGCGGGCGCCCGTGCGAGGATGGTCGCGTGTCGCGCCTGACTGCAGCCCACGGCGTCCGCGCCGCCGCCAACTGGCTGAACCTGACGACGCCGCTCGGGCTCGCCGTCGCGCTCGCCGGCCGGTCACGCCTGCGATGGGGCCCGGAGGGTCTGATCCTCGCCGAGGGCTATCGGCTGCGCTTCCCCATCGCCGGCGCGTTCACGGTGGGCAACGTGGTGGCGACGGCGTCCGACCTGGACACACTCGAGGCCCGCTGCCCAGGCACGCTCGGTCACGAGGCCCGGCACGCCTGGCAGTACGCCGCGGGGGGCGTCTGGTTCTTCCCCGCCTACACGCTGGCGACGGCCTGGTCGCTGCTGCGTTCGGGCAACCCGGCGATCCGCAACCCCCTCGAACGACACGCCGGTTTGGTGACGGGTGGCTACGTCCACCCGGAGACGGGCGAGCCCCACGCGCCCGGCTGGTCCATCGGTGGGCTGGTGGCGGAGTTCAGAGCCCGACGCGGACGCTCAGGTGCCGGGCGGAGCGGTCCTGCTGGCGCTTCGCCCGCAGGCGGATGAGGCGCTTCACGAGCATCGGCCGGTAGGCCAGCGCCTCCGGGCGGTCGAGCAGCGCGTTGAGGATCTGGTGGTAGCGCGGCCCGGACAACTCGAACCGCGCCCTGATCTCTGCGTCCTTGGAGCCATCGGCGGCGAACCAGCGCTCCTCGAACGCCAGGATGCCGGCCTCGAGCTCGGTGAGCCCCTCAGGCAGCTCGTCGACCCCGGCAACATCAGACGTCGGCAGCGCATCGGACATGCGTCCAGCCTAGCCGCGAATGACACCGCTGTCATTCGCCGGGATCACCCGCACGGGAGGTTGCCGCTCCCCCCACGGACGGGTTGAATGGACGGGACCCCCGCCGGAAGGAAGGACACCATGGAGCAGCTGCAGGGCACCTTGGCGCGCTACGCCTGGGGCACGCACGATGCGATCCCCTCGCTCCTGGGTTTCGAGGCCGACGGCGAGCCGGTCGCCGAGTTCTGGCTCGGCGCACACCCGCTGTCCCCCTCCCGCGTAGGTGGCGTCGCTCTGGACGCCGCCCTCGAAGCCGACCCGGCGCAACTGGGCGAGAGGTCGGGCGACGAGTTCGGCAGTCTCCTGCCGTTCCTCATGAAGGTCCTCTCCGCCCGGCATGCCCTTTCGCTGCAGGCCCACCCCTCCCGCGAGCAGGCCGTCGAGGGTTTCGCCGAGGAGGAGAACCGCGGCATCGCCCGGGACGCCGCTGAGCGCGTCTACCGCGACGACTGGCCCAAGCCGGAGATCCTCGTCGCTCTCGACGAGTTCCACACGCTCTACGGCTTCCGCAGCCCGCGCATCACCTGGCAGCTGTTCAACCAGCTGGGTGTGAACGACGACGTTCTCAAGCTGCTGGCCCCCCTCAACGCGCGGGGCGGCGAGGCGGCACTGCAGGAAGTCTTCCTCGACATTCTCGCGATCGAAGGCGACCGGCTGGCTCTCGTCCACGACGTCCTCCGCGCCGCCCGCGCGCACGAGCACGATCCGGGCGACGCCGGCTGCCTGGCCCGCACCGCCCTCGAGATCGACGCCACCTTCCCCGCCGATCCCGGCATCATCGCCGCGATGCTCATGAACCATGTCATCCTGCGCCCGGGCGAGGCGGTCTACGTGCCCGCCGGCTGCATGCACGCCCACCTGCGCGGCACGGGCATCGAAGTGATGGCGTCCTCCGACAACGTGCTCCGCGGCGGTCTCACCCGCAAACACATCGCGGTCGACGAACTCGTCCGCGTCGTCGACTTCGGCTGGACCGACCCCGAGATCATCACCGGCACCGAGGTGTCCGCCGGCGCGTTCGACTACCCGACCGGTTGCCCCGAGTTCGACCTGTGGCGCCTCGAGCTCACCCCCGGCGTCCCCGTCGCCGTTCCGAGGGACGGCTTCGCCCGCATCGCGCTCGTGACCGAGGGGGCGGCGTCCTTCCGCGCCGGCGGCGACACCCTGCAGCTCGACCGCGGCCAGGCGCTCTTCCTGACCGCACACGATGTCGGCGTCGAGGCCCGCGGCGCCGGCCAGGTGTTCCTGGCCGGCCCCGGACTGGCCTGATCTTCCCCGACCGGACGCCACCGATGCCGATTCGTGAGCCCTGACAAGGGCGAACCCGACGCGGGAATGGCACACTACCCCTGCACGACGAACGGTGCACAGGGAGAACGGAGACGCAGATGGCCGGGGGTCTCGCCGCGCTGTTGGACGACATCGCCACCATGGCGCGGATGGCTGCGGCCTCCGTCGACGATGTGGCCGCGGCGGCCGGCCGGGCCAGCGCGAAGGCGGCGGGCGTCGTCGTCGACGACACGGCTGTGACCCCGCGTTACGTGACCGGCTTCGAACCGACCCGCGAGCTGCCCATGATCAAACGGATCGCCGTGGGGTCGCTGCGCAACAAGCTCCTGTTCATCCTGCCCGCCGCCCTGCTGCTCAGCCAGTTCGCACCCTGGCTGCTCACCCCGCTGCTCATGGTGGGCGGCACCTACCTGTCGTTCGAGGGCGCCGAGAAGCTGTGGGAGAAGATCTCGGGGCACGACAAGCATGCCGCCGAGGAGGACACCCCGCCGGTGGCCGTGCAAGGGGAGGAGCAGGAGAAGCACATGGTCGCCTCGGCGATCCGCACCGACTTCATCCTGTCCGCCGAGATCATGGTGATCGCCCTCAACGAGGTCGCCGACCAGGCGCTGCTGCCGCGGGCGATCATCCTGGTCGTCGTGGCGATCGCGATCACGATCGGCGTGTACGGCGTCGTCGCGCTCATCGTCAAGATGGACGACATCGGCCTCCACCTCATCGAGAACAGCACCGGCTTCCGCCAGCGGGTCGGCCGCGGGCTCGTGGCGGCGATGCCGAAGGTGCTCGCCGCGCTGTCGCTCATCGGCATGATCGCCATGCTGTGGGTTGGCGGGCACATCCTGCTCGTCGGCGTCGACACGCTCGGCTGGCACGCCCCCTACGCCTTCGTCCATCACCTCGAGGAGGCGGTCGCGCACGCCACGGGCGTCGTCGGCCCCTTCCTCGGCTGGCTGACGAACACGTTCTTCTCGTTCCTCATCGGCCTCGCCGTGGGCGCGGTGATCGTGGTGGTCATGCACCTCATCCCGCGCACGGGCGGCAAGCATGCGGCCGACCCGCACCCCAGAGCCTCCGATCTGGCCGAGTGAGGTTCGCTGCAGTCGTCGCCGAACTGGCGGCTCCGCCGCGCCCGGTCGTGCTCGTCGACGGCCGATCCGGCGCAGGCAAGTCGACGCTGGCCGCCCGCCTGGTCGCCGCATGGCCCGGGCCGGTCACGCTCGTCAGCCTCGACGACCTGTTCCCCGGCTGGGACGGCCTCGCCGCGGGGTCGGACGCCGTTGCTCGCGACGTCCTGCGCCGCACCGAGCCGGGCTACACGCGCTGGGACTGGCACCGGCGGCGTCCGGGCGGGTGGGTCGACCTCGCCTCGGACGGCCCGCTCGTCGTGGAGGGCTGCGGCGCCCTCACCCCGGCCAACCGGGCCCTCGCTACGGCGGGGATCTGGGTCGAACTCCCGGACGCCGCCCGGCGCGAGCGGGCGCTGGCCCGCGACGGGGCCACCTTCGCGCCCCACTGGGACCGATGGGCCGCGCAGGAGGACACCCACCTCGCTGCCCACCACCCCACCGCCCTCGCCGACTGGTGGTACCGCCCGGGCCACGGATTCGCGCGGCGGTGAGGGGACGCGGCGGCAGCATGGAAGAATGGTCCCCGGCCCGCGCGCGGGCCACGCCTCCGTAGCTCAGTCGGTAGAGCTCCCGCCTTGTAAGCGGATGGTCGCGGGTTCGAATCCTGTCGGAGGCTCGTGGAGCATCGTGGGATCGGGCCCAGCGTGCCCGTCGTCAAGGCCGCCCAGGCGATCGGGACGCTGCGCAGCAGGTGGGCCGACCTGACCGACGCCAACCCCGGCCACTCGCGCTGGTACGTCGACCGGTTCAAGGCGATGGCCGCCTCCGGGGCCGACCTCGTCGGCGAGGCCCGCCTCGTGGACGCCCTCGCCCCGCGCGGCGCGACGATCCTCGACGCCGGCTGCGGTCCCGGCCGCCACGCCGGCCATCTGCACCGCGCGGGCCACACCGTGGTGGGCGTCGACCTCGACCCGGTGCTCATCGAAGCCGCGGAGGCCGACGACCCCGGACCCGCCTACCACGTGGGCGACCTCGCCACCTTCGAGCTGCCCAAGGGTGCTCCCTCGGCCTACGACGTCATCCTGTGCGCCGGCAACGTCATGACGTTCCTGCACCCCGGCACGCGCCGCGCGGTCCTCGCCAACTTCGCCCGCTGGCTCGCCCCCGACGGCCGGGTCGTCGTCGGCTTCGGGCTGTCCCGCGGCTACGCACCCGCCGATTTCGAGGCGGACGCGGCGGCGTCCGGTCTGCGCGTCCAGCAGACGTTCGGCACGTGGGATCTGCGGCCGTTCGACGCGGCGTCCGACTTCCTCGTCGCCCTGCTGGCGCGGGCCTGACTCACGAGGCCAGCCCCGCGTCGTGGACACGGATGGCCACCTGGACGCGGTTGTCGACGCCCAGCTTGTAGAAGATGCGGGTGACATAGGCCTTCACCGTCGCGATGCTCATGTAGAGCTGGCCGGCGATCTCGGCGTTCGACTTGCCCTCACCGATCGCCACCGCGACTTCCCGCTCGCGCTCGGTGAGCTGACCGAGGGCTGCCAGTGCGGCGTCCGAACGGCCGTCGGGGGCCGACTTGGTCGCCACCGCAACCACCTGCGCCACGACGCTCGGCGACAGGGTCGTCTCGCCGGCGTCCACCTTGCGGATCGCCTCGACCATCGCGGCCGGCGGTGTGTCCTTCAACAAGAAGCCCGACGCCCCCGCCTGCAGGGCCTTGAGCACCATGTCGTCGGAGTCGAACGTGGTGAGGACGACAATGCGGGGAGCGTCCGGGCGGGCGAGGATCTCGGCGGTCGCAGCGAGCCCGTCCTTGCGGGGCATACGGATGTCCATGAGCACCAGGTCGGGACGCTCGCGCGCCACCACGTCCAGCGCGTCGAGGCCGTCGACCGCCTCGGCGACCACCTCGAGGTCGGGGCTGCCGCCGAGAATCAGCTTGAGCCCGGCACGGACGAGCGGATCGTCGTCGACGAGCACGATGCGGATGGTGTCGGTCATGCGGTTCTCCTTCGGTGGTGGTGGTCCCAGGGCAGCCACGCCTCGACGACGAAGCGGCCGCCGCGCACGCCCGCGTCCAGGGTGCCGCCCAGCATCTGGGCGCGCTCGGTGATGCCCACGAGGCCCAGCTTGGCGCCTGGGATCGCTCCCCGCACCTGCGTGACGTCGTTGGCGACCAGGAGCCGGACGCCGTCGGCGGTCGCCCCGCTGAGGCTCACGTCGACGCGTGATCGAGGGGCGTGCTTGCGGGCGTTGGTGAGGCACTCCTGCACGATGCGGTAGAGGTGGCGCTGCTGGACGAGGGGCAGGCCGGGCGCGAGCTCCCCCGACAAGGTGAGGACCTGACCGGAGGCGCGCGCGTCGGCGAGCAGCGCGGGCAGATCGGCGAGCGTGGGCTGGGGCGCCTCGGGGCTCGCCGTCGGGTCCTCCCGGAGCGAGGACAGCACCAAACGCAGCTCGGTCAGCGATGCGTGGGCGTTCTCCTGGATGACCTTGGCGATCTGCTTGGTCTCCGCGGGCGGCAGGTCGTCTCGGAACGCGAGCGCTCCGGCGTGCATCGAGACGAGCGAGATGCGGTGCGCAAGCACGTCGTGCATCTCCCGGGCGATCCGGTTTCGCTCGGCGAGCACCGCGAACTCCCGGTCGCGGTCGGCCTGTTCGGCGCGCTCGTAGACGGACGTATGCCGGTCGCGCCGGACCCCGATGTACGCCCCGAGCAGGCCGAACGCCACCGAGAAGAGGATGCCGACCACGGCGATCGCCGCGTCGAAGCGAGGAGCCCACGGCAGCAGGTACTGAGCTATGGACGTGACGATCATGAACACGAGCGCGATGAGCGACTTGCCCAAGTCGCGCCGCGACGTCAACGACAGCCACACCCACAGCGCGGCCGCGAAGGCCGACCCCGACACCATGGCGAGGGCGTGCACGACGAGGAAGATCGTGAGGGGGAACCTGCGGCGCAGGTGGACGATGCCGAGCACCGCCACGCCGAGGAACAGGTCGAGAAGGACGATCTGCGGCGGGATCGCGAACGCCTCGTAGCCGCCCGGGAAGCTCACCTCGACGCTCGGGCCGAGGGAGGGTGTGCCGGCCGGGGTTGGGAGGGCACTGGCGCCCGGGGAGGGGGCGGGTGCCGCGGTCATGCGCGCGGCTTCCTCCGAGAAGGCCGTATTGGCGATGTAGCCGACGGCCACGAGGACCCAGCCGAGCAGTGCGAGGCCGTAGCGCCAGGCCAGGGAGACGCCCGACAGTCGCGGCGGCGGGAACCGCTCGGGCTCGAACATGGCGACCCAGGTGTCCTTGACGCTCACCGTCCCAGCGTAGGAAGGCGATCCGGTGGGGTGATCGGTCATCGGTCGATCCGTTGGTCTACTCGACCGCGTCGGCGGCGTCCGGACGGGTCCGCTTGCGCCAGACGTAGGCGCCGACCATGCCGAGCAGGATGGCCAGCGACATGAGCCACAGGACCCACGCGTACGCCTCGACGACCTGAACGGCGGGCTCACCCAACTGGTAGCCAAGGGCGAGCCAGGCGGCCTTGACGGCGCCCGCGCTGAGCAGGGCGACGCCGAGGAACGTCCGGTAGCGGACCCGCGCGGCACCCACGGCGACGAGCATGACGCTCATCGGCAGGGGTAGCGGGATGAAGGCGAGCACGATGGCACCGATGGCGAAGCGGTGGGTGAGGTCCCACGCCTTGTCCCAACGGCGCTGCGTCCGCTCGGACTTCTTCGCGGCCCACTGGTCCACGATCGTGCGGCCCCACAGGTTCCCGGCCCACCAGTAGACGGACGCGATCGCCACCGCCATGGCGGTGGCCGGGATCAGGATGAGTGCCCAGCCGAGGACGCCGCTCGTCGCCATGAGTGCGCCCACGTACGCCAGTCCCGCTCCGTAGCCGAGGCCGGCGAGGACGAAGGGCGCCTGGGTGAGCAGGAGGGGCCGCAGCGGGATCATCGCCAACGAGTAGAGACCGAGCACCCCCATGGCTGCGAGGCAGGCGAGATCGGCGCGCGTGGGTTGGTGCTGCCACGGCAAGGAGGGATCGGCCCACCACTCCTGCTCGTCCGCGGGCGCCTCGTCGGGGGTGCTCGTCACCCCTGTGAGCGTAGCGGGGCGACGGTCGCGGGCCCGGCAACGTCCGGCAACCGGGTCGCCAGCGACGGCGTCCATCTGGAACAATGGCCGCGGGTGCACCTGTACCCAGCTTCCACGACGGATCGTCGGGCACGTACCTGCCCGTGGAAAGGATGGGTGGCTCATGGCCACAGTTACCTTCAAGGACGCGACGCGTCTCTACCCCGGTGCGGAGACGCCGGCTGTCAACAAGCTCAACCTCGAGATCGGCGACGGCGAGTTCATGGTGCTCGTCGGCCCGTCCGGGTGTGGCAAGTCGACGTCGCTCCGCATGCTCGCCGGCCTCGAAGAGGTCAACGCCGGCAACATCTTCATCGGTGACCGCGACGTCACCGACCTCCCGCCGAAGGACCGGGACATCGCGATGGTGTTCCAGAACTATGCGCTCTACCCGCACATGACGGTCGCCGACAACATGGGCTTCGCGCTCAAGATGCAGAACGTGCCGAAGGCCGAACGCGACCAGCGCGTCATGGAGGCCGCGAAGCTGCTGGGCCTCGAGTCGTTCCTCGGCCGCAAGCCGAAGGCCCTCTCCGGTGGCCAGCGCCAGCGCGTCGCCATGGGCCGCGCCATCGTGCGTCACCCGTCGGTGTTCCTCATGGACGAGCCGCTGTCGAACCTCGACGCCAAGCTACGCGTCTCCACCCGCACCCAGATCGCCGCGCTCCAGAGCCGCCTCGGCGTCACCACCGTCTACGTGACCCACGACCAGGTCGAGGCCATGACGATGGGTGATCGCGTGGCGGTCATGAAGGACGGCATCCTGCAGCAGGTCGACACCCCGCTGAACCTGTACGACTCCCCGAAGAACCTCTTCGTGGCCGGCTTCATCGGCTCCCCCGCCATGAACCTGATCACGGGCAAGGTCGTCGACGGCGGCGTCCAGGTGGGCGACTTCGTCGTGCCCGTGTCCCGCGAGGTGCTGGGCAAGGCCGGCGGCGAGTCCGATCTGACGTTGGGCATCCGCCCGGAGCACTTCCACACCACCGACGACGGCCGGGGCATCGGCGTCGACATCGCGGTCGTGGAGGAGCTGGGCGCGGATTCGTACCTGTACGGCACGCTCGCCGGCCTGTCGGCCGACGAGAAGATCACGGCCACGCAGATCGTCGCGCGTCTCCAGTCGCGTCACCCCCTGAGCAAGCAGGACACCCTGCGGCTGCAGCCCGGCTACGAGAAGATGCACGTCTTCAGCAACGCCACGGGCGAGCGCCTCAGCTGACCCTCGATCTGGACGGACGGCCCGTCACCGCTTGAGCGGTGGCGGGCCGTCTCACATGGCGCGTCCAGCGGGAGCACAGGGCGGGGATGGAACAATGGTGGGGTGCCTCGCTTCCTCTCGGCCCACCCCGACGCCCGACTGATCCCCCTTCCGTGGCAACTCCCCCTTGTCGACTGGCCCACGGACTACCTCGTCGCGCTCCCGCGCGGCATCTCGCGCCACGTGGTGCGATTCCTCACCGTGGGCGCCGAAGTGGTGGCCGCGAAGGAACTGCTCGAGAAGTCCGCCCTGCACGAGTACCGGATGCTCCAGGACCTGGCCCGTCTCGGTGCCCCCGCCGTCGAGGCGATCGGTGTGGTCACCGACCGGCTGGACGCCGACGGTGCGCCGCTCGACCCGGTGCTGTTGACGCGACACCTGCAGTTCTCGCTGCCCTACCGCACTCTGTTCTCGCCCGGCATCAGGCACGACACGGTGTCCCGGCTGCTGGACGCCATGGTCGTGCTGCTGGCCCGCCTGCACCTGATCGGCTTCCTGTGGGGCGACGTGTCCCTGTCGAACATCCTGTTCCGCCGGGACGCGGGCGAGTTCGCCGCCTACCTGGTCGACGCGGAGACGGGTGAGCTGCACGGCCAGCTGACCGACGGCCAGCGCGCTCACGACCTCGACATCGCGATGACGAATCTGTTCGGCGAGTTCTGCGACCTGGAGGCGGGTGGCATGCTCGACGAGAGCCTCGACCCCTACGCCCTCGTCAGCCAGATCGAGTCACGCTATCTGGCCCTGTGGGCCGAGCTGACCGGGGTGGAGGAGTTCGCCGGCTCAGACCTCTTCCGCATCGAGTCGCGCGTGCGGCGGCTGAACTCACTCGGCTTCGACGTGGCCGAACTCGACATCCGGACGGCCGCGGATGGCTCGACGCTCACCCTTCAGCCGAAAGTGGTGGACGCCGGCCATCACAGCCGCCGGCTGTTGCGCCTCACCGGCCTGGACACCGAGGAGCACCAGGCGCAACGCCTGCTCAACGATCTCGACACGTACCGTGCGCGCCTGGGGTTGGGCCAGACCGACGAGGCGGTCGTCGCCCACAAGTGGCTGACAGACGTGTTCGAGCCGGTTGTGAGCGCGATCCCGCCCGATCTGGCCGGCAAGCGCGAGCCCGCCCAAATCTTCCACGAAGTGCTCGACTACCGCTGGTACGCGAGCCAACGCGAATGGCGCGAGGTGCCGCTCACCGACGCGGTCCAGGGCTACATCGCCGACGTGCTCAGCGTGCTTCCCGACGAGGTGATCGCCTCCGACACGATCATCCACCCCGAGACGCGGCACTTGGCCAACCCGTTCGACCCGTCCCAGGGATTCGCCGACGACGACGAAGAAGCGCCCTTCGACCCGTGGGAGGCCGACGCCGCGGACCCCGACGTCGAGCTGCTGCCCGCCCACTTCGACATCGACGCGCTTCGTCGCAAGGCGGAGGGCCCCGGTACCATGTCCCGGTGACTTTCCACCTGTACGACAGCGCCACGCGCACCAAGACCGAGTTCCGGCCCCTGACCGAGGGCAAGGTTTCGATCTACGCGTGCGGCCCCACCGTGCAGAAGGCTCCCCACCTCGGGCACGTGCGCAAGGAGGTCAACTTCGACGTGCTGCGGAGGTGGCTCGAGGCGTCCGGCTATGAGGTGACGTTCGTGGCCAACGTCACCGACATCGACGACAAGATCCTCCAGATCGCCGACGAGACCGGCGAACCGTGGTGGGCGCTCGCCTACCGCGTCGAGGGCGAGTTCCACGCGGCGGTCGCAGCGCTCGGCGTCCGGCCCGCCACCTACCAGCCGCGCGCGACCGGACACATCCCCGAGATGATCGCCTTGATCGGGGAACTCGTCGATGCCGGCCACGCGTATGCCGCCGACGACGGCAGCGGCGACGTCTACTTCGATGTCGCCAGTTGGCCGACCTACGGCGAGCTGTCCGGTCAGAAGGTGGCCGACATGGTCGCCGACGAGGAGGCCGACGCGCGTGGCAAGCGTGACCCACGCGACTTCGCCCTCTGGAAGGGCACCAAACCGGGCGAGCCGGCGACCGCGTCGTGGGACTCGCCGTGGGGTCCCGGACGCCCCGGGTGGCACATCGAATGCTCGGCCATGGCCGGCAAGTACCTGGGGGACGCGTTCGACCTCCACGGTGGCGGCATCGACCTGCGCTTCCCCCATCACGAGAACGAGCTCGCGCAGAGCCGCGCGGCGGGGCGTCCGTTCGCGAGCTACTGGATGCACAACGCTTGGGTGACGATGGCCGGCGAGAAGATGAGCAAGTCGCTCGGCAACACCGCCGACGTTTTCGACGCCGTGGCCCGCCACGGGGGCCGGGCCGTGCGGCTCTACCTCGCCGGGCCGCACTACCGCTCGGCGATCGAGCTGTCGGACGACTCGCTCGCCGAGGCCGAGGCGCAGCTCGACCGCATCGACTCCTTCGTGGCGCGCGCCACCGAGGCGCTGGGGCGGCGTCCCCTCGCGGGTGCCCTGCCCGACGCGTTCGCCCGCGCCATGGACGACGACCTCGCCACACCCGCCGCTCTGGCCGTGCTGTTCACGACCGTCAAGGAGGGCAACGCGGCGCTCGGCCGCCGCGAGCTCGAGGCGGTGTCGGACGCCGCAGGTGCCGTCGTCGCGATGCTCGGCGTCTTCGGACTGGACGCCGACGCGCCCGAGTGGGCTGCGTCCGCCCCGGTGGGCGCGGACTTGACGCCGGTCGTCGACGGGCTCGTGTCGACCCTGCTGGCGCAGCGCGCCGAGGCCCGGGCTCGCAAGGACTGGGCGGCGGCGGACGCGATCCGCGACGCGCTGTCCGCGACGGGCCTGACCATCACCGACACTGCCGACGGCGCCCGCTGGTCGCTGGAGAGGAACTGACGATGCCGGGCAACAGCCAACGCAAGGGGGCCGTGCGCAAGCGCGGCAAGGGCACGGGCAACACCGGCCGCACCGCCGGGTCGGGCGGGCGCGTCCGCCGCGGACTCGAGGGCAAGGGGCCGACGCCGAAGGCGGAGGACCGGCCCTACCACAAGGCGTATCGCTCCCGCGCGGAGAGCGAGTCGGCGATCTCCCCGAACCGCTCCCGCGGCCGCCGCAAGCCGCCCGGCGAGGAGCGCGTCCGGCAGAACACCAAGGGGGCCGGCGCCGAGTGGATCATCGGCCGCAACCCGGTCTACGAGGCGCTCCAGGCCGACCTCCCGGTGCGGCGGGCGTTCATCGTCGAGGGCACCGAACGCGACAGTCGCGTGTCGGACATCCTCAAGCTGGCGGCCGAGAAGGGGCTGACCCTGCTGCAGGCGTCCCGGCGGGAACTCGACAACCTGACCGGCGGCGCCGTCCACCAGGGCGTGGCGCTGCAGATGCCGGAGTACACCTACGCGCACCCCTCCGATCTGCTCGCGCAGGCGCTGGAAACGGACGAGCCCATCGTGGTGGCGTGCGACTCCATCACCGATCCGCGCAACCTGGGGGCCATCATCCGGTCGGCGGCGGCGTTCGGGGCGAGCGGCGTCATCGTGCCCGAGCGGCGCTCGGCGCACATGACGGCGACGGCATGGAAGTCGTCGGCGGGTGCGGCCGCGCGCGTGCCCGTGGCGCTGGCCGGCAACCTGAACCGGGTGCTCGGCGAGTACGCCGACGCGGGCTTCACCGTGGTCGGCCTCGCCGGTGAGGGCGACGTGGACATCGACGACATCCCCGGCGTGGACGGACCCGTGCTGCTCGTCGTCGGGTCCGAAGACGACGGACTGGCACGGCTGGTCCGGGAGAACTGCGATGTCCTCGCGTCCATTCCGATCAGCGCCGACACCGAGAGCCTGAACGCCTCCGTCGCCGCGTCCATCGCCCTGTACGCGATCGCCCGCGCCCGCGGCTGACCCCGCTGCAGGGGGGCTGTCGAAACAAGCAGGGGGCTCAGGCGCCAAGCGCCTGAGCCCCTGCTCTGCACAGCAGATCAGCCGCAGAAACTCACTGCTGCTTCGGGCACCCACGCCAGCGGCGTCCGGGAGGTGCACAGAACAGACGTCACCTTCGCCGGCTGCCCCTCGACGGGCTCTGCTGCCAAGGCCGTGCCGAGCGGCCGCGTCTCGAAGCCCAGCAGCGATGCCCAGAAGCCGAGGCCCTCGGACTGAACGAGCTTGGTGTCGTTGGGATCGAGGCCGGACGCCTCCGCGAAGTGCCGGAACGCCTCAGGTCGCCCCATCACACCGTCGATGTAGCCCACCTGCTGAGCCCGATCGGTGCCGAGGATGCCGGCGCCCACCTCTTCGGTCATGACGGTGCGCTCGATCTTCCGCTTCGTGGCCACCTGATCGACGAAGCTCACGTACTCCTGGTCGACCCAGGACTGGAACATGGCGCGCTCCTCCTCGGTGAGCGGCCGGTAGGGGTTGCCGGCGTCCTTGCCGCGACCGGCGGTGATGTACTCACTGCTGATGCCACCCGTAGTGGTGACGCCGCCGCCGAAGATGCCGCCGTCGAGCGCGACCACGCCGTTGTAGTACTGCAACGGGCCCAGGATGACGCCGACGCTGCCCACGAGTGATCCGTGATCGGCAAGGATCTCGTCTGCACCGGCCATGGTGTACATGCCGCCGGAGGCGGACATGCCCTGCACGTAGGCGAACACCTTGTGGCCGGTGCGTTCGCGGTAGCGGTCGATCGCGTCGGCCATGGCGCGCGACCCGTTGATCGAACCACCCGGGGTGTTGATCAGCAGCACCACGCCGCCGGCGTCACCGGCCTTGAGTCCGTCGAGCAGATCGGCCACCTCGTAGCCGTAGGTGCCGCCCATGAGGCCGGCACCGTCCGAGGCGTCCGCCATGATCGTGCCCTGCACCGGGATGGCGCGCAGCACGCCCTTCGCGTTGTCCGGGCCCCAGACCGTGCTGAGCATCTCGGCGTCCACCCGCTGGGTCGGGTTGGCCAGGGCGGCTCCGGCAGCGGCGAGGCTGGCGAACATGATCATGCTCATCACCGAGCTGATCACGCCGAGCACGAGCAACGCCGCGCTCAGCCCGAGGCCCACACCCGAGCCAATGCCGAATCCGTGGAGAAACCCACCCCGTTCGCGCGGGGGCTTCGGTGGCGCCAGCACCGCGCCAGGCGGCGGGGAAGGGGGGAGCTGCTGCGGCGGAAGGGCCTGGGATTGAGCGGGCTGGGGCGGAAGGGGCTGGGGCGGAAGGGGCTGGGGCGCCGGGGCGGGCTGCTCGGACATGGGAGCACCTTTCTGTCGTGATGCCTCCACCCTAGACACGGGCTGGCGTCCGCGGCGTCCTCCCACAGGTCAGCCGATGGTCGATCAGCGCCGGACCATCACCCAGCGGTTCTCCTTGTCGTTGCGCAGCAGCCAGCCGCGGCCGGGCACTTCGCCCACATACGACCGTTCCTCGTACTGCGCCCGCCAGACGACGTCGCCCGTCGACAGCGCGTAGCCGCGCAGCACGGGCATGCCGTTCTCGATCGTCATCGCCACCAAGCGGCTGCCGTCGCACGCGGTCGAAACGAGATCGCCCTCCTGCCGGGTGGTCCACGTCTGCGAGCCCCCCGCGAGCGCTTGCGTCTGAAAGACCCGCGGGTTGTGGACGCCGTCGTGCGTGACGAGCAGCCCGCCGCACACGAGCTGGGCCGGACCGGTGCCGCTGGACGCCACCGCTCCCGTGGGCTGGATCGCCACCAACGTCGGCGGCTCGGGATTGTCCGGGTCGGCGGGAGGGGTCACGACGCCGATCGTGGGCACCTGTGCCGACGGCACATCGCGCCCCGGGATCGTGGTCACCCGAGCCTTCACGGGAAACAACTCCTTGCCACTGGAGTCGTACAGCGTCGAGTCGTTCACGGCGTGCTGGACGCCGATCCGTCCGTCCGGCAGCACGGTTGCGTCGAGCCCGTCGGTGAGCCCGCCGATGCGGACGCCGGCCTCCTGCGTGCGCAGCATGGTCGGGGTGGTGGACCCCGCCGGTCCGGATGCCTGCGTGCGCACGGCGACGAGCGGCCCGACGCCGGTCAGCTCGGCCAGCGTGCCCGACTGCATGGGCAGCGTGGCGGTCTGCGTCCACAGGAGGGTGCCGTCAGTGCCGTTCACCCGGACGAGGGTCACCCCCACCTCGTGGACGCCCTCCCCGCCCGGATCGGACACACTCAACACGAAGATGGCACCGGACGCCGACACCCAGACGCTCGCCGGGGACTCCGCGCGCGAGAAGTGCGTGTCGGTGACCGACCAGTCCCCGAGACTGATCGTGAGCGCCTCGCGCTCCGACGTGAAGCACAGCACCGACTCGAGGCGGTCGTAGGCGCACGCGACGCGTCCGGTGACAGGACGCACCCACTCGATCGCACCGCTGGTGAGGTCGAGGCCACGCACGTAGCTCCGGTCCTCGGCTGCCGAGACGACGACGGCGAGATCGGCGTGAGCCGGCTGCAGCACCCCCGGGTAGAGGAACACGGGTGCCGCGACGCCCTGCGGCTGGAGGTCGGACACCGGCAGCGTCCACCCCTCCGACGGCGCGGCGCCGAGCGGAGGCAGCACCTTCTCGGTGGGCGCCTCGGCGGGCCGCGTGGGCTCGACGGGCTGGGGCGGCGGCACGAACCGGGCGAAGGCCTGCCAGAAGACGCCGAGCGCCAGGCCGATCACACCGACCGTGAGCAGGATGCCGACCAACCACGGCGCGCGGCGGCGCCGGCGCTCGTCGGCGAGCTCGGGACGATCGGGCGCGGCGACGGGCGCCGAGGTCTCGATCCGGCCGCAGTGGAGGCACGGTTCTAGCCCTCGAGCAGTCGGGATCCGCAGTGCGAGCAGAACATCGGTCTCCTGTCGGGGTGCCGCCCAGCCTAGAGGGGCGGCCGGACACTCTGCGAGCCGCATCGCACATCGAATAACCTGACCCCGTGACCGATCACACCGCCACTGCTGCGCATGCCTTCAACGACACCCTGAGCGTCATCGCCTCCGTCGAGCCGCGGATCGCCGACGCGATCCGCTCCGAGCTCGCCGATCAGCGTGTCTCGCTCAAGCTCATCGCGTCGGAGAACTACGCCTCCCTAGCCACCCTCCTCACGATGGGGAACTGGCTCTCCGACAAGTACGCCGAGGGCACGATCGGTCACCGCTTCTACGCCGGCTGCCAGCACGTGGACGCCGTCGAGGCCGTCGCCGCCGAGCACGCCCGCGAACTCTTCGGTGCCGAGTACGCCTACGCGCAGCCCCACTCCGGCATCGACGCGAACCTGGTGGCCTACTGGGCGATCCTCAACGCGCGCGTCGAGTCGCCCGCCCTGTCCCGCCTGGGCGCACGCACGGTCAACGACCTGACCGAGGCCGACTGGGAGGCGCTGCGCGCCGAGTTCAACACCCAGCGCGTCATGGGCATGAGCCTCGACGTCGGCGGCCATCTCACCCACGGCTTCCGCCCCAACATCTCCGGCAAGATGTTCCACCAGCGCAGCTACGGCACCGACCCGACCACCGAGCTCATCGACTACGACAAGCTGCTCGCCGACGCGAAGGAGTTCAAGCCGCTCATCCTGGTCGCCGGCTACTCGGCCTACCCGCGGCGGGTCAACTTCGCCCGCATGCGCGAGATCGCGGACGCCGTCGGTGCGGTCCTATTCGTCGACATGGCCCACTTCGCAGGCCTCGTCGCCGGAAAGGTGTTCACCGGCGAGGAGGATCCGGTTCCCTACGCCGATATCGTCGCCACGACCACTCACAAGTCGCTTCGCGGCCCCCGCGGCGGCCTCGTGCTCGCCACGAAGGAGTTCGCCGAGTTCGTCGACAAGGGCTGCCCCATGGTCCTCGGCGGACCGCTGTCGCACATGATGGCTGCCAAGGCCGTCGCCCTCGCCGAGGCGCGGACCCGCCCGTTCCGCACCTACGCCCAGGCGGTCGCCGACAACGCCCAGTCCCTCGCCGAGGGGCTGCTCAAGCGCGGTGTCCGGCTCGTGACGGGCGGCACCGACAATCACTTGGTCCTCTTCGACACCACCACGTTCGGCCTCACCGGACGGCAGGCCGAGTCGGCCCTGCTCGACGCCGGCGTCGTCACCAACCGCAACTCGATCCCGAACGACCCGAACGGCGCCTGGTACACCTCCGGCGTGCGCATCGGGACGCCGGCACTCACCTCCCGCGGCTTCGGTGCCGCCGAGTTCGACGAGGTGGCCGACCTGATCGTCGGCGTCCTCTCCTCGACGCTGCCCGTCACGGCCAGCAATGGGCAGCCGGGCAAGGCCAAATACACCCTCGCCGACGGCGTCGCAAGCCGCACGAAGGCACGTGCAGCCGAACTGCTCGACAAGTTCCCGCTCTACCCGGGCCTCGAACTCACCTGACCGGACCCGGCAACGGCGGACGCCCCCGGCCAACAGGCCGGGGGCGTCCGCGCGTGAGGGGGTGAATCAGCGTTCGACGAGGCTGCCCTCCAGCGTGGTGACGAAGTTGCGCAACGAGTCGGGCAGGTGCTGGAGGTGCCAGCCGGCGGGGCCGTGGTACCAGTCGAGCTCGGTCTCGTCGGTGCCCTCGTCGCCGTCGGTGGCCACGAGGCCGTCGATCCAGCGCTCGGTGCCGCCCAGCACCATCGCGTAGGGCAGCACTTCGCTCAGTTCGTGGTGCTCCCGCCCGTGGGGCATCTCGCCCGTGGGCGCGGTGAGCAGCTGTCCGCTCAGGACGCCGAGCCCCGCGAGGACAGACGAGCCCTTGGCCGTGCGGGCGGGCATCTCCTGGCCGATGATGCCGGCGCCGAGACTGAGGGCGATCAGCACGAGGCCCAACAGGCCGAACGAACTGAAGATCACGAGCAGGACGGCAAGGAGCACCGAGACGGCCAGCGCGATCCGGCTGCCCAAGGTCCAGATGTTGCGGGTCGCGTCCGGACGCCGCGCGAACCAGCCTCGCTCGACGACGTCGTCGTACAGCTCGGACTGCAGTTTCGGCAACGCACCGGTCACGTCGTGGCCCACGACGGACAGACGTCCGGGGCTGCCGCCGGGGGTGAGAACGTCGACCAAGGTGCTCTCATAAGGACGCAGGTTGCGGGGGTCGCCACGGCGGACGAACTCCCAGTCGGTGCGAGCGAACGGCGAGGTGCGCGGGAGTTCGCGGATCAGCAGCGAACCGTGGACGGCGAGGTCGACCACGGTGGCGGCCACGTCGACCGGGTCGACCCGCTCGTCGGCGAGCGTGCCCACCTGGCCAGGGCGGATGCCGTCGGTGACGACGAACTCGCTCTGCCCTGCCGCGACCGGCCGGAACTGGGCGACCACCGTGGGCGCTTCGCCCTCGCCGCGGGCGTCCTGCCCGAACCGACGGTGCGTCAGCCACAGGGCGGCCAGCCCGAGCAGGCCCACCATCAGAGCGCTGGCCAGCGGCAACGGCCGCACGGAGAAGGCACGGTCGAGCGACCACACGTTCTCGATCTGCGCGTTGCTCGCCACGACCGCCTCGGGATAGCGAACGATCACCTGGACGACCTCGCCCGCGCCGCGCGGTCCGTCGTGGAAGGTGGGAACCTGCTGGTCGTGCGTGCCACCGGTGAACCACGTGCACGACCCCGGACTGCTCGGCGCACCCGCCGCGCAGTCGATCATCGTGAACGGGCCGGGCCCCTCGACCGTGGCCTCGAACGTCTCTACCGGCACGTTGAGGCCCTGCAGGAAGCGCCACGAGACAGTGGTGGTGTCGTCGGTGCGGATCGCCGCCCCGGTCACGGTGTAGCTGAGCGTGACGGGGACCGTCGCGTCGGGCACGGTCACGACCGTGTAGCCGCCATCAGGGGTGGAGACAGCCCCGGCGTCGGTGCCGTCCGCCGTCGTGGCACGCACGTCGGCGATCGTGAACCGGTAGCGGTGCCCGTCGTTCGTGTCGAGGGTGGCCGCGAAACGTTGGACGAGGTCGCCCGACGCGCCGTCGGGGGTGATCGTGGCCTGCACATGGATCGCACCGGCGGCGTCCACCTGCGCGGCGACGAGGTAGGACGAGACGCTCGTGACGGCGGCGGCACGCGGCGCTGCACCGAAGGCGAGCACCCCAGCCGCAAGCACGAACGCCGTGAGGAACCGGCGCGCGGCGAGCTGATGTCTGGTCACGCCACGAAACTACCGCACTAGTCTGACAGTGTGAGCCAGCAGCCGAGCCCGTGGCCGGGCGCCCCCGTGCGCTACAGCCAGCCGCCGCAGCCGCAGCCGTACGGACGTCCGCCCTACCCGCCAGCTCCTTGGCCACAGCAGCGCGCGCCCTGGCCCGGCCCGGCGACCCCGATCCCGCAGCAGCCACGGTGGTCCGCGCCGCCGGGTCCGTGGCCCGCGCCGCAACCGCCGCGCCGCCGCGGAAGCTGGCTGGGGCCGGTGCTGGCGACGGTGCTGATCATCGCCGGCATCCTCTTCGCGGCGTCGCTGCTGCGAGGCCTGCTCGACGCCGGCACGCGGCCGACCGGCGGCACATCGGGCGGGGGCGGCGGCACCGGCAGCCAAACCACCACGACCGGCACCACCTATGCCAACGAGGACTACACCCCGCCCCCCGCTGACCTGAGCCCCTCGTCACTGCCCGGGCCACGCACCCTGAGCGCCGCGGAGCAGCTCGTCACCGACAACCCGCTCTACGCCCAACCCGTCGTCACCCCGACCAACTGCGCCATGGGTCCGCTCGACATGGTCAACAGCAGCCGCGGCGCCATGCAGACGCACCTCAACGACCTCATGGGCTGCCTCATGCGGGTCTACGACGAGCCCGTGACCCAAGCCGGCTTCGAGATGCCCCGACCGCCCGTCACCGTCTACGACCAGCCGATCACCACCGCGTGCGGCGACTTCAACGAGGTCAACGCCGCCTACTGCAGCGGTGACCAGCGGATCTACTACGCCCGCCCGCTCCTCGAGGCGCTGGGCTCCGGGGCCAGCACGACCGACTACGCGGCCGAGACGATCCTCGCGCACGAGTTCGGGCACGCCGTGCAGGCCCGCACGGCCATCCTCATCTCGGAGAAGGTGCTCGAACAGCAGGCAGGCACGGAGGCCGCCGCCATGGACTACTCCCGCCGCACCGAGGTGCAGGCCGACTGCCTCGCCGGCCTCTACGTGGGCTCGGTGGCACAGAGCCAGGGCCTCGGCAACGCTGAGCTCGCCCGACTGTCAGGCCTCATGTACAACCTCGGCGATGACGTTCTCTCCGGCCAGACGGGTTACTCGGCCAGCCACGGCACCGGCGACGCGCGACGCGCTTGGTTCGAGCGTGGCGTCTCGACGCCAAGGATCGGCACCTGCAACGCCTTCACCGCCAGCGCGGACGCCGTGCGCTGATCATCCCCGAGCGGGGTGCACCAGCGCCGTCGCGATCGCCGCGACGCCCTCGCCGCGGCCCGTGAGGCCCAGCCCGTCTGTGGTCGTCGCCGCCACCGACACAGGCGCACCGACGGCGTCCGAGAGCACCCGCTCGGCCTCGGCGCGCCGGGAAGCGAGCCGCGGCCGGTTGCCGATCACCTGGATCGCCACGTTGCTCACCTCGAAGCCGGCCTCCCGGACGCGGCGGACCGTCTCCGCCAGGAAGGCCACCCCGGACGCCCCGGCCCACTGCGGGGCGGCGGTGCCGTAGTTGCTGCCCAGATCGCCCAACCCGGCCGCCGACAGGAGCGCATCGCACGCGGCATGAGCGGCGACATCTCCGTCGGAATGGCCGGCCAGCCCGGCAGGCTCGTCTGGGAAGTGCAGGCCCGCGCACCACATCGGGACGCCCTCGGCGAGGGTGTGCACGTCGGAGCCGATGCCGACGCGCATCAAGACAGCTTCCCCCGAGCGACCAGCGTCTCGGCGATCACGAGGTCGAACGGCTCCGTCACCTTGAAGGCCTCTCGGGAGCCCTCGACGAGGGTGACCTCGTGACCCAGGTACTCGGCGGCGGCCGCGTCGTCGGTCACGACTTGACCGGACTCGGCGAGGGCGTCGTGCGCCTCGGCGAGCACCGCGCGCTTGAAGCCCTGCGGCGTCTGGACGGCCCGGAGGGCGGACCGGTCGATGACGACGGACGCCTCGTCCACCAGTTCGCGGATGGTGTCGACCACCGGCACGACCGGGACGACGGCGTCCGCGCCCTGCCGGACGGCGTCGATCACCCGGGCGACGACCTCGGCCGGCACGAAGGCGCGGGCGGCGTCGTGGACGAGGACGACCTCGGCGTCCTCGAGAGACCCGTGGAGCGTGATCAGGGAGATGCCGTTCGCGACGGAGTGCTGGCGCTCGGCGCCGCCCGGGACGATGCCGCACGGGATGGGGGCGTCGGCGAGGGCGGCCTCGAAGGCGCCCTGGGTGCCATCGGCGACGACGACCACGGCGGCGTCCACCCCACCGGCGGCCAACTGGGTCACCGAACGGGCCACGAGAGGGACGCCACCCACCTCGCGGAGTGCCTTGGGCACATCGCCGCCGAGCCGTGAACCCGAACCGGCCGCCACCACGATGGCGACGACCGGCACCTCACGCGTGGCGTGGGTCATGTCAGGAGGCGAGCACCTCGTCGAGGAGCACCTCGGCGCGGTCCTCGGCGACCTTCTCGGCCAGCGCCAGCTCGGACACGAGAATCTGGCGGGCCTTGGCCAGCATCCGCTTCTCGCCGGCCGACAGGCCGCGCTCGCGTTCGCGACGCCACAGGTCGCGGACGACCTCGGCCACCTTCATCACGTTCCCGGAGTGGAGCTTCTCGAGATTCGCCTTGTAGCGGCGCGACCAGTTGGTCGGCTCCTCGGTGTGCGGCGCGCGCAGGACGTTGAACACGCGCTCGAGACCGTCGGCGTCCACCACGTCACGAACGCCCACCAGGTCGAGGTTGCACGCGGGGACGCGCACCACGAGATCGTTCTGTCCGACGATGCGAAGCACCAGGTAGACCCGATCCTCGCCCTTGATCGTCCGGGTTTCGATGTCTTCGATGACGGCCGCACCGTGATTGGGGTATACAACCGTTTCGCCGACAGTAAAAGCCATAATTCCGCAGTCCCCTTTCAGCCCTGCCATTCTAGCACGCCCATGAGACCCCGGTTCCAGCAAAGACTGGTAGCCAACGGCACTTAAGACTCTTGACAAGGGCCGCATGGGTGTGCGTCGTGACGGGCGGCGCGTGCGTTCGTTATCCTTGCGCCGACACCGTCGAACGCACCTGAGGAGCCCCGATGCGCCGCACCACCTCTGCCCGCCGAGCCGTCCGCGTCCTCGTCGCCGGTCTCGGGGCGGCCCTGGTGCTGACCGGCTGCGGCTTCGACGCGCAGACCCTCCAGCCGTACACCCCCTCCTTCGGCACCAATGTGGACGCTCCGGGGGTGAAGGTGCGGAACCTCCTGGTTGTCGCCCAGCCCAACGGCGATGGGGTCGTCTCCGGGTCGATCCTCGCGGCCGAGGACGACCGACTGACCGACATGACGGCCGTCCCCCTGCTCGCCGACGACAGCGACGGGGAACCACTGAGCATCCGCGGCGACCGGGTCACCCTGCCGGCCAACCAGTTGGTCGTCCTGAGCGATCAGGAGAACCCGATCGTGCTCTCCGGAGACCTGGGGACGGACACGAATGTGCGGGTCACCCTGGTGTTCGACTCCGGTGTGACGGCCGAGGTGGTCGCGCCCGTCGTATCCTCGGAGAACCCGGTGTTCGCCACCGTCACGCCCGCACCGACGCCCACTCAAGCGTCGTCGCAGACTCCCGGCGCCGCGCAGACGACCGGGGCGCAGACGACCGCGCCGGCCACGGCCACGCCGACCCCCTGACCGCCCGCGGCCCAGGCGCCGAGAGCCCCGGCCTCTTGCGTCGCCAGACCCGACGGATCAGGCGTTGAACTTGTAGCCCAGCCCGCGCACGGTCAGGAGGATCTGCGGGTTGCCCGGATCGGTCTCGATCTTGCCGCGCAGGCGCTTGACGTGGACGTCGAGGGTCTTGGTGTCGCCCACGTAGTCGGCGCCCCACACGCGATCGATCAACTGCCCGCGCGTCATGACGCGCCCGCTGTTGCGCAGCAGCATCTCGAGCAACTCGAACTCCTTGAGCGCCAGGCGCACGGGCTCCCCGTCCACGAACACTTCGTGCCGCTCCACATCCATCCGCACGCCGGACGCCTCGATCACGTCGGGCAGCAGCTCGGCGTCCTGGCCGCGCCGCAACACCGCCCGCACCCGGGCGACGAGCTCGCGGTGGCTGAAGGGCTTCGTCACGTAGTCGTCGGCCCCCAGCTCAAGGCCCACCACCTTGTCGATCTCGGCGTCCCGAGCGGTCACCATGATGATCGGCACCGACGATCGCTGCCGCAGCCGCCGGCACACCTCGGTTCCGCTCAGCCCGGGCATCATCACGTCGAGCAGGACGATGTCCGCCCCGTGCCGGTCGAACGCGGCCAACCCCTCGGCACCGTCCGCGGCCGTGATGACGTCGAATCCCTCGCGCGTCAGCATGAACTCCAGCGCCTCGCGGTAGCTCTCCTCGTCCTCGACGATCAGAACGATGCTCATCCCTCCCCCTCCCTCTCGGGTGCCTTCGGCAGCGTGACGGTGAACGTGGAGCCGCTGCCCGGCTTGCTCCACACGGTGATCGACCCGGAGTGGCCGCTGACGATCTCGTTCACGATGGACAACCCCAGCCCGGTGCCCCCGTTCTCGCGGCTCCGCGCGTAGTCGACTCGGTAGAACCGTTCGAAGATGCGTTCGCTGTCAGCAGGGGCGATGCCGATCCCGTTGTCGGAGACGGCGATGGCGACGCCTGCGGCGTCCGGCTCCGGTCGGGTGGTGACGACGACGCGACCGCGGGCGTCCGAATAGGCGATCGCGTTCTGGACGAGGTTCGAGACAGCGGTGGCGAGCTGGTCCGCATCCCCGATGACGCGCAGCCCCGGGACGCCGCCCGTGGTGAGCGTGATGGCGCGGCGCTCGGCGAGGGACCGGTTCCGGTCGAGCGAGACGGCGACGACCGCGTCGACGTCGACGGGCTCGGGAGCTGGCACGTGCCCCTGGAGCCGCGACAGGAGGATGATCTGCCCGACCAGCGCGGTGAGGCGGTCGATCTCGGTGCCGATGCGGCCGGCGAAGCGGCGGACCGCGATCTGGTCGTCGCTGGCCTGCTCGATGGCCTCGGCGAGCAGCGAGACCGCACCGATCGGCGTCTTGAGCTCGTGGGTGGCGTTGGCGAGGAAGTCGCGGGTGGCCTCCTCGGCGCGCAGGGTCGGGAACCGATCGTCGACGACGCAGAGGACGTGATCGTCGTCGAGCTTGAGGACGCGGGCGGCCAGGTGGCGCGGGGTGCGCCCGGCGCGGTTCAGGTGAAGCTCGGTGTCGGCGGCGACGCCGGTGCGCCGCACCTCTCGGACGAGGTCGAGCAGGGCAGGGATGCCGACGCGGTCGCCGCGGACGACCCCCTCGGTGAGGGCGGCGGGATTGTGGGCCACGATGTCGTCGCTGCGCCCGATGACGGCGGCCGCCGACGACACCGCTTTGACGACCTGGCGGAGGTCGTCGGTGCGCCGCTCCGGCAGCGCGGCGGCGGGAACTGCGGGGGCGGGACGCCGCCGGCGTCCGTACGTCAGGACCAACGACGCCACGAGGGCGCCCACCAAGGCGCCGAGGAACGCGGCGAGCAGTGGATCCACACTGCGATCATAAGGGCGTCCGCCGCGCTGTCCGACCGGTGGGGGCGCCCCCGCACCGGCACGCCCGGCGCGCCGCGCCCAGGGTTCACGGTAAGTTCATCCCGAGGTGGGCGAGAGTTTCCCGACGGGCCTAGGGTGTGGGCCGGCGCGGGCGCGCCCGGGATGTCGAAGAAGGAGCAACCATGGATCCCCGACCCATGCGGGAGAGCTACCACGAGGCCCTCGGCAGCGTGGTGAACGACCTGGTCGCCATGACCGGGCGCGTCCAGGACGCCGTGAAGGGCGCCACGCGGGCGCTGCTGGAGGCCGATCTCGAGGCGGCCGAGCAGGTCATCAGCGACGACAACGAACTGGACCGCCTCCACGACGAGGTCGAGAACCGCTGCTTCGTGATCCTGGCCCGGCAGTCGCCCGTGGCCGGCGAACTGCGCACGCTCGTGGCGGCGCTGCGCATGGTGGGCGACCTGGCGCGCA
Source organism: Propioniciclava sp. (assembly GCF_029977985.1). Lineage (GTDB taxonomy): Bacteria > Actinomycetota > Actinomycetes > Propionibacteriales > Propionibacteriaceae > Propioniciclava. The sequence goes on along the minus strand of NZ_JARKOT010000084.1, from coordinate 6,893 downwards.
TGGGCGACCTCGCCGCGCACGTGGCGAAGATCGCGCGCATGCGCTACCCGAAGCACGCGGTGCCGGAATCGCTGGAGTCCAACTTCGGCCGCATGTCGGTGCTGGCCGACGAGATGGTCGAGATCGCCGGCCGCACGCTGCGCGAGCGCAACGTGCTGGACGCCGAGAAGATGGCCGACCACGACGAGGAGATGGACGCCCTCCGCACGAGCCAGTTCCAGGAGTTGCTCGACGACAACTGGTCGCACGGCGTCCAGTCGGCCGTCGACTGCGCGCTGCTGGGCCGCTACTACGAGCGCATCGCCGACCACGCCGTCCTCATGGGCAGCCGGGTGATCTACATCGTCACGGGCCTCCACCCCGAGGGCGACAACTGGACGATCGCCTGACCCTTCTCCTGACTCCCCCGCCGAAGCGACGGGAGGAAAGGCGCAGAGCAAGAGCCGCGGCCGGGGTGACCCCGACCGCGGCTCTTGAGCGTGCAGGCTACTTCTTGCCCTGGTTCTTCACCGCTTCGATGGACGCCGCCGCCGCCTCGGGATCGAGGTAGCGACCACCCTTCGTGGTGGGCTTGAAGTCGTCGTCGAGTTCGTAGAGCAGCGGGATGCCGGTGGGGATGTTGAGGCCGGCGATGTCGGCGTCGCTGATCTCGTCGAGGTGCTTGACGAGCGCGCGGAGGCTGTTGCCGTGCGCGGTGACGAGGACGACCTGCCCCTTCTCGAGGTCGGGCTTGATGTCGGACTCCCAGTAGGGCAGCATGCGCGCGACGACGTCCTTGAGGCATTCGGTCTGCGGACGCTCGGCCTCGTCGATGTCGGCGTAGCGGGCGTCGTTGAACTGGCTGTACTCGGCGTCCTTCTCGAGGACGGGCGGCGGGGTGTCATAGCTGCGCCGCCAGAGCATGAACTGCTCCTCGCCGTACTTCTCGAGGGTCTCGGCCTTGTTGAGACCCTGGAGGCCGCCGTAGTGACGCTCGTTGAGGCGCCACGAGCGGGAGACGGGGATCCAGTGCCGGTCGCACCCGTCGAGGGCGAGGTAGGCGGTGTGGATGGCCCGGCGCAGCAAGGAGGTGTGCAGCTTGTCGGGGAGGAGGTCCTCGGACTTCAGGAGCTCGGCAGCCTTCTTGGCCTCGCCGATGCCCTTCTCGTTGATGTCCACGTCCACCCAGCCGGTGAACAGGTTCTTCTGGTTCCACTCGCTCTCGCCGTGGCGCAGCAGGATCAGCTTGTACGTCATGCGGCTGAGCCTAGCGGCGGACGCCCTCGCCCACAGCCGAGTGGGCGGGATCGCTCGGGTTCATGTGCCGCGCCCGCGGCGCCGTCCGGAAATCTGATCTCACCGGGGTCGATGCAGCTGAAACGCCACACTGACACGTTACGGACGCATCGACCCCGGTGAAATCAGATCGGCCGGTCGCGCAGTCGGGTCACGGCCGCCAGCGAACGGCACCCTCGGCACACATCGCGAAGCGCAGCCCGGGCGGCCGGGCGCAGTACACGTCGAGCAGCGCGCGTTCCCCGAGCGGTCGGCCGAGGTCGACGGTGACGGCGACGGCGTCGTTGCCCGGACACGTCCGGGGCTGGCCGGGGGGCAGCGGGGCGACGTCGGTGCGGATGAGGAGTTGGTCGTCGGCCCAGGCGAGCACCGGGGGCAGCACCTCGCCGGTGACGCCACCGGAGCACTCCACGCGGGTCACGAGCAGATCCAGCGAGGTGGACGCCGCGGTCACCGCCGCCGGGTCGGCCAGCACCCACGAGCCCGGCGAGCCGACGGCGTCCGGAAGCGGGGTGTGGACGTCGGGCCACGCCGGATCGGTCGGGGGCAGCGCGGCGAGCACGTCGGCGTCCAGGTGGTCGTGCAGCGCGTCGTAGACGCGCGTGTAGGCCAGGCCTCCGTCGGCGAGGCGATGGACGCCGTCGGTGCCGTTCACCTCCACGGCGTCGGGAAGGAGGCGAAGGGGCGGGTCGTCAGGGTTCGGTGAGGTGACGACGAGGCCGCGGAAGCCCAGCCCGCCCGGGGTCGGTTCGGCCGGAGCGCCTTCGCCGGCGGCCCGCTGATCGGCCACGAGCAGCCAGAGCTCCTCGGCGACGCCCGGCTCCAGGGGCAGCACCGGGTTGTCGCGCCCCGAGAACAGATCCACCTCGACGCGGTAGCCCGCGGCCGCCCCAGGCGTGGCCACGCGGTCGTGGCGCAGCAGCCACCACGCGCCCACCACGAGCGCGAACACGGCCACGCCCACCACGATCTCGACCCTGCGCCGCGGACTCATACCTCAGGAACGCCGCCGGGCGGCCGTGCGTTGCGGAGCGGCCAGCACGTCGGCCAGGTCGTAGCTCACGGGCTCGTCGAGCTGGGCGTAGGTGCAGGAGGCGGGCTCCCGGTCCGGACGCCAGCGCACGAACTGGGCGGTGTGCCGGAAGCGGATGCCCTCCATGTGGTCGTAGCGCACCTCGACGACGCGCTCGGGGCGCAGCGGCACGAACGACAGGTCCTTCTTGGCGTTCCACCGCGAATGGGCCGCGGCCGTGGGCGTCCGCGGGAACGACTGGTCGCGCAGGTCCTCGCCCGTCTCGGCGGGCTCGGCCCACGCCCAGGGGTGCTGGTCCCACCCGCTCACCAGGGACTGCAGTTCGGCGAACAGCTCGCGACGCCGCGCCATGGGGAACGCGCCGATGACACCGACCGAGTTGAGGGTCCCGTCGTCGGTGTACAGGCCGAGCAGGAGCGAGCCGACGGCGTCCGTCTCGTCGCGGTAGAGGCGGTAACCGGCGACGACGCAGTCGGCCGTGCGCTCGTGCTTGATCTTCCACATCACGCGCTTGTCCTCGGCGTAGGGCTCGTCCATCGGCTTGGCGATGACGCCGTCGAGGCCCGCGCCCTCGAACTGGGTGAACCACCGCTTCGCCTCGGCGCGGTCGGCGGTGGCGCGGGTGAGGAAGACAGGCGGCTCGGCCGCGGCGAGGGCCTGCTCCAGGGCGGCGCGACGCTCGCGGAACGGCTTCTCGGCGTAGTTCGTGGAGCCCAGCGCGAGCAGGTCGAAGGCCACGAAGCTGGCCGGGGTCTGCTCGGACAGCTTCTTGATCCGGGACGCCGCCGGGTGGATGCGCTGCTGCAGCAGATCGAAGTTGAGCCGGTCACCGCGGGGGTCGACCAGGATGATCTCGCCGTCGATGCAGCACGGGTCGGGGAAGTTGGCCTTCACCGCCTGGACGATCTCGGGGAAGTAGCGGGTCATCGGGCGCGTGTTGCGTGAGCCGAGCTCGACCGCGTCGCCCGAGCGCCAGATGAGGGTGCGGAAGCCGTCCCACTTGGGCTCGAACAGCACGTCTCCTTTCGGGAACTCCTTCACCAGCTTCGCGAGCATCGGCCCGAAGGGCGGGACGATCGGCGTCCCCCACTCGGCGTCCCGCTCGGCCTTGGGAGCGAGGTAGTCGTCGTCGGCGCGGTCGGCCTTGCGCTTGCTGGGCGGCACGCGCGGCGGCTCGCCGGGCATCTTCGGGTAGTCGGGTGGGAAGTTGAGCTCGCCGAGACCGCGCTCGAGGTCGGCCTCCCAGAGCGCGAGGGCACCGGTCGCGTCGCCGACGTGGTCGTCGATGCTCGCCCACGCACAGCCCCGTTCGGCGACGATCCCGGGGGCGGTCCAGACGGTGTAGCGGGCGGGGTCGGCGTCCGTGAGTTCGTCCCAGGTGAGGGGCATCGAGACCGGCGCGCCGGGCAGCGGCCGGGGCGAGTAGGCGCCGGCGATCGTGCGGTCGCGGTTGGCCTGGTTGAAGTCGACGAAGACCTTCTCGCCGCGCTCCTCCTTCCACCAGCTGGTGGTGACGAGGTCGGGCAGGCGGCGCTCGAGTTCGCGGGCGATGCCGATGACCCCGTGCCGGACGGCCTGGAACTCGTGCGTCGGGGCGATGCGCGCGTACACGTGGACGCCGCGGTTGCCGGAGGTCTTCGCGACCGCCGTGAGCCCGACCTCGGCCATCACCTCCCTCAGGACGAGGGCCGCCTGCGCCGCGTCCGCGAAGCCCCGGCCGGGCTGGGGGTCGAGGTCGATGCGCAGCTCGTCGGGGTTGTCGAGGTTCGCGGTGCGCACGGGCCACGGGTGGAACGTGATCGTGCCCATCTGCGCCGCCCAGGCGAGGGCCGCCGGCTCGTCGAAGACGAGTTGGTCGTGACGCCGCCGGCTCGGGTAGGTGCAGGTGACCGTGCGGAGAAAGGCGGGTGCGCCCCGCGGGGGCCGCTTGGAGAAGAACTCCTCGCCCTCGATGCCCTCGGGGAACCGCTGCAGCGTCATCGGCCGGTCACCGTTGAGGGCGAGGAAGGAGTCCGCGACGGCGAGGAGGTAGGCGGCCAGGTCACGCTTCGTGATCGCGGCCCCCGCCGACGTCGCGGGCCAGAGCACCTTGTCGGGGGAGCTCAGCTTCACGGCGCGCACGCCGTCTGGGCCCGGCACCTCGAGCGTCACGTCGTCTGCAACCATGGGCACATCCTGCCCGGAGGAGGACGCCCCGGCCAGAGCGCGCGGTCTCCGCCCCCTGCAGATCGGACCGCGGCCCCGGCCCCACTGCCCGGGGCCTACCGTGGAGCCCATGGACAGGGACGCGACGCCGCCGCGCAAGCGGACCGGGCGCCGCCCGGGCAAGCCGGACACGCGCGGCGAGATCCTGGCCGCGGCCCAGGCGGTGTTCCTGCGCGACGGCTTCCACGGCGCCTCCCTGCGCGGCATCGCGCGGGAGGCCGGCGTGGACCCGGCGTTGATCCACCGCCTGTTCGGCGACAAACGCGCCCTGCTCCTGGCCACGGTGCGGGCCGGTTTCGACCCGCTCGACATCATCGACCGCCTCGTGGCGGGCGGCCCGGACCACCTCGGCGTCCGCATCCTCATGTCCGCCACGGGCGTGTGGGAGTCCCGCATGGGCCGCGCGTGGGTGGAGGCGGTCTCGCGGACGCCCGGCCTCGTCGCCGTCATGGTCGGCTACCTCAACGACCCGATCACCGAGGCCGGCAAGCGGCTCCTCGGCTTCTCCGAGGCGGAGGCGCGCCTTCGCGTGGGCGTGATGGAATCGCTCATGGTCGGCCTCGTGACGACCCGCTACGTGGTGAGGCTGGAGCCCATCGCCTCGCTGCCCCGCGAGGAACTCGCCCGCGTCTACGCACCCATGCTCCAGCACGCCATCTCCGGCGACCTCGGGCCCACCCTGACCCGCGCGCAGCAGCGCCAGCCGTAAGTCACCACCCCGCGGCCCGAGCTGCTCCGAACACGGGGAATGTTCCCTCCAGAAAAGTCATCGCCCTTTGCGGAACAAGCGCGGCGCCGAGCACGCTGGCCCCATGCAGCAGCCCATCGGAGCGATCGCGGCCCTCGTGGCCGGCGCGATCCTGCTCTCCGGCTGCACCCCGGACGACACCCGCCACGCCTCCGGTTCGGTCGACGTCCACACCGCCGCCGTCGCCGCCCCCGCCCTGCTGGCGGTCACGCCCGACCCGGATGCCGGCTTCTCCCCCACCGCCGCCGAGCCTCGCCCCGCCGCCGCGGTCGTCGCGGCCGTCCGGGTCACGGACGCCGCCGCGCTCGGCACGCATGTCCGCGCCGGCGAGGCGGTCGCTCATGTGGACGGGGCCGCTCAGGACGCCGCGCTCGCCGCGGCCCGCGCGGACGCCGACCTCGCCGCCGCCCGGGTCACCCTGCTCGAGAGCCAGGCGGCCGAACTCGCCGACAAGCGCGCCCAGGCCCGCAGCAAGCGCGCCGACCTGCTCGACGCCATCAACGCCCTGACCGCCAAGCGCCCCGAACTGGTGACCACCCGCGACGACCTCGTCGCCCGGCGCACCGAGGTGCGCGCCACGATCGCCTCCCTCACCGCTCGGCAGGCCGAGGCCCGGGCGGCGCGCAGCCAGCTCGCCGCCCGGCGCGATGCAGCCGCCCAACTGCCCGACTCCCCGCAGCGGCAGGCCGCGACGGCCCCCCTGGAGGCCGCGCTCGCCCAGGCCGACACCGGCCTCGGTCAGCTGGACGCCGGGCTCACCCGGGCCCGCCAAGGAGCCGCCCGCCTGCAAGCGGGCATCAACCAGGTCGTCTCCGGGCTCGCCACGCTCGACACCAACCTCGCCACCGCTCGTGACGGGCTGGCCCGGCTCAACGACGCCCTCGCCGAACTCGCGGACGCCGCCCGCGCCGTCGACGACGCCCACACCCTCGCCGTCATCGCGGTCACCACCGCCGGCCACGCCGTCGCGCGCGCCGAGCAGCAGGCATCCCTGGCCACGCTCGTCGCCCCGGCGGACGGCATCGTCGTCGCCACCACGCCGACCGGCACGGTCCTGGCCCCCGGCGCCCCCGTGGTCACGATCCGCCCAGACGCCGTCGCGTCCGTCACCGCGTGGCTCGGCCCGGACGCCGCCGCCGGCCTGTGCCCCGGGCAGCCCGTCACCGTCACGACGGACGGGGGCGCGACCCGCGCCGCGACCGTCGCCCACCTCGGCGTCACCACCGACTACCCGCCGACCACCCAGGCCACCGACGGCGTGCACCTCACCCGCGCCGTGGCCGTCACGCTCACCCTCGATCCCGCCGCCGCACCCTCGCCCGGCGCCCCTGTCGACCTCACCTGGACCCCCTGCGAGAAGGACTGACCATGGCCGAACGCCGCCGCCCTCCCCTCCCCGTCATCGTCGTCGCGCTCCTGCTGCTGACCGGCGGCCTCGGCTGGTGGTGGTGGTCGACCACCCAGGCCCAGGCCGTCGACCCCAACCGGCTGTCGGGCTCGGTGGAGGCCACCGTCTACACCGTCGCCCCGGCGATCGGGGGCCGCGTCGCCGAGGTGCTCGTTGCCGAGGGGGACGTCGTCCACGGCTACGACCCCCTCGTCCGGCTGGACGCCACGGCCCTCCAGCTGGCC
>NZ_JARKOT010000080.1 GCF_029977985.1 Propioniciclava sp. | reverse complement strand
TCCCTGAGCTCATTCTGGCAAGCGCCCACCCCTGCGGAACAGGTGTTGTGCGCTCTGGTCACGCTCCCGGCGGCACAGAGCCGCACAGTGAGCACCGAGGGTCAAGAGTACGGCCCGGCGGCGGGGAGGGTCAAACCGGCGAGCGCCCGCCGGTCGCCACCCGAGCCCCCCTGCGCTGGCCCACGCTCCTCCCCCCGCGTGTCCCCGGGTCGTTCAGGCGTTCTGACGGCCACGTCCGATTTCCGCTAGTTCCGCCGTTCCGCGCCTGACATGCTGGACGACATGGACAACGAGCAGCGCTACCGGGCCGTCGCCACCCGCGACGCCAGGTTCGACGGCGCCTTCGTGCTCGCGGTCCGCACCACGGGCATCTACTGCCGGCCGTCCTGCCCCGCCCGCACGCCGCTGCAGCGCAACGTCCACTTCTTCGCCACGGCCGCGGCGGCCCACGAGGCCGGCTACCGGGCGTGCAAGCGCTGCCTGCCGGACGCCGTCCCGGGCTCGCCGGAGTGGAACCTGCGCACCGACGTGGCCGCTCGCGCCATGCGCCTGATCGCGGACGGAGTCGTCGAACGCGAAGGCGTCACCGGACTGTCGACCCGCCTCGGCTACACCACCCGCCACCTGAACCGGCTGCTCACGGCCGAGCTCGGCGCCGGCCCGCTCGCGCTCGCCCGGGCCCACCGCGCCCAGACCGCGCGGGAGTTGCTCGTGGCCACGGACCTGCCGGCCAGCGACATCGCGTTCGCCGCCGGCTTCGGCAGCATCCGCCAGTTCAACGACACCATCACCGAGGTCTACGACCGCACCCCGTCCCAGCTGCGCGCCACCCGCCGCACCCCCTTCGCCGAGTTGTCAGAAGCTCACCCGGCTGGGGGCGGCATGGATTCTGACAAGTCGGTGGGGGTGCGGGTGCGGCTGGCGCTGCCGGTGCGGCTGCCGTTCGATGCGGCCGGCGTGTTCGGCTGGCTGGCCGTCCGGGCCGTCCCGGGGGTGGAGGACGCGAGCGCGTCGCACTACGCGCGGACGCTGCTGCTGCCCGGCGGGCCGGCCACCTTCGAGGTGCGCTGGGACGGCGAGCGGCTCCAGCTGACCGCCACGCTGGCGACGGTCGCCGACCTCACGCCGCTGGTCGCCCGGGTCCGCCGGCTGTTCGACGCGGACGCCGACCCGGTCGGCATCGATGAGGCGCTGGCGGCGGAACCCGAGCTGCGTCCGTCCGTCGCGGCGGTGCCCGGCATCCGCCTCCCGGGAGCGGTCGACCCGCACGAGATGCTGCTGCGCGCGCTCGTCGGGCAGCAGATCTCGGTGGCGGCGGCCCGCACCCAGCTGCACCGTCTCGCCGAGGCCTGCGGCACGCCGCTGCCCTCCCCCGGGGGCGCTCTCTCCCGACTGTTCCCGACGCCGGCCCAGGTGGCCGAGCATGGCCGCGACGTGCTGGTGGGCCCGCGCATGCGGACGGAGAACATCCTGGCCATCGCCGGACAACTGGCCGAAGGCGCCCTCGACCTCGGCTGGGCGGACGACCCGGTGGCCCAGCACGACCGGCTGGTCGCCGTCCGTGGCATCGGCGAGTGGACCGCGGGCTACGTGGCCATGCGCGTCCTCGGCCACCCGGACGTCCTGCCCACCGGGGACGTCGCCCTGCGCAAGGGCGCCGCGCGGCTCGGCCTGCCCGACCGGCCGCACGACCTCGCCGCCTGGGGGATGACCGTCTCCCCGTGGCGGTCCTACGCCAGCCTGCACCTGTGGCGCGCCGCCGCCCGTCCCATCCCGATTGGAGAACCCGAATGAAACTCACCACGATGACCACGCCGGACGGACCCTTCACGCTGCTCGCCGAGGACGGCGTCGTGTACGCCGCCGGCTGGACCGGCGATCCGGACGCGATCCTGGCGCGGCTGCGGCCACAGGACCGTCCGGCCGATGCGCCGGTGGTCGCCTCCGATGACCCCGATGTCGCGGCACCGGCGGCTGCGGTGGCCGCCTACTACGCCGGTGATCCCCACGCCGTCGACGCGGTGCCGGTGAAGCAGACCGGATCGACCTGGCGGCAGCGCGGCTGGGACCACCTGCGGCGCATTCCGCCGGGCGCCCCGCTGTCGTACGCCGAGTTCGCTGCGGCGCTCGGCAACCCGAAGGGAGTCCGGGCGGCGGCCGGCGTCTGCGCGAGCAATGCACCGGCGCTGTTCGTCCCGTGCCACCGGGTGCTGCGCAGCGACGGCAGCCTCGGCGGCTTCGCCTGGGGCCTCGACGTCAAGCGCTCGCTGCTCGCCCGCGAGGCTTCTGGCGGCTAATGGGGACAGACCCCTTTTCCGCCACCTGACTGGAAAGGGGTCTGTCCCCGTTTTCGACCATCTTCGCTTCCTCGCGTCGGAGCAGGAGACACTCCCCGCACAGGGCTGACGCCATCTGGCCACGCAACTGGTCCCGGCGGCCCCACCTGTCACAGACGGGGCGTTGAGTGGCCAGATCACGTCATCCCATCAGTCGCCGCACCGACCCCCGTACCGGCGCCGAGGCGGGACGCCCCATTTACGCTCGCGCCGCGCGCTGTCCACCGCCTCGACCCGAGGCTGACGCGATCTGGCCGCGCGAGCGCGTGGATGTGACGTCGGGGACAGCTGGGACGCCAATCGTGGCCAGATCGCGACACCCCGTGTCACCGTCCCGGGCGGGCTTACGCCGAGACCCGATCAGGGGTGAACGGAAAGGACCCGTCCCCTTTCCCTTCACTCCGCGGACGGGACCGGGTCGAGGGCGTCGGCGATGAATGTCAGCACCGCACCTACCACCAGCTGCTCGCGCTCGGCGACCTTCGGGGCGGGCAGGCTCTTCACGGGCGCCAGCGAGTGGGTCGCGCCGGGGACGGGGACGATCCGCTCGCCTGAGTAACCGGCGTCGGCCAGGGCGCGGGCGATGTCCGCGGGTGAGCCGAACGGGTCGGCGGCGCCCTGCACCACCAGCACCGGACCGGTGACGGCGGCGAGTTCCGCGATCCGCGACTTGTGCGGCTTGCCCGGCGGGTGCAGCGGGAAGGACAGCGCCACCAGACCGGCGGCCCCGTCGTAACAACGGCACGCCGCCCGCGCTCCGGCGCTACGACCGCCGACGAACAGTGGCACGCCCGGCCAGGCCGACGCGATCGCGGCCACGGCCGGACGCCAGCCCCGGTCGAGGCTCGCCGGCGGGCCCGCCACCTTCCGACCAGCGACCAGCCACGGCTGGCGGTAGCGCGCCACGCTCACCCCGGACGCGGGCAGCTCGCGGGCGAGCAACTCCAGATCCCAGGCACCGACTCCCCCGCCCGCGCCGTGGCCGAGCACGAGGGCGGCGGTCGGCGCGGTGGCCGGGTCGAGCAGCAGTTCGCCGGGGCCGTCCGGGGTCACCACGCGGAGGATCTCGCTCACGGCTCAAGTCTTCACCACGGCAGGGGTTTCGTCAGGCCCTGCACCATGCCCCTTCGTGACGCCGACGCGCTCGTTCCTCGCGGGTCGGCTCCTCAGGGACCGGTGGGGTGCGTTCCGGGCTTCGTCAGGCTCTGCCGCGGCCCTTCGTGACGCCGACCCGCTCGTTACTCGCGGGCCGGCTCCTCAGGGAACGGCGGGGTACCCGGGGCTGTCAGAGCGGGCCGGCAGGAGCCGCGACGTGGCATGCTGAGGCCGACACCGGAGCCAGGAGCGCAGCATGGACTTCTACAACCTCTACGCCCACGGATTCGCCCGCGTGGCGGCCTGCACGCTGCCGATCGCGATGGTGCAGCCGCGGAGGAACGCCGAGGCCGTGCTCGCCCAGGCCCGCGAGTGCGCGGACGCCGGCGCCTGCCTCGCCGTGTTCCCGGAACTCTGCCTCACCGGCTACTCGATCGAGGACCTGCTCATGCAGGACACCGTCCTCGACGCCGTGCAGGACGCCCTCGCCTGGCTCGTCCCGCAGACCGAGGACCTGGGCTGCATCGTGGTCGTCGGCGCCCCGCTGGTCAGCCTGAACCGGATCTACAACTGCGCGGTGGTCATCCATCGGGGCACCATCCTCGGCGTGGTCCCGAAGGCCTACCTGCCCACCTACCGCGAGTTCTACGAACGCCGCCAGATCGCGCCCGGCGACGATGTCACCGGCGAGATCCGGGTGGCCGGCGAGGACGTCCCGTTCGGCTGCGACCTGCTGTTCGCGGCGGACGACGTCCCCGGGTTCGTGCTGAACGTGGAGATCTGCGAGGACATGTGGGTGCCGATCCCGCCGTCCGCGGAGGCGGCGCTGGCCGGCGCGACCGTGATCGCGAACCTGTCCGGCAGTCCGATCACGGTGGCGAAGGCCGAGGAGCGCAAGCTGCTGTGCGCGTCCGGGTCGTCGCGGCTGATCGCGGGCTACGTGTACTCCGCGGCCGGGGAGGGTGAGTCGTCGACCGACCTGTCCTGGGACGGCCAGACGCTGGTCTACGAGGCGGGGACGCTGCTGGCCGAGTCCGAGCGGTTCCCGGCCGGGTCGCGCGCGTCCATCGCCGACCTGGACCTCGGCACCCTCGTGCAGGACCGGCTGCGTCAGGGCACCTTCGACGACAACCGCCGCACCCACGCCGAGCGGACGGGCGAGTACCGGACGGTGACCTTCGACCTCGAGCCACCCACGGGCGACCTCGGCCTGCGCCGTACGCTGGCGCGGTTCCCGTTCGTGCCCGCCGACCCCGCCCGACTGGCCCAGGACTGCTACGAGGCCTACAACATCCAGGTCAGCGGGCTGGAGCAGCGGCTGCGCGCGATCGGCCAGCCGAAGATCGTGATCGGCGTCTCCGGTGGCCTGGACTCCACGCACGCCCTGATCGTCGCCGCGCGCGCGATGGACCGCCTCGGCAGGCCGCGGACGGACATCCTCGCGTTCACCATGCCCGGCTTCGCCACGTCCGCCCACACCAAGGGCAATGCGACGGCGCTCGCGCGGGCGCTCGGCGTGACCTTCGCCGAACTCGACATCACCGACACCGCCCGGCTGATGCTCGACCGGCTGGACCACCCCTTCTCCGAGGGGCAGCCGGTGTACGACGTCACGTTCGAGAACGTGCAGGCCGGACTCCGCACCGACTACCTGTTCCGGCTGGCCAACCAGCGCGGCGGCATCGTGCTGGGCACCGGAGACCTCTCCGAACTCGCGCTCGGCTGGTGCACCTACGGCGTGGGCGACCAGATGTCCCACTACAACGTGAACGGCGGCGTGCCCAAGACGCTGATGCAGCACCTGATCCGGTGGGTGATCAGCTCCGAGCAGTTCGACGACGCCGTCTCGGTCACCCTGCAGGCGATCCTCGACACCGAGATCACGCCCGAGCTGATCCCGGTGGGCGAGGGCGAGACGCCCCAGTCCACCCAGGCGACGATCGGGCCGTACTCCCTGCAGGACTTCAGCCTGTTCCACGTGCTGCGGCACGGCATGAAGCCGTCGAAGATCGCCTTCCTCGCGTGGCACGCCTGGCGCGACGCGGACGCCGGCGCCTGGCCCGAGGGGTTCCCGCACGACGAGCGGACGGCCTACGACCTGGCCACCATCAAGAAGTGGCTGGACGTGTTCTGCCGCCGCTTCTTCGGCTTCGCCCAGTTCAAGCGCTCGGCGCTCCCGAACGGACCCAAGGTCGTCCGCGGCGGCTCCCTGTCGCCGAGAGGCGACTGGCGGGCGCCGTCCGACACCTCGGCCGCCCTGTGGCTGGACGACCTGGCGCACGTCCCGGAGGGCTAGCCGCACCACCAGGACGCGTCACCAACCCTCTCTGAGCAGGCGTCCGAGGAACGCCGTCACGAAGGGCTCGTCACGCCGCCCTTCGTGACGCGATCGCCTCGTACCTCGGCGACCGCTCCTCAGGGAGCGCTACAGGGGGCGTCATCCCGGCGGAAGCCGGGATCCCCTGCGCCTGACCGGCTACTCGGCCGACGCCTCCACCGGCTCGGGTTCCACGAGTTCTGCCTCGACCACCACGGGCTCCTCGACCGGCGCGATCTCGGCGACCGGGGTAACGGGGGTCTCGACAGGCTCGACCAGCGGTTCCGGTTCGACCAGCGGTTCCGGCTCGACCAGCGGTTCCAGCTCGACCGTCTCAGGCGCGACCAGGTCCGGGGCGACCAGGTCCGGCGCGACCGGCTCGGGCGCGACCGGCTCGGGCGCGACCGTCTCTGGCGCGACCAGCTCGGGCGCGACCAGGTCGGACTCGGCCGGGGACGGGGCCTCGGGCTCGGGGGCGTGGGGCGGCATCAGGGCCGGGGACGGGACGAGGGGCTTGACCTCGTCCTTGCGGGCGCGGGACGAACGCCTCGTGGTCTGGCTGCCGCCACGGCCGCCGCGGCGGGAGCCGTCCCGGTCGCCGCCGTCGGCGGGGGCCTGGGACGCCACCGGCGCGTCGTGCACGTGGTAGCCGCGGCCCTTGCAGGTCTCGCAGGCGACCGTGAACGCCTCGGCGAGGCCCGTCCCGATCTTCTTGCGGGTCATCTGCACCAAGCCCAGCGAGGTGACCTCGGCCACCTGGTGCCGGGTGCGGTCCCGGCCCAGGCACTCGACCAGCCGGCGCAGCAGCAACTCGCGGTTGGCCGGCAGCACCATGTCGATGAAGTCGATCACGATGATGCCGCCGATGTCCCGCAGCCGCAGCTGGCGGACGATCTCCTCCGCCGCCTCCAGGTTGTTGGAGGTCACGGTGGCCTCGAGGTTGCCCGACGTCCCGGTGAACTTGCCGGTGTTGACGTCGATCACCGTCATGGCCTCGGTGCGGTCGATGATCAGCGATCCACCCGACGGCAGGAACACCTTGCGCTCCAGCGCCTTCGCGACCTGCTCGTGCACCCGGTGGGCGTCGAAGATGTCGCCCTTGCCCGCGCGGTCCCAGCGGTGCAGCCGTTCGGCCAGGTGCGGCGCCACGTGGGTCACGTAGGCCTCGACGGTGTCGTAGGCGTCGTCCGCCGCGCCGTTGCCGTCGATCACCAGCGAGCTGAAGTCCTCGGTGAACAGGTCCCGGACGATCCGGACGGTCAGGTCGGGCTCGGCGTACAGCAGCTGCGGGGCCTGGCCGGACTTCTTCTTGTCCAGCACCTCCCACTGCGCCTTCAGCCGGTTCACGTCGCGGACGAGCTCGTCCTCGCTCGCCCCCTCCGCAGCCGTGCGGACGATCACGGACGCGCTCGGCTCGATCAGTTCGTCGAGGATGCCCTTCAGCCGCTTGCGCTCGCCCTCGGGCAGCTTGCGGGAGATGCCGGAGAGGTGGCCGCCCGGCGAGTACACGATGTAGCGGCCCGGGATCGAGATGTGCGAGGTCAGCCGGGCGCCCTTCGCGCCGACCGGGTCCTTGCTCACCTGCACCAGCACCTGCTGGCCCGACTTGAAGACCTTCTCGACCTTCTTGTCCGCCCCGGTGACGCCGAAGGAGTCCCAGTCGACCTCGCCGGCGTAGAGGACGGCGTTGCGGCCACGGCCGATGTCGACGAAGGCGGCCTCCATGCTCGGTAGCACGTTCTGCACGCGGCCGAGGTAGATGTTGCCGATCATCGAGGTCGCGGAGGCCCGGTCGACGTAGTGCTCGACGAGCACTCCGTCCTCCATCACCGCGATCTGCGAGTAGTCCTCGGCCTGGCGGATCAGCATCTTCCGGTCCACCGACTCACGGCGGGCCAGGAACTCCGATTCGCTGAGGATCGGCGTGCGCCGGCGACCTGCGGCCCTGCCCTCGCGGCGGCGCTGCTTCTTCGCCTCCATCCGGGTCGAGCCCTCGATGCCGGTGACCTCGTCGTTCGCGGTGGAGCGGCGGCGCGGCTCGCGCGTCCGGACGACGACCTCGACGCCGTCCTCGTCCCCGTCGGCGGAGTCCTCGCCGCGGCGGCGACGTCGACGCCGCCGTCGGGAGCTGCCCTCACCGGCCGGCTCGTCGCCGGACTCGGGCTCGGCCTCACCCTCCGCGGCAGCACCCTCGGCGTCGTCCTCCGCGCCGTTCTCGTCATCTCCTGCGGCATCCCCCGCGCCACGGCGACGGCGGCGGCCGCCCCTGCGGCGGCGGCGACGGCGCGGGGCCGCGTCGTCCTCGGCCTCATCCTCGCCCTCGGCGAGTTCGTCCTCGTCCAACTCGTCGGCGTCCTCGGCCAGCTCCTCGGTCGCGGCTTCCAGCACCTCGACCGACTCGGCCAGCAGGCCACCGATGGCTGCGGCGAGGGAGTCGAGCACCTGGTCGGGCGTGGCCTCCTCGCCGAGGCCGAACGTCTCGGCCTTCACCCGCGGCCGCGAGCGCGGGCGCTCATTCTGGGCCAGTTCCGCGAGGCTCGCCGCGACCTCGGCGGCGTCGGCCTCGGGCGCCGGCGCTGCTTCCGCCGGACGCGTGGCGCGGCGCCGGCGGGTGGCCGGCTTCGGCTCGGCCGGCGGCTCGGCCTCGGGTTGCGGCTCAATTGGCTCCGCGGCCTCGACCGGGGCGGTCTGCTCCGGCTCCACGACCTTCGCGCGGCTGCGCCGGGTGCGCTTGGGCGCCGCTTCCGCGGCCGGCGGGGCGGTGAGGGTCTCCCCCGCGGCCGCCTCTGCGGCAGGAGCCTCGGCAACCTCGGCCGGCGCGGCGTCCGCAGCCGGGGTGGCCTCGGCGGGCGGGGCGGCGTCCGGCTGCCCGTCCACCGACACGGGTGGACCGGCGGGTCGGCTGGCGGCCCGGCGGCGCCGGGGCGGGGTGGCCGGCGTGGTCACCGCTGCGTCGGTAGGCTGATCGGTTTCGGGGTGTTCAGAATCGAGCACGATGCTCTCCTTCAGCGGCGGGGGCGCCGCAACATGGCTGCCCAGGGCAGCGAAGCTTGTCCGGTCGGCTGCCCAGCGCTGTCGCCCCCGCGGTCGACTCGCGTCGCGGTGAGGCCCCAGCGTCGAGACCGGCCTGTCACGCCGATCACGGCATCCGAGAGTCGGGGGTCTGGATGACTCCGACCTGCGCCAAGTATTCCACACTCGCCGGGAGCGGCCCAGCGACGGCGCGGCGTACCGGGCGCAAGACTTTCAGCCGCCGAGGGGATCGAGGATGCGCTCGCCGTCCCAGAAGCCGTGCTCGAGCCGGGTGAGGAGCGGCGGGTTGCCCGTCCGCAGCTCGGGTCGCAGCAGCTGCAGGGCCTGCACCACGTCGTCCGGCCGCACCAGCGGCTCGCCGATCGCGGACACGAGTTCGAGCCGGTCCCCCGCTGCGATCAGGGAGATCACCGCGCGGCGGACGTCGAAGCGGCGCAGGCCGGTCTTCGTCATCCGCTCCACCTCGACCTGCTCCGCGGCCAGCAGGTCGGCCACGGCTGCGGCGAGGGCTGCGGCGTCGGCGCCGTCCAGGACCATCTCCCACCGGGACGCGGTCAGGCGCTCGGCCAGCGCGCCGGGCGCCGCCGGCACCACGCGGACGATCACCAGTCCGTCCGGCATGGCCGCGTTGAGCTGGTCGCGCACCTCGTCCGGGTCGAGGACGGCGGCGAGGCCCAGTTCCAGGTACTCGGCCTCGGTGGCGGCACCGGTCGGCGCGGCGTTCGCGTAGCTGATCCGCGGATGCGGCGAGAAGCCGGACGAGAACGCCATCGGGATCTCCGCCCGGCGCAGCGCCCGCTCCAGCGCCCGGCTGAAGTCGCGGGACGAGGCGAACCGCGCCCGTCCCCGCTTGGCGTACTGGACGCGGAGTCGCTGCACCGGCGGCGCCTGCTGCTCTGGCTGTCGTCGAGGGCTCACGCGGACGAATCTAGGCCCCGCTCCCCGAGTTGTCAGAATCTCTGCCGCCCCCGACCGGCGGAGATTCTGACAACACGGTGGGGGTGGCCGGACCTAGGCTGATACGATGATCGTGGTACGAGCGGCCGAGCCGGACGAGTACGCAGCGGTGGGCGAGCTGACCGCGCGGGCGTACCTGGCCGACGGCGCGATGCCGGACAGTGACCCCTACTACGACGTACTGCGGGACGCGGCCGCACGGGCGGCCGACGCCGAGCTGTGGGTCGCGGCCGATGACGGCGACCTGCTCGGGACGGTCACCTGGTGTCCCCGCGGATCGTCGTACCGGGAGGTGGCCGGCGCGGACGAGGGCGAGTTCCGCACGCTGGCGGTGGCGCCGGAAGCCCGCGGCCGTGGCGTGGGTGAGCTGCTCGTCCAGGCCTGCGTCGAGCGCGCGGCGGCGGACGGTGCCGCCGCCGTGGTCATCTCGACGGCCGAGTGGATGTCGGCCGCACACCGGCTGTACCGCCGGCTGGGCTTCGTGGCGGTTCCCGAGCGGGACTGGTCGCCGCGTCCGGACATCCGGCTGCGCGCCTTCGTCCGGCCGCTGCCCTGACCTCGGCCCGGCCACCGGAACCGGTCGTCGGGTTCAGCCTGCCCTGAGCCCGGTCGAGGGGTCGAGGCGCGCTCGTCCGACGGATCCCGTGCGGTGTCAGCTGAGGCAGAACTCGTTGCCCTCCGGGTCGGCCATCGTGTACCAGCGCTGCGGCCCCTGGGACGCTTCGTGCAGGAACGTGGCGCCGCGGGCGAGCAGCCCGTCGCGGGTGGCGTCCAGCCCCTCGCCGGACGCGGGCAGCCGCAGGTCCAGGTGCATCCGGTTCTTGCCGGCCTTCGGCTCCGGGACGACCTGGAACAGCATCCGGCGGCAGGACGAGCCCTCGGGCGCGTCCGGTTGCCGGATCGCCGCGCCGGCGGCCCACCACAGCTGGCCGCGGTACTCCCT
>NZ_JARKOT010000051.1 GCF_029977985.1 Propioniciclava sp. | reverse complement strand
TCCGTCGGCTTGATCGGCTTGGGCAGGATCGATCCGGTGCCCTGCAGGTAGGCGTCCACGCCGTTGGCGCACGAGCGCCCCTCGGCGATCGCCCACACGATGAGCGACTGGCCGCGTCCGCAGTCGCCGGCAACGAACACGCCGGGCACGCTCGTCGCGAAGTTCTCATCGCGCGCGATGTTGCCCCGCGCATCCAGCTCGACGCCGAGTTCCTCGACGATGCCCGCCTTCTGCGGCCCGACGAAGCCCATGGCGAGCAGCACCAGATCGGCCGGGATCTCGCGCTCGGTGCCCTCCACCGGCACGAACTTGCCGGCATCGAAGCGCACCTCGGTGAGCTTCAGCGAGCTGACCCGGCCGTCGGTGCCCACGAACTCCGACGTGGACACGGCGTACTCGCGGTTGACCTCGCCCTCCTCGTGCGACGTGCTGACCCGGAAGATCATCGGGTAGGTCGGCCACGGCTGGGTGCCGGGCCGCGTCTGGGATGGCGTCGGCATGATCTCCAGCTGCGTCACGGACGCCGCCCCCTGCCGCAGCGACGTGCCGATGCAGTCCGATCCGGTGTCCCCGCCGCCGATGACGACGACATGCTTGCCGGTCGCCGTGATCTGACCCTCGACCTCCTGTCCCACCGCCACGCGGTTCGCCTGCGGCAGGAACTCCATCGCCTGGTGGATGCCCGTCAGCTCCCGGCCCGGGATCGGCAGGTCGCGCGGCACCGTCGCCCCGATGGCCAGCACCACCGCGTCGAAGCGGTCCAGCAGGTCCTCCCCGGTGATGTCGACGCCGATGTTCGTCGACGGCTTGAAGACCGTGCCCTCCTGACGCATCTGCTTGAGCCGCCGGTCGAGCACCTCCTTCTCCATCTTGAACTCGGGGATGCCGTAGCGCAGGAGCCCGCCGATGGCGTCCGCCCGCTCGTACACGACGACGGTGTGGCCGGCACGCGTCAGCTGCTGCGCGGCGGCGAGTCCCGCCGGGCCCGACCCGACGACCGCGACCGTCCGCTGCGTGTGCCACTCGGGCACCACCGGCACCACCCGACTGTCGTCCCATGCCTTGTCGGCGATGGCGACCTCGATGTTCTTGATCGTCACCGGCTCACGGTTGATGCCCACGA
Source organism: Propioniciclava sp. (assembly GCF_029977985.1). Classification (GTDB taxonomy): domain Bacteria; phylum Actinomycetota; class Actinomycetes; order Propionibacteriales; family Propionibacteriaceae; genus Propioniciclava. The sequence goes on along the minus strand of NZ_JARKOT010000051.1, from coordinate 12,587 downwards.
CGCACGCCGTCTCGCAGGGAGCCGGGCAGAGGCGTCCCGTGAACTCCGGGAAGTTGTTCGTGGCGTGCAGCCGATCCGTGGCTGCGCGCCATTGATCCCGGTAGATGAGGTCGTTCCACTCGGGGATGAGGTTCCCGAGCGGGCACCCCTGATGGCAGAACGGGATGCCGCAGTCCATGCAGCGGCTCGCCTGCTGCTGGATGATCGGCAGGACGGCACGGCCCGGCGTGCCCGGGTACACCTCCTGCCAGTCGTGGACGCGCTCGCCGGCCGGACGCCGCTCGGCGACCTCTCGCTCCACCTTGATGAAGCCCCTCGGATCAGCCATGTGCCGCCTCCATCATCTTCTCGACCGTCTCCTCCTCGGACAGGCCGGACGCCTCGGCGTCCGCACGCGCCGCGATCACGCGGGCGTAATCGCGGGGCAGGACCCGGGTGAACCGGCCCCGCCACGCGTCGGGGCCCGCCTCGAGCAGGCCCTGGGCGACCGTGGATCCGGTCTCGGCGACGTGCAGTTCCAGCAGTTCGGTGATGCGGGCCACGTCGTCGTCGGTGAGGCCGAACGGGTCGACCATCTCGGTGTTGAGCCGGTCGCGGTTCAGGTCGAGCACCCAGGCGACGCCGCCCGACATGCCGGCCGCGAAGTTGCGGCCCGTCGCGCCGAGGACGAGCGCCTCGCCGCCGGTCATGTACTCACACCCATGGTCGCCCACACCCTCGACGACCGCGGTCGCACCCGAGTTGCGGACGCAGAACCGCTCGCCGACCCGGCCGCGGATGAACAGCTGCCCGCCCGTCGCGCCGTAGCCGATGACGTTGCCGGCGATGATCTGCTCCTCGGCGGCAAAGGGCGCGGCGGCGTCCGGGCGCACCGAGAGCCGTCCGCCCGACAGGCCCTTGCCGAAGTAGTCGTTCGTGTCGCCGACCAGCCGCAGCGTGACGCCGCGGGGCAGGAACGCGCCGAAGCTCTGGCCGCCCGTGCCCGTCAGGGTGATCTGGATCGTGTCGTCGGGCAGGCCCTGGCCGTCGGTCGCCTTGGTGACCTCATGGCCGAGCAGGGTGCCGACGGTCCGGTCGATGTTGCGGACGCCCGCCTCGAAGGCCACCTGTTCGCCCTTCTCCCAGGCCGCGCGGGAACGCTCGATGAGCTCGACGTCAAGCTTGGCGTCCAAGCCGTGGTCCTGGGTCGTGACACAGTGCAGCGGCCCGTCGACACCGACCTGATGCAGGATCGGCTCCAGGTCGAGACCCTTGGCCTTCCAATGGTCGACCGCCGCCTTCGTCCGCAACACCTCGACGTGGCCGACGGCCTCCTCGATCGAACGGAACCCGAGGCTGGCGAGGATCTCGCGCACCTCCTCGGCGATGAACTGGAAGAAGTTCACCACGTAGTCAGCGTGCCCTGAGTACTTCGCACGCAGCTCGGGGTTCTGCGTGGCGACGCCGACCGGACAGGTGTCGAGGTGGCAGACACGCATCATGATACAGCCGCTCACCACGAGCGGGGCCGATGCGAACCCGAACTCCTCGGCCCCCAAGAGGGCGCCGATGACGACGTCGCGGCCGGTCTTCAGCTGGCCGTCGACCTGCACCACGATCCGGTCGCGCAAGCCGTTGAGCAGCAGCGTCTGCTGGGTCTCGGCCAGGCCGAGTTCCCACGGGCCGCCCGCGTGCTTGATCGACGTGAGCGGCGCTGCGCCCGTGCCGCCGTCGTGGCCCGAGATGAGCACCACGTCGGCCTTCGCCTTGCTCACGCCGGCCGCCACCGTGCCCACACCCACCTCGGCGACCAGCTTCACGTGGACGCGGGCCACCGGGTTGGCGCACTTGAGGTCATGGATGAGCTGCTTGAGGTCCTCGATCGAGTAGATGTCGTGGTGTGGCGGCGGGCTGATGAGGCCGACGCCGGGCGTCGAGTGGCGGGTCTTCGCCACCCACGGGTACACCTTGCCGCCGGGCAGCTGGCCGCCCTCACCGGGCTTGGCGCCCTGGGCCATCTTGATCTGGATGTCGGTGGCGTTGGTCAGGTAGTCGCTCGTGACGCCGAACCGGCCGGACGCCACCTGCTTGATCGCCGAGCGGCGCTCGGGGTCGTGCAGGCGGTCGGTGTCCTCGCCGCCCTCGCCGGTGTTCGACTTGCCGCCGAGCCGGTTCATGGCGATCGCGAGGGTCTCGTGGGCCTCCTTGCTGATCGAGCCGTAGCTCATCGCACCCGTCGAGAACCGCTTGACGATCTCGCTCACCGGCTCGACCTCGTCGATCGGCACGGGCTCGCGGAGCGTCTCGTCGAACTCCAGCAGGCCGCGCAGGGTCATGAGGCGCTTGGACTGGTCGTTCACCCGGTCGGTGTACTGCTTGAAGATGTCGTAGCGGCCCTGCCGGGTGCTGTGCTGCAGCCGGAACACCGTCTCGGGGTCGAACAGGTGCGGCGGGCCCTCGCGGCGCCACTTGTACTCGCCCCCGACGTCCACGGTGCGGTGGGCGAGGACACGGCGGTCGACCGGGTAGGCCTGGGCGTGCCGGGCGTGGATCTCGTCGGCGATCTCGGCCAGGCCGATGCCCTCGACGCGGCTCGTCGTGCCCGTGAAGTAGCGGTCGACGACGTCGCTCGCCAGACCGAGCGCCTCGTAGATTTGGGCGCCCGTGTACGACGCGATGGTCGACACGCCCATCTTGCTCATCACCTTGAGGACGCCCTTGCCGAGCGCCTTGCGCACGTTGTAGACGGCCTGGTCGGGCTCGACGGTGACGTACATCTCGCGGCGGGCCAGGTCCTCGGCGGACTCGAAGACGAGGTACGGGTTCACCGCGGCCGCGCCGAACCCGATGAGGAGCGCCACATGGTGCACCTCGCGCACGTCGCCGGCTTCGACGATCAGGCCCACCTGCGTGCGCGTCTTGGCGCGGACGAGATGGTGGTGCACGGCCGAGGTGAGCAGCAGCGACGGGATGGGGGCGTAGTCGATGTTGGAGTGCCGGTCGGACAGGATGATCGTGCGGCAGCCCCGCTCGATGGCGGCGTCCACCTCGGCGCAGATCTCATCGAGGCGGCGTTCCAGCTCCGCCGCACCCTCGAGCACGCGGTAGAGGCCGCGGACGATGTGGGCGTCGAACTGCGGCATCGAGCCATCCCGGTTGATTCGGACGAGCTTCGCAAGCTGGTCGGAATCGAGGATCGGGTAGTCGATGACGATCTGGTTGCAGGACTCGGGGCCGGCGCTCAGCAGGTTCGCCTCGGGGCCGAACGACCCGCGCAACGACGTGACGAGCTCTTCGCGGATCGCGTCCAGCGGCGGGTTCGTCACCTGGGCGAACAGCTGGCTGAAGTAGTCGAACAGCAGCCGCGAGCGGTCGCTCAGCACCGCCACGGGCGTGTCGGTACCCATCGAGCCGATCGGCTCGGCGCCCGTCTCCGCCATCGGCGCGATGAGCATCTTGAGCTCTTCGTGGGTGACGCCGAACATCTGCTGGCGGCGTGTCACCGACGCGTGGCTGTGCACGACATGCTGCCGCTCGGGCAGGTCGTCGAGGTTGATGCGGCGCCCGACCCATTCCCCGTACGGCTGCTCGGCGGCCAGGGTCGCCTTGATCTCGTCGTCGTTGATGAGCCGGTGCTCGTCGAGATCGACCAGAAGCATGCGGCCGGGCTGGAGGCGTCCCTTCTCGACGACGTGCTCCTGCGCGATCGGCAGGACGCCGGCCTCGGACGCGAACACGACCAAGCCGTCGTCGGTCACCCAGTAGCGGCCGGGACGCAGACCGTTGCGGTCGAGGGTCGCCCCGATCTGCGTGCCGTCGGTGAAGCAGACGGCGGCCGGGCCGTCCCAAGGCTCCATCACCGAGCTGTGGAACGAGTAGAAGTCGCGGCGGGCGGCGTCCATCTCGCCGTGGTTCTCCCACGCCTCCGGGATCATCATGAGCACCGCGTGCGGCAGCGACCGCCCGCCGAGGTGCAGCAGCTCCAACACCTCGTCGAAGGACGCCGAATCGGAGAAGTCGGGCGTGCAGATCGGGAAGACGCGCTCGAGGTCGCCCTTGATGAGGTCGGTGGCGAGCAGGGCCTCGCGGGCGCGCATCCAGTTGCGGTTGCCCTTGACGGTGTTGATCTCGCCGTTGTGGGCGATGATCCGGTACGGGTGAGCGAGCTGCCAGCTCGGGAAGGTGTTCGTCGAGAAGCGGCTGTGCACCAGCGCGAGGGCGGAGGTCATGCGTTCGTCGAGGAGGTCCGGGAAGGTCTCGGCGAGCTGCTGCGTGGTGAGCATGCCCTTGTAGACCGTCGTTCGCGCGCTCAGCGAGGCGAAGTAGACGTCCGCCTCGTTGCGCACCCGCTTCCGCAGCGGGTAGACGAGCCGGTCGAGGTCGATGCCGCTCGCCCCCTGGCCCATCACGAACAGCTGCTCCATGTGCGGCATCACCGCGACCGTGACCGGGCTGAGCGTCTCGGCGCTCATCGGCACCTCGCGCCAGCCGAGAACCCGCAGGCCCTCCTCGATCGCGATGTACTCGATGCTGCGCTTGGCCGTGGCGCGCTCGATGTCGTCGACGGGCAGGAACGCCATGCCGACCGCATAGTGCCCCACCTCGGGCAGGGTGAAGTCCACGGAGGCGCGGAACAGCGCGTCGGGGATCTGCAGCAGCATGCCGGCGCCGTCGCCCGCCGCCTCGTCGGCGCCGGTGGCGCCGCGATGATCGAGGTTCTCGAGCGCCAGCAGGCCCTTGGCCACGATGTCGTGGGACGCCTCGCCGGAGAGCTGGGCGACAAACGCCACACCACACGCGTCGTGCTCGTACTCAGGCCGGTAGAGGCCCTGGGCGGCGGGGGCGCCGAGCATGCCTTCCATCAACGCATCGTCTCCTTGTCCTCGTCTTCCGGGCAGGGTCGAGCGACCCGCGCGTCGAGACGGGGCCCACCTTAAGCAATGCGGGCCGCCTCCGCTCCCCGGCGTCTGTCAGTCGGACGCCGCCGGTGCGGTCACGTGGGGGCGCCCCGTGCCGTCACGTAGGCAATTCGGTGCCCTCACGTAGGGCAGTTCGGTGCCATGGCGACCGCGCGACTGACGCACCCAGTTCGCGCACCGCGCGCAGCAGAACCGTTGTGGACGCCCACGTTTCGGCGGCAGGAAGGGCCGCCCGCACCAGCGGGAAGCACACCAGCCGAGCCGGGTGATGGCGCCGCTCGCGTGCAGGTCGAGGACGGGCGGAATCGTGGAGGCGGCGAGCGCCGGGCCCCAGCCGGGGGTGGCCGCATGCCCGACCCAGTGGCGGGCGTCCGGCGGGCCGGCCAAGGTGCGCACGATCCCCCACTCCAGGACGAGGGCGTTGAGTCCGTCGACGTCCGAGTTCGCGCCGTCGCGGACGCCGCGTCTCAGCGCGCGCCGCAGCGCATCCACGGCGGGGAACTGGTCCTCGTCGTCGCCCGGCGGGCGCTCGACGCCCATGAGAATCTCCTCGAGCGTCGGCGTCCGGCCGTCGTACGGCGGGGGCAGGGTGACACCTCGTTGCGAACCAGGCGGCGGGCCATGGACTCGTTGTAGAGCATGTCGGTGTCGGCCGGCCCGCACGGCAACGTATTCACCAGCGCGAACGCCACGCGCAGCGCGCCCTGGTCGCGGCTCTCCCCCGCGGCTGTCTTCCCCACGCCCGCACATGAGGCAGGTAGGGGCCGAATCCGTCACCGGCCCCAACGCCACCTGCGGGGTGCTCGCTCACCACTGTCACGCTCAATCGCCCGGTTCCACCGTGACAGTCGCAGCGCGTCCCCCACGGGGAATGGCTCCGGGTCCGGCCTCCCTCCCCGGCCTGGCTTCGCTCACCACTGTCACGCCAAAGACCGATGTTTCACCGTGACGCTGCCGAACGACTACTCCTGCGGGGCAGCCTCCTCGGAAGTCTCCGTGTCCTCGACCGACGCGGCCACGCTCGGGCTCGCCTCGCGGCCCGGACGGACGCGCCACAGCCAGGCGAACAGCGCCGCGCCGGCCAAGGCGACGAGGAGGGCGGTCACCTGATTCGTGCGCAACGGGCCGACCATGTAGCTGAAGTCGGTGCGAATGCCCTCGATGACGAAGCGTCCGGTGCCGTAGATGAGCATGTAGAGGGCGAACACCTTGCCGTACCCGAGCTTGAGCTTGCGGTCGAGCCACAGCAGCAGCAGACCGCCGGTGATGTTCCAGGCCATCTCGTAGAGGAACGTCGGCTGGAACGTGGGCACGTCGGCGTACTCGGCCGGACGGTGCGCAGGGTCGATCTCGAGCCCGAGCGGGCCGAAGTCGGGCCCTCCGAAGAGCTCCTGGTTGAACCAGTTGCCGAGGCGTCCGACGCCCTGGGCGAAGATCAGGCCGGGGGCGAGGGCGTCCGCGAAGGTGGCGAGACGCAGCCCGTAGTGGCGGCAGACGAGCCACGCGGCCAGGGTGCCGCCGAGGAGCGAGCCGAAGATCGCGATGCCGCCCTCCCAGATGGCGAAGGGATTCATGCCGCCGGCACCGAAGTAGTCGTCCCAGTGGGTGAGGACGTGGTAGATGCGGGCGAACACGATCCCGACGGGGATCGCCCAGAGCACGATCGTCTCGAAATGCTCGGGCTGACCCCCGCGAGCCACCCAGCGCCGCGAACCGAGCCACCAAGCCACCCCCATACCGGCGATCAGGCAGAGGGCATAGATGTGGATCGTCAGCGGACCGAGGGAGAACGAACTGATGTCGGGGCTCGGGATCGACAAGATCACGCGGGCCATCATGCCGCATGCGCGCCCAGGGTGGGCTGCCACGCCGGTAGGGTGGCGCAGAGTGACCACCGCCGTTCCGGTCGAACTCGCCGGCTACCTGACCGAACTCGTCCGCCGGCTGAGGGATGCCGTCGGCGACGACCTGGGGGGAGCCTGGCTCATCGGAAGCGCCGCACAGGGGGTGTACGAGCACGGAGTCTCCGACGTGGACGTCCTCGCCGTCACGCGCCGCCGATGGCCGGAGGCGGCGCGTCGCGCGCTCGGTGAGCGCATCGTGCACCCGGCGCTGCCCTGCCCGACCGTCGGGCTTGAGTTCGTCTGGTACGCCCGCGACGATCTGGTCGATCTCGCCGATCCGGTCGCCTTCCAGCTGAACGTCAACGGCGGGACGCAGCGCCCCAGCTCCGTGCAACTCGCCCCCGACGGCTTCCCGAACTACTGGTCGGTGCTCGACCTCGCGGCCGCGCGGCAGGTCGGCGTGCCGCTCGAGGGCGCGCGGGCGGCGTCCGAGGTGATCCCAGAGGTGCCAGCGGGGCGGGTCCGCAGGGCCGTCGACGAATCCATCACGTGGCACGACGGGCCCGACGCCGGGTCGCCGAACCGCGTGCTCAACCTCGCGCGCATGCTCGTGCTCGCCACGGAGGGCCGCTGGGTCTCCAAGCCGGCGGGCGCGGCCGAGGTGCGCGCGCGGAATCCTGAGTTCGCGGACGCCATCGACGAGGCCCTCCGCGCCCGCGCCGAGAGCCGCTGGATGGACCCCGCCTACGCCGAGTCCCTCAGCACGGCCGTCCGGGCCGCCCTGGGCTGACGCCGCCGCCTGGGCTGACGCCGGGGCTCTCGGCGGGAGAACCCGGGGCTTTCGACGCTCAGCCGGCGCGGACGCCCGTGGTCAAGTCGGCGACGAGGGCGCGCAAAGCGGTGAGGTCGGCCGGGGTGCCGGCGTCCTCGGCGTCCAGGAGGGTCTTGACGAGGGCCGAACCGACGATGGCGGCGTCCGCGAACGAGGCAATCTCGGCCGCCTGCGCGCCGCTGCTGACGCCCAGCCCCACGCCGACCAGCGTCTCCGGCGCGAGCCGGCGGATGCGGGCCACGAGCTCTGGCGCCGCCGAGGAGGTCTGCTGCCGGGCGCCGGTCACGCCCATGACGGCGGTGGCGTACACCCAGCCGCGGCAGGCGTGCGTCGTGGAGACGATCCGCTCGTCGGTCGAACTGGGAGCCACAAGGAAGATGCGGTCGAGGCCGTGGGCCTCGGAGGCGACCATCCACTCCTCGGCCTCGTCGGGGGTGAGATCGGGCGTGATGAGGCCCGCTCCCCCGGCGTTGGCGAAGTCGCGGGCGAAGGCGTCCACCCCGTAGCGATCGACGAGGTTCCAATACGTCATCGCCACCGCGGTCGTCCCGGTCGCGGCGACCGCCTCGACGGCGGCAAAGGCGTCCTGCGTCCGGACGCCGCGGCGCAGCGCCTGCGCCCCCGCCCGCTGGATGACCGGGCCGTCCAGGATGGGATCGGAGTAGGGCAGGCCCACCTCGACCATGTCGACTCCGGGCGCGTCCCCGCCCACGCCGCACAGCGCACGGAAGGCGTCCAGGGAGGTGGGGACATCGGGGAAGCCGACGGGCAGGTAGGCGACCACGGCGCCGCGCCCTTCGGCGCGCGCGCGGAGCAGGGTCTGCCCGGAAACACCCGGATCGCTCATCAGAAGCCTCCCACCGTGTCGTTGGGCGTGCCGTCGAGGCCGAACCAGCTCAGCGCGGTCGCCACGTCCTTGTCGCCGCGGCCCGAGAGGCAGATGCAGATGAGCGGCTCCAGGTCGGGCTGCTCTTCAGCGAGCCGGCGCCCGAGGCGCAGCGCGCCGGCCACGGCGTGCGCCGACTCGATGGCCGGCATGATGCCCTCCAGCTTGGTGAGGAGAGCGAAGGCGTCCATGGCCTCGGTGTCGGTCACGGGCTCGTACGTGCCCCGGCCGGACGCCGCCAGCCACGCGTGCTCGGGGCCTACCCCGGGGTAGTCGAGGCCGGCGGAGATCGAGTGCGACTCGATGGTCTGGCCGTCGTCGTCCTGCAGGATGTAGGTGCGCATGCCGTGCAGCACCCCCACCGACCCGCCGTTGATGGATGCCGCATGGCGCCCGGTCTCGATGCCGTCGCCCTCTGCCTCGTAGCCGTAGAGGCCCACCGCGGCGTCACCGATGAAATCGGCGAACATGCCCATCGCGTTCGAGCCGCCGCCGACACAGGCGGTGACGGCGTAGGGCAGTTCGCCGTAGCGCTCGAGCAACTGCGCCCGAGCCTCGGTCGAGATGACCCGCTGGAACTCGCGCACGACCTTGGGGAACGGGTGCGGCCCGCCGACGGTGCCGATGAGGTAGTGGGTGGTGTCGACCGAGGCCACCCAGTCGCGCATGGCCTCGTTCATCGCGTCCTTCAGCGTGGCCGAGCCGGACTCGACGGCGATCACCTCGGCGCCCAAGAGCTGCATGCGCGCCACGTTGAGCGCCTGCCGGTCGGTGTCGACCTTGCCCATGTAGACCCGGCACTCAAGCCCGAGCAGCGCGGCCGCCGTGGCGGTCGCCACACCGTGCTGCCCCGCGCCCGTCTCGGCGATCACCCGCGTCTTGCCCATCCGCCGGGTGAGCAGCGCCTGTCCGAGCACGTTGTTGATCTTGTGCGAGCCGGTGTGGTTGAGGTCCTCGCGCTTGGCCACGAGCCGCGCCCGCCCGGCCTCCTTGCTCAGCCGTGGGAGCTCGGTGATCGGGCTCGGCCGGCCCGCGTACTCGCGGCGCAGCCGGTCGAGCTCGTCGACGAACGCGGGGTCGGCCATGGCGGCGGTGAACTCGGAGTCCAACTGCACCAGCGCCGCGTGCAGCGCCTCGGGCACGTACTGCCCGCCGAAGATGCCGAAGTGCCCCGCCTTGTCGGGCAGGGGGGTAGGGGTCTCGCTCACGCGATGCCTTTCTGGTCGGTGCGGTTCTCGGTGCGGATCAACGGGCCTGCGCCGCGCTTCCGGCCGCGATGAACTCGGCGACGGACGCCGCCGGATCGCCCTGCTTGACGAGGGCCTCGCCGACGAGGATCACGTCGGCCCCCGCGGACGCCACGCGCTCCACGTCGGCGACGCCGCTGATGCCGGACTCGGCGACCTTGACCCGGTCGTTCGGAATGAGGCCGGCGAGCGCCTCGAACTGGCCGAGGTCGACCGCCAGCGTCTGCAGGTTGCGATTGTTGACGCCGATGAGGGCGGCCCCCGCGTCGACGGCCCGCCGCGTCTCCTCGGGCGTGTGCACTTCGACGAGCGCCGTGAGCCCCAGTTCGGCGGCCAGCGCCGAGAGCCGGGCGAGTTCGGCGTCGGAGAGGGCGGCGACGATGAGCAGGGCCAGATCCGCGCCTGCGGCCCGCGCCTCCCACAGCTGGTAGTCGCTGACGATGAAGTCCTTGCGCAGCAGCGGCGTCGAAACCGCGGCGCGCACGGCCACGAGGTCGGCCAGCGAGCCGCCGAAGCGGCGGGCCTCCGTCAGGACGCTGATCGCCGCGGCCCCGCCACGGGCGTAGTCGGCGGCCAGCGCCGCCGGGTCGGGGATGGCAGCCAGGGCGCCCTTCGAGGGCGAACTGCGCTTGACCTCGGCGATCACGGACAGGCCGGGCGCGCGGAACGCCGGCATCGGGTCGCGTGCGGGCGGCAGCGCGGCCACCACGTCGGCGAGTTCGGCGATGCTGCGCGCCGCCTGCCGCTCGGCGAGGTCCTCGCGGACCCCCACGATGATGTCGTCGAGGACACCCATCCAGTTCAGAGCCCCCTACTGGCCGAGGCCGGCCTTGCGCATGAAGCCGCCGACGACGGCGCCGAGCACGGCCACGCCGAGCCCGATGCCGATGACCAGCCAGTTGAGGCCCATGAGGAACCCGACTGCCGCGACGATGAACCCGACGGCGGTGATGGCGCTGCCGGTCCAGGCGGCGGGGGTGCGGCCGTGGTGGTATTCGCGCTTGGCCACGCGGGTGCCCCGGGTCTGCACGTTGCTCATGTCGGCTCCTCGTCTCCTGCGTCCCGCGTCGGGTCGCGTCCTTCGTCCATAGCTTTCCAAGAAGCCTGCGAATCCGCCACCTCGGCCGCGGGGGCGTCGCCATCCGGACGCCTCCGCCCCGCCTCCGGCCTGGCCACCAGCCAGGCGGACGCCGCGACGCCGACGAGCGCCAGCGCGGCATGGATGCCGGGCCAGAACGTGGGGTGGGCGATGGCGTCGGTGGCCAGCATGGCCGTGGGGACCGCGGCGGCGAGGGTGGCGGCGTCCGTGCTGAAAGCGCTGACGCCCACGGCGACCATCCCGGCGCTCAACGCACCGAGCAAAATGCCGATGACGCGGCGTCCGGCAGCGCCGAGGGTGAGGGTGAGGAGCAGCCCACCGGCGGCGGCGACCGCGAGCACCTGGGCGAGCCCGCCCGTCCCCGCTCCGCCGGCGACCTCCGCGGCCCCGGAGCCGACCGGCCCGGCCCACGACAGCGTCCACCACGGCGCCAGCGCCGTCCCGAAGGCGCCGGCCACCGCCAAGGCGGCGAGCCGCCGGGGCGTCACCCTCACGGGGCGAGCCGACTGAGGTCGGACGCCACCTGCACGGCTCGCAACGCTGCCGCCGCCTTGTTGCGGGATTCCAGATCTTCGGAGGCAGGCACCGAATCGGCCACGATGCCGCCGCCTGCCTGCACGAAGGCGCGGCCGCCCTTGAGCACGGCGGTGCGGATGGCGATGGCCACGTCGGAGTTGCCCGCGAAGTCGAAGTAGCCGACGACGCCGCCGTAGAGGCCCCGGCGGCTCACCTCGAGACGATCGATGATCTCCATGGCGCGCACCTTCGGCGCCCCCGACAGGGTGCCGGCCGGGAAGCAGGCGAGGGTGGCGTCCAGGGCAGTGCGCCCGGCGCTCAACTCGCCGACGACCGTCGACTCGAGGTGCTGGATGTGGCTGTACTTGCGGACCTTCATGAACTCGACGACGCTCACCGTGCCCGGCGTACACACGCGACCGAGGTCGTTGCGGCCGAGATCGACGAGCATGAGGTGTTCGGCGCGCTCCTTCGGGTCGGCCACGAGGCGTGCCTCGAGGGCGGCGTCCTCCTCGGGGGTGGCACCGCGCGGCTGGCTGCCGGCGATGGGGTGCGTGAGCACGTGCCGGTCCGTGACCGTGACGAGCGCCTCGGGGCTGGACCCGACGATGTCGAGGCCGTCGAGGCGCAGGAGGTAGAGGTACGGGCTCGGATTGGTGACCCGCAGCACCCGGTAGACGTCGAGCGCGTCGGCCGGGCAGGGCGCCTCGAACCGCTGGCTCACGACGATCTGGAACGCCTCCCCCGCCTTGATCTCCTCGATGGCCTCGCCGACGGCGGCCTCAAACTCCGGCTGCGTGCGCTGCCGGGTGTAGACGGGCGACGCGTCCGCCGGGCGCAGCGACGCCAGGGATGCCCGCGGGTCGGCCAGCCGCGCCGCCATCGCCTCGACACGGGCGACGGCGTCCGCATAGGCCGCCTCGGCGCGCTCGGACGTGTCGTCGAAGTTGATCGCGTTGGCGATGAGCCACACCTCGCCGGTGTGGTGATCGAGGACGGCCACGTCGGCCGCCAGCATCATCACCATTTCGGGAAGGGCGAGGTCGTCGGGGTTCGTGTCGGGCAGGCGCTCCAACCGTCGGACCACGTCGTAACCCAGGTAGCCCACCATGCCGGACGTGATCGGCGGCAGGCCGTCGGTCCGCGGCGTGTGCAGCCGGCGGAGGGTCTCGGCGAGCACGTCGAGCGGATCGCCGCCGGTGGGCAGATTCGCGAGTTCGCGGCCGGTCCAGTGTGCCTGCCCGTTGCGTTCCGACAGCACGGCA
>NZ_JARKOT010000050.1 GCF_029977985.1 Propioniciclava sp. | reverse complement strand
AGGATCTCGCCGTGGCTGCGGTGGGAGCCGAAGATGAAGTCGTCGGCGTCCAGTTCGGCGGCCTGGCCGACCGCCGCGGCCTCCTGGCCCATCGACAGGTGCGCGGGGCCCTTGTGGTTGTACTCGATGCCCTGCCACCCGCCAGTGGTCTTGATCGAGTTCAGCATCGACTCGAACTCGCGGATCACCAGCATGTCGTGCAGCATCGCGACCAGGCCGTCGGCGCCGTAGCGCTGCGCGGCCGCGGCGTAGTCCCGGGTGTAGGCGTTCACCGGGATCGGCGGGACGGTGATCGTCGAGGCCGCGCGGACCTTCGCCGGATCGACGTTGAGTGACTTGGGCATTTCTTCCTTCTCGTTCGTCCTTGTATCGGATGCTCCCCCTCCCGACTTGTCAGAATCTCGGCCGCCTATGGCCGGCTCAGATTCTGACAACTCGGTTGGGGGTGGGTCAGTCCTTGATGGCCCAGGCGGCCTCGCGGATCGCCTCGGACACGGTGGGATGGGGGAAGACGACCTGGCGCAGGTCGTCCACGGTGAGTTCGGTTTCGAGGACGGCGGCCGCGCCCCAGATGGTCTCGGGGGCATAGGTGCCGAGCATGTGGACGCCGAGGACGGTGCGGGTCGCCCGGTCGGCGATCAGCTTGACCGCACCGGGCCCGCGGACGCCCTGTTCGGCGACGGCCCGGCCGGAGACGGCGAGGGGGACGGTGGCGGTGGTCACCTCGTGGCCGCGGGTGATCGCCTGGGCCTCGGTGAGTCCGACACCGGCGGCCTCCGGCATCGAGTAGACCGCCCACGGGATCGTGTCGGTCCGCAGCCGCTGGCCGTTCCGGGACGCCGCCGCGGTGTCGATGATGTGGGCGGCGGCGATCTCGCCCATCCGGTAGGCGGCGTGGGCGAGCAGGCTGCGTCCGGTCACGTCGCCGACCGCCCAGACTCCTGGCAGGTTGGTGCGCATGGTGTCGTCCACCACGACGCCGCGCGGCCCGACCTCCAGCCCGGCCTCGGCCGCGCCCCAGCCGTCCACGAGCGGACGGCGGCCGACCGCCATCAGCACCAGGTCGGCCTCGGCCCGCTGCTCGGCGCCGGTGGCGTCGGTCCAGACGACCGTGCCGTCCTCGATCGCGGTCACCCGGCAACCGAGGTGGAAGGTCACCGCCTTGAGCGCCTTGCGGGTGCGGGCGGCGAGGTCGTCGTCCATGAACGGCAGGATCTCGGGCAGCATCTCGACGACCTCGACGTGGGCGTCGAAGGCCGCGAACAGGGACGCGAACTCGACGCCGATCACCCCGCCGCCGATCACGACTAGCCGCTGCGGGACGGCCTCGACCGCCAGCAGCCCGGTGGAGTCGACGACCTTCGGGTTGTCCGTGGCGCCGGGGATGGGCGGCATCACCGGCACCGAGCCGGTCGCGATGATCACGTGGTCGGCGGTCCTGCGCTCGCCGTCCACCTCGACCACGCCGGGGCCGACCAGAGTGCCGTGGCCGACCAACACCTCGACCTTGTTCCGCTTCTCGGTCGCCGCGACGCCGGCCACCAGCTTGGTGACCACATCGGCCTTCCACGCCTGCACGGTCGCCCAGTCGAAGGCGACGTTCTCCGCCGTTACCCCGAACTGCCCGGAGTGCCGGGCGTGGTCGTACAGCTTCGCCGAGTTCAGCAGGGACTTGGTCGGGATGCAGCCCACGTTCAGGCAGGTGCCGCCGAGGAACTGCCTCTCGACGAGCAGCACCCGCTTCCCGGCGTGGCCCAGCCGCTCGGCGGCCAGGTAGCCACCGGGGCCACCGCCGAGGACGATCACGTCATAGTCAGCCATGTCTCTTCCTAACCCAGGACCGTGAGGTCGATGTCGGCGATCGCCGCGCACAGGTCGCGCAGGTACCGGGCGGCATCTGCGCCGTCGATCACCTGGTGGTCGGCGGTCAGCGAGAAGCCGATCCGCTGTTCCGCGCCGACCGAGCCGTCCGGGTTGACCACCGCGCGGGGGAAGATCGCGTCCACGCCGAGGATCGCCACCTGCGGCACGTTCAGCAGCGGGGTGAACGACTCGATCCCGAACGAGCCCAGGTTGGACACGGTGAAGGTCGCGCCACCGAGCAGGTCGGGGTTGATCGAGCCGCCGATCGCCTCGTTCGCCAGCGCCTTGGACTGCACCGAGAACTCCCGCAGGGTGAGCGTGTCGGCGAACCGCAGCGTCGGGACGAGCAGGCCGCGCGGGGTGTC
>NZ_JARKOT010000024.1 GCF_029977985.1 Propioniciclava sp. | reverse complement strand
TGTGGGTGGAGCCCGAGGGCGTCAACCCTGATTCCGATCTGTACCGGGCGCACCCGGAGTGGATCCACCGGTCGCCGGGGCGGGAGCCGGTGACGATCCGGAACCAGTACGTGCTCGACCTGGGGCGTCCGGAGGTGGAGGCGTGGGCGCTTCGGACCTTGCGCCGCCTGGTGGGGCTGGGCGTCGACCACCTGAAGTGGGACATGAACCGGGCGATCACCGACGGCGTCCGGGCGGGGGATTCGCACGGGCGCGAGGCGGTGCTGCAGCACACGCGGGCGTACCTGCGCATCCTCGACGCGCTGCGACGGGAGTTCCCCGCGCTGACCGTGGAGGCCTGCGCCGGTGGCGGCGCCCGGATCGCCGCGCCGGTGCTGGCGCGCAGCGACGTGGTGTGGCCGAGCGACGAGACGGGTCCGCGGGATCGGCTGGTGATCCAGCACGGGTTCCTGTCGGTGTACCCGGCGGCGGCGATGAGCTCGTGGGTGACCGACGCGGTGGGTCACCGTTACCCCAAGCCCGCCTCGCTGGTGTTCCGGTTCTGCGTGGCGATGAGCGGGGTGCTCGGCGTCGGGGCCGACCTGCGGGGGTGGTCGCCCACCGACGACGACACCGCGCGGGCGATGATCGCGCTCTACCGGGAGGTGCGCGGGGTGGTGCTGGGCGGCGAGGTGCACCGGCATGGGGACCCCGCCGAGCACGGTTACGCCGTCGAGTACGACGGGGCGCCCGGCCACGACCGCGCGGTCGTGTTCGTGTTCGGGCGGCCCGGCCGGGGCGAGCCGGTGGCGCTGCGGCTGCGCGGGGCAGACCCGTCGACGCACCCGCGCGTCGCGGCGACGGGGTGTTCGGCGGGCTGGGCGGACGAGGGTGCTGCGCGTGGAACTGCCTGCCGAGACGGGGGCGGGGGTCGTCGTCCTGGGTCGCTGAGGGGCTGATCAGTGCGCCAGGGCGAGGGCCTGCTGGGCGGCGGCGACCGCCTCGGCGCGGTAGTGGCCGCCGAACAGCACGGCGTGCACGAGCAGCGGGTGCACCTGGTGGAGGCCGATGAGTTCGCGCCAACCGTCGGGCAGGTGCGCGGTCGCCGCCGCGTAGGCGGCCAGGATGCGCTCGAGGTGCGGGGCGCCGAAGAGGTTGAGCATCGCGAGGTCGGTGATGCGGTGCCCGCCGTGGGCGGCCGGGTCGATGAGGGCGACGCCGGTGGGGGTCCAGAGGACGTTGCCGTTCCACAGGTCGCCGTGGAGGCGGGCCGGGGGAGCAGGGTCGTCGAAGGTGCCCGCCTCGAGGGCGGAGCAGAGGCGTTCGAGGGTGGACACCCCGGCGCGGTCGATCCCCGAGGCGGCCAGGTAGGGTTCGAGGCGCCAGCGGGCGTAGAAGGTGCCCCAGGTGGGTTCGGTGCGCAGCGGGAGGGGAGCGTTGCCGATGTAGCCGTCCCCGCTCCAGCCGGCGGGAGGGGCGCCGAACGCGTCCGCGCTCGCGTCGTGCAGGGCGCCGAGCGCGGTGCCGAACGCGTCGGCGTCGGCGGGGGCGGGCGCGGTGGTCTTGAGGCGTTCGACTTCGATGAAGTCCCCTCCCACGGCGACGACGCGCGCCACGCGGACCGCGTTGGCCGCAGCCAGCCAGGTGAGGCCTGCGGCCTCGACGGCGAAGAAGCCGTGCGGCGCCGACCGGCGTTGCTTGCGATGCACCTCCATGGGCCCATCTTGGCCCCGGACAACGAAAAACGCGGACCCCGATCGGGATCCGCGGTGGTGGCCAGGACCGGGGTCGAACCGGTGACCTTCCACTTTTCAGGCGGACGCTCGTACCAACTGAGCTACCTGGCCAAGGTTGCCGGTGCGCTGACCGAGCAGCGACCCCGACGGGACTCGAACCCGCGACCTCCGCCGTGACAGGGCGGCGCGCTAACCAACTGCGCTACGGGGCCTCGGAAGGCCTGCTGCCTTCGAAAAGACAGCTTGGAAAGCATAGCCCAGACCGCGCGCCGTCGCGAAATCGGGCCCTGACGCTGGGGGGCGCGGCCCGCATCAGGAGGGGGAGCCGAACGCCACGAGACCCCCTGTTCCCAGGGGGTCTCGATGTCCAAGGGGGGTCGCACTTGAGTTGAGTACTGGGTGATGGTTCGGATTGTTCGAATCGCCCGGCTGAGCGCGCCCTATCGGTCCTCCACCCACCTGAGGAGAACGAGTCGGACCTCACGCCTCGCCTCATCCAACTTCATCACTCGTGGGGGAACGGCCGGACGCTGAGGGACCGCATGCCTCGCGGCGTCGCCGCTGACTCGGGGATCGTTCACGCCCGCCTCGAACGCTTTCCAGGTCGCGTCGTCCCAATTGGAGCGCCGCGTGAACTCCTCCACGCTTCCTGCGCTCTGGAGTAACAGTTCGCGGACCTTCCACAGGCGCACCCAATCGAGTTCCCCGCTCGTGAACAACTCGACTGCCTTGTGAAAGTCCGGATCCCGTCTGAGTTCCCCGTCAAGACGGGCAACCAAGTCGTCCGGAGGGGCAGGTGTCCCGCCAGACACGGACCCGACGACGTGGGTGGTGACTTCCACCCGGCCCTCAAAGCGGTGGTACATGCCCGGTTCGCCAACTCGCTGCACCTTGATGATCGCCAGAGGGTCGGAGTCGTTTGAGGGAAGGTGTCCAACGAGGTTCAGGACAGGGAGTAGCTCGTCGGCCCAAGCAAAGACCTCATGCGGTTCCGTGAACGCCTCGGTTGCGGGCCCGCTGAGGTAGTTGTCCGCGTCTTGGTCCCTTGCGATCAGGACATCACTATGTGCCATGTGCCGCTCCAGCGCAGCCATTTGGGTGGGAGTTGCCTCGATGTACACACGCCAGCCAGTCACAGGGCCATCCTTCCAGTGGGCCCTCCCAACTTGGGCAGACAAGTCGGGCATCCTCTGGTCAGGTGCCGAGAGACACGGCGGACCATGTCCGATGAGCCTTGCCACGCGCATACGGAACGCCGGGCACAGTGGCCTTGCGCGTGGGTGTGGGGGTCGGGGTGTCGGTGGGTGGGAGCTTGAACGGGTCACGCTTGGTCATGGTCGGAGTCCTCTGGGGTGGGTGACGCGATTCGCGTCCGGCGCCGACGTGAAGGTCGTTCAGCAGATGCTCGGGCACAAGTAGGCGACCACGAGGCTCGACCTCTACGGCCACCTGTTCGGCGATCGGCTCGATCTCGTGGCCGACGCGATGGACGCCGCGCGCACCGCTGCGCTGGCGAGTGAGTACCCCGTGTGTAATCCGCCCGGGTTGACCCTCGTCGCGGACGGAGCCTAGGAACGACGAAACCCCCTGCTGACAGGGGGTGTCGTGCTTGGCATCCCCAACCGGATTCGAACCGGCGCTGCCGCCTTGAAAGGGCGGAGTCCTAGGCCGCTAGACGATGGGGACTCGGAGGTTCAGTCTAGGGCACGCCTGATTCGCGGCCCAACTCAACTCCGGCGTGCGTTCGTAGATGGGGACGTGAGCCGTGGGGTGCGTCACCCACCTCCGGCCGGGCGGTGTCACTCCGGCTCGGGGCGGGCCGCGTCGATCTTGGCCTTCGCCCCGTCGAGCCACGCCTGGCACTGGGTCGCCAGCTTCTCGCCGCGCTCCCACAAGGCCATTGATTCGCTCAGCGGCACATGGCCGGATTCCAGCTGGCGCACGACTTCTACGAGCTGCTCGCGCGCAGCCTCGTAGGTGAGCCCATCCTCGGGTGCCTGATCGGTCACGATTCCTCCTCGTGCTCGTGCGCTTCGACATCGATCACGGCGGCCGCGATGTCACCGTCGATGAGCCGGGCGATGATCGTATCGTCGGGCTCCACCTCGGCGATCGAGGCCACCGTGCGGCCGTCGTCGGTGGTCACGATCGCATAGCCGCGCTGCAGGGTGGCACGCGGCGACAACACGCGGACCCGCTGCAGGGCGGCCGTCAGCCAGTCCTGCTCCCGCTCCAGGGCCCGGCGGACACCCCGTGCAAGGCGCTCGCGCGTGTCTGCCAGACGCTCGGACTGAAGCACGATCGCCCCACTGGGGTCGGCGAGGACGGGGCGTGATCGGAGATTGTCGAGCCGCTCCTGCTCGCTGCGGATCCGCCGGGTGATCGCCTCGCGCAGGCGCGCCCGGCCGACCTCGACGATCCGGGCCTCCTCCGCGGCGTCGGGGACGACCAGCTTGGCGGCGTCCGTGGGTGTGGAGGCGCGGACGTCGGCCACGAGATCGAGAATGGGGGTGTCGGGTTCGTGGCCGATCGCGCTGACGACCGGCGTCGTGCAGGCGTGCACGGCCCGCACGAGGGTCTCGTCCGAGAAGGGCAGCAGATCTTCGAGCGAACCGCCGCCGCGCGCGATGACGATCACGTCGACCTCGCCCGAGCGGTCGAGCGCGCGCACGGCGTCCGTCACCTGCTCGACGGCCTGCAGGCCCTGCACCAGCGCGTGCTTGACCACGATGTGCGCCGCGGGCCAGCGACGCAGCACGTTCTGGACGACGTCGCGCTCGGCAGCAGAGTCCTTGCCGGTGACGAGGCCGATCGCCCGGGGGAGGAACGGAAGGCGCTTCTTGAGGGCCGGGTCGAACAGCCCTTCGGCCTGGAGGGCGCGCTTGCGCTGCTCGAGGTGGGCGAGGAGGCGGCCCTCACCGGAGGGCCGCAGGTCGCGGCACTCGAAGGTCAGCGAGCCGCTGCCGGGGAACACCGTCGCCCGCACCAAGGCGGCGACGAGCGAGCCCTCGGGGACCGGACCGGCGGCGTCCAGAACCGCCGTGGAGATGCTGACCTGGACCGAGACGTCGGCCAACTTGTCGCGCAACGTGAGGAAGTGGACGGAGTAGCCCGCGCGGCGCTTTATCTGGATGACCTGGCCCTCGACCCACACCGCGCCCGTGCGCTCGACCCAGCTCTTGAGGGCGCCGACGACGGTCCGCAGGGGTTGCGGGTGCTCGGCGGAGCTCTCGAGGGCCATGCGGTTCAGCCTAAACGCTGGCCCGGACAGAAAGAGAGCCCGCCTCCGGTTCGTTTCCGGACGGCGGGCTCGGTCGAGTGGCGGCTGTGATTCAGCGGCGGGCAAGCGACATCGCGGCCTCATGCCCCTTGGCCAGGATGATGTCGTACTGGGTCACGGCGATTCCTTCTGCGGTCGTCCGGCGATGGGTCCCGGCCGGTCGGGGGTCGATCGGCGATCGACGTGAAAATCATAGCTCGAAACGGTCTGACGCCACGAATCTTGTGGCGATTGATGGCAACCACGGGCAACCTTGTCGCCTCCGTGGGTGACATCTGCGGCCGGTAGACTCGCCGCCATGACCAAGAGCGTTGTCGTCGCCGCCCCCCGCGGGTACTGCGCCGGGGTGGATCGTGCGGTGATCACCGTCGAGCGGGCCCTGGATCTCTACGGGGCGCCGGTGTACGTGCGTAAGCAGATCGTGCACAACCGGCACGTCGTCGAAGACCTGGAGGCGCGGGGCGCCATCTTCGTCGAGGAGATCGCCGAGGTGCCTGAGGGGGCCACCGTGGTGTTCTCGGCGCACGGAGTGAGCCCCGAGGTGCGCGACCAGGCGTCGTCGCGGCAACTGAAGACGATCGACGCCACCTGCCCGCTCGTCACGAAGGTGCACCACGAGGCGAAGCGGTTCGCCGGGCAGGGCAACCAGATCCTCCTCATCGGCCACTCGGGCCACGAGGAGGTCGAGGGCACGATGGGCGAGGTGCCCGCGCACACGATCCTCGTGGAGCACCCCGACGACGTCGCCGGCGTGGAGGTCGACGACCCGAGCAAGGTCGCGTGGCTCTCGCAGACCACGCTGAGCGTCGACGAGACGTGGGAGACGGTCAAGCGGCTGCGCGAGAAGTTCCCGCAGCTCATCGATCCGCCGTCCGACGACATCTGCTACGCCACCCAGAACCGGCAGTCGGCCGTCAAGCAGATCGCCGCGGACGCCGACCTCGTCATCGTCGTCGGCTCGCGCAACTCGTCCAACTCGGTGCGCCTCGTCGAGGTCGCGCTGGAGGCCGGCGCGAAGGCGGCCCATCGCGTCGACAACGCCGGCGAGGTCGATCCGGCGTGGCTGGAGGGCGTCGAGAAGGTGGGCGTGACATCGGGGGCGTCCGTGCCCGACGAGCTGGTGCAGGGGGTGCTCGCGTTCCTCGAGGAGCAGGGCTACCCGGCCGCGGTCGAGGAGCGCCTCACCGAGGAGAACCTCGTCTTCGCGCTGCCGCCCGAGTTGCGGCGCGACCTCAAGAGGGCCTGAGCCCCGAGCCGGTCACGCGTGGGCCGCGCGATAGGCGTCCACGATCTCGGGGCGCAGCCGCCCGCGGTCGCTCACCTTGAGACCTTCGCCGAGCGCCCAGGCGCGGATGTCGGCGGTGGTCGGTTCGCGTGCCGGGAGGGGTGCGGTCGGTAGCTCGTCGAGCCGTCCGGACGCCGCCGCTTCGGCCTCGATCTCGGTGAGGCTCGCCGCGAGGAACCGGTAGGCCCACTGCTGGGCGAGCGCGCGGGTGTCGACGAAGATGATCGGCACGGCCGGGAAGCGGGCCTGACACTCGGCCAGAGCGTCGGCGACGACCGCGGGGCGTACCTGTGTGAGTTCGAAAACCTTGGCGTAGCGCTCCTCGACGACCACGGCCGCCCGGGGAAGCGCTGCCAGGTCGGCCAGCACGTAGCGCATCTTGCCCGTCGTGAGGGTGCTCACGAGGTCGGCGAGCGACTTGCGCTCGACGCTGGCGACGAGGCGTCCGTCGTGGTGGACGCCGTAGTCACCCGCGGCCAGGGGCTGCTTGGTGGTCGTGATCGGGAGATCGGTGAACTTCCATGCGTAGCGCTCGTGGCTGTCGATCGCGATGGCGAGCGTGGGGCGTCCTTGAGCGCGGGCGCCGGGCGGCGTGCCGTGGGGGCGCGCCTGCTTCGCGGTGCGGGCCGTCTGCCAGAAGATCGCCTCGCGCCCGCGGACGTAGGTGAGAACGAACTGCGAGCGGTTCTCGCGGCCGCGGTCGAGGACGAGGTCGATCGCCGCGCCCCGCTTCGTCGCGGCCCGCGTGGGGACGCGCTCGACGATCTCGGGGTCGTCCGGCCAGGCATCGGAGCGATGGCAGTAGACCTTGGCCGTCCGCGGCCACGTCTCGCGGGCCTTCAGCACGATGCCGCGGCCCACCGGGATGCGCAGCAGGTAGGGCAGCGTCGAGTCCGGCTCGGGGTTGCGCGCCACGAGGAAGTCGTCCGGCATGGGATGAGGGTATCTCGGCGAGGTGAGTTGGGCTCAGGAGAAGATTCGGGCTGGTCTCCCGGCCCGAATCTTCTCGTGAGCGCGCTCACCGGGGTTGGCTCAGAGGCCGAGCTCCTTCGCGAGCTGCTTGGCCTCCTTGTTCGGCTGGCGCGAACCCCACCAGTCGCCGGCCCGGAACTTCGCGTCGCCGAGTGCGCGCAGCGCCTCCACCAGGTGCGGGCCCCACTGGGCGCGATCCGCGTCGGCCAGCGGCCGCACACGCTCCACCCATCCGGACGCCGCCGCCAGCGCCTGGCGCCGGTCGTTGGCTGCGCGGGCGGTGTGGTACCCGGCCTCCGCATCCGCCACGAGGGTCGCTGCCGCCGAAACCGGCGTGGGCTCTGCAAGGGGTTCGGGTTCCGGTTCCGGTTCCACAATGGGTTCCGGTTCGGGTTCCGGTTCCACGATGGGCGGTTCGGGTTCCGGTTCGGGTTCCACGATGGGTTCGGGCTCCGACTCCGGTTCGGGTTCGGGTTCCGTGATGGGCTCCGGTTCGGGCTCCACGATGGGCTCCGGTTCCACGATGGGCTCCGGTTCCACGACGGGCTCCGATTCGGGTTCCGGCTCTGGCTCGGGTTCCGGTTCGGGCTCCACGATGGGCTCCGGTTCCACGACGGGCTCCGATTCCACGACGGGCTCCGAGTCGGGTTCCGGCTCTGGCTCGGGTTCCGGTTCGGGTTCCACGATGGGTTCGGGTTCCGGCTCCGGCTCGGGCTCCGCGACGGGTTCCTGCTCGGGCTCGGGTTCCACGATGGGTTCGGGCTCCGGCTCGGGCACCGCCACGGGCTCGGGTTCTGCGGAGATCCATGCGGGCTCGGGTTCGGGCTCCACGGTGGGTTCGACGGCCCGGGTGGCGCCGGCGAGGGCGTCGGCGTCCGAGAGGTTCTCCCAGTAGGGCGTCGGCAGGGGGGATCGGCTCCAGCGTCCTCGGGCGCGGTCGCGGGCGACATCCTCACCGGGGGTGGCTCCCCACAGGT
>NZ_JARKOT010000015.1 GCF_029977985.1 Propioniciclava sp. | reverse complement strand
GTTGAAGCCGAGCTCGTCCAGGTACTGCTGCAGGCCGGACTTGGCGTAGTAGTCGCTGACCACCTTCGACCCGGGCGCCACCGTCGTCTTCACCCACGGCTTCGGGCGCAGGCCCTTCTCGGCCGCCTTCTTGGCCACCAGTGCGGCGCCGAGCATGACCGAGGGGTTCGACGTGTTCGTGCACGACGTGATGGCCGCAACAGTCACGGCACCGTTACCCAGCTCGAAACTGCGGCCGTCGGCCAGCGTCACGGGCACGGACGCCCCGGCGTCGCCCCCGACGTAGCTCGGCAGCACCTCGCGGAAGGCCGCCTTGCTCTTCGACAGCACGACGCGATCCTGCGGGCGCTTGGGGCCGGCGATGCTCGGGACGACCGATGAGAGGTCGAGCTCGAGGTACTCGGAGTAGCGCGGCTCGGCGTCCGGGTCGTGCCACAGGCCTTGGGCCTTGCAGTAGTCGGTGACGAGCGCGATCTGCTCCTCCGAGCGCCCCGTGAGGCGCAGGTAGTCGGTCGTCTTGTCGTCGACCGGGAAGATCGCGATCGTCGAGCCGTACTCGGGGCTCATGTTGCCGATCGTCGCGCGGTTGGCCAGGGGCACCTCGGCCACGCTGGGCCCGTAGAACTCGACGAACTTGCCGACGACCTTGTGTTCGCGCAGCATCTCGGTGATCGTCAGGACGAGGTCGGTGGCGGTCACACCGTCGGCCAGCTTGCCCGACAGCTTGAAGCCGACGACGCGCGGGATGAGCATGCTCACCGGCTGGCCGAGCATGGCGGCCTCGGCCTCGATGCCGCCCACGCCCCACCCGACGACGCCCAGGCCGTTGACCATGGTGGTGTGCGAGTCGGTGCCCACGCAGGTGTCCGGGTAGGCCTGCAGCACGCCGTCGACCGTCCGCGGGAAGACCACGCGAGCGAGGTTCTCGATGTTGACCTGGTGCACAATGCCGGTGCCGGGCGGGACGACCTTGAAGTCGTCGAACGCCGTCTGGCCCCAGCGGAGGAACTGGTAGCGCTCGCGGTTGCGCTCGTACTCGACGTCCATGTTGAGCTGGAGGGCGTTCTCGGTGCCGAAGAAGTCGGCGATGACGGAGTGGTCGATGACCATCTCGGCCGGCGACAGCGGGTTGACCTTCGCGGGGTCTCCCCCCAACTCCGCCACGGCCTCGCGCATGGTCGCCAGGTCGACCACGCAGGGGACGCCGGTGAAGTCCTGCATGATCACGCGCGCCGGCGTGAACTGGATCTCCTGCGTGGGCTCGGCATCGGCGACCCACTCCCCGAGAGCGGTGATGTGCTCGGCCGTGATGTTCGCCCCATCCTCGGTGCGGAGCAGGTTCTCCAGCAGCACCTTCAGGCTGAAGGGCAGACTGTCAGCACCGGGGACGGCGTCCAGCTTGAAGATCTCGTACGAGGTGCCGCTCGACTCCAGCGTCGTCTTGGCACCGAAACTGTTCATGCTCATGCGCAGTTCTCCCTGTCCGTCGTTGGCACGACATTATCTCGATATCGAGATACTTTCAAGGCCGACCCGTAGGCCCACGACCGAGCCTACGCGGTGGGGTCCGCCGCGCGGGCCGCTTGCCGCTGGGCAGCGTAAGCGGCGCGCAACTCGTCGTCCTCCCTCATGAGGTAGACCAGGCCGCAGTCCTGTGGGCCGTTCGCGCCGGGGAAGCACAGGGAGCACTTGTCCGCGGGCCGCAAGGGGCACCGGGCCTCCACGTATCGACTCACCACGACCTCCTGCGCCCAGTCTACCGCCGAGGGCGCGCTCGGTTCGTCCGCGTGCCCCTCCCCCCGGCCGGCTCGCTCCTGGAGCTCGGCACGGGCGTGGGGGCGCCTGAGGACTACGCCCCGGGCACCAGCAGCGCGACGCACTCGACATGGTGCGTCTGCGGGAACAGGTCGAACGCCCGCACGGACGCCGCCCGGTAGCCTTGCTCGCCCGCGAACGCGATGTCGCGCGCGAGCGCGGCGGGATCGCACGCGACGTAGGCCACGGCGCGAGGACGCCTCGACAGGATGCCTGCGACGACCGCCCGGCCGGCGCCCACGCGGGGAGGGTCGAGCACGATCAGATCGACGGCGTCTGGCAACCGCCGCAGGACCCGGTCGACGGACCCCGCGACGAACCGGGCCTCCGGCACATTGCCGGACGCCAGGGCCACGGCGTCCCGTGAACCCTCGACGCCGATGACTTCAACCCCGCGCGCCGCCAGCACCCCTGCGAACACTCCGACGCCGCAGTACAGGTCCAACGCGGTCTCCCCCGAGCGCGGCTCCAGCCCTTCGGTCACCGCGGCGGTGAGCACATCCACGGCGCGCGGGTGTACCTGCCAGAACCCGCCGGCGTGCACGGCGTGGTCCCGGCCGGCGAATCGCTGCCGCACGACCGTGTCGCCCGCCGGATCCGCCCACACCGGCCCGTCCGAGGACTCGACACCGAGCAGTTGTTCCCCCGCGGCTCCCGCCGCCACCTCCGCGCCGGGCTCCGCCAGCCCGGGCCGGGCGATGCGGCAGCCCCCCGGCGGCACGGCGACCACGGCGTGTGACCGGTGACCGCGCAGGCCCCAAGACGTGCCGTCCGAGACGTAGCGCACGCGCGTCCGCCAGCCGAGTCCTGTCCCCGGGCCGCAGTCCTCCACGGTGCCGTCCCAGCCGACACCGGCCAACCGCGTCAGCTGTTCGGCGACCACCTGCCGCTTGAGCTCGCGCTGGTGGGCGAGGTCGACGTGCTGCAGGTCGCAGCCGCCGCACGCGCCCGCCACGGGGCACGGCGGTTCGACGCGGTGCGCGGAGGCGACCCGTACCTCCACCGCATCCCCGCGCGCGAATCTCTTGGCGACCTCGGTGATCCGCACGCGGACGACCTCGCCCTCCAGCGCGTGCCGCACGAAGACGACCCGCCCCTCGTGGCGGGCGACCCAGTGGCCGCCGTGGGCGACCCGTCCGACCGTGAGGGGGCCGACGACGTCCCCGACGGCGAGATCACTCATCCGCGTCCGGACGCGCCCCGGTGTGCACCTGACCCCGACCCGGACGACGCCAGGCGGCCCCCGTCTCGTCGCTGCGGACTGCCCGTTCGAGCGCGTAGGCGCTGGAGGCGAGCTGGTAGGGCACGGCGGTGACCATGACGCCCGGCACGAACGCCAGGCGCGACTTGATGAGCAGTCCGGTCTGGTTGTGAAGCAGCCGCTCCCACCAATGGCCGACGACCAACTCCGGCAGGTAGACCATGATCACGTCACGGGGGTTGCCGGAGCGGAGACTCTTCACGTAGGTCAGGAACGGGTTGACGACCTCGCGGTACGGCGAGGCGAGCACCTTGAGCGTGATGCCGGGGTTGAGCTCCTCCCAGTCGTTCCGCAGCTTCTCGACGACCTCCTCGTCGGACGCCACGGCCACGGCCTCGATGCTGTTGGCCCGACTCGCTTTCGCGAAGTTGAGGGCCCGGATCGTCGGCTTGTTCAACTCGAACACGAGGATGACGGCGTGCACGCGGCTCGGCAGCGTGCGGGTCTCGGAGGCCACGAGCGCGGTCTCGTCCGCCACCTTGGTGTAGTGGCGCCGGATCGCGCTCATGATGGCGAACACGATCGCCATGGCCACGATCGTCAGGTAGGCGCCGTAGAGGAACTTGGCGGCCAGCACGATGACGAGCACGACACCGGTGCACGTGGCGCCGATCGCGTTGATGGCCCGGCTGCGCACCATGTGCGCCCGCGCCGCCGGATCGGTCTCGACGGCGAGGTGCCGCGTCCAGTGCCGCAGCATGCCGATCTGGCTCAGGGTGAACGACACGAACACGCCGACGACGTAGAGCTGGATCAGCGCGGTCACCGACGCGTTGAACACGAGCACGAGCGCGCACGCGGCCACCGACAACAAGATGATGCCGTTGCTGTAGGCGAGCCGGTCGCCGCGCGTGTGCAGGGCGCGTGGCATGTAGCCGTCGCGGGCGAGGATCGATCCCAGCACCGGGAAACCGTTGAAGGCCGTGTTCGCTGCCAGGAACAAGATGATCATCGTCATGGCGATGACGAACAGGAAGCCCGGGTAGAAGTTGTCGAACACGGTGCCCGCGAGCTGGCCCATGATCGTGTCGGTGTGGCCCTCGACCGGCTCGCCCTCGTGCGTGAACACGACGCCGCCGGTCTCGTCGACGAGCTTCGCACCCGTGAGGCTCGCGAGCGTGATGATGCCGCCCAGCATGCCGATCGCGATGGTGCCGAGCAGGCCGAGCGTGGTGGCTGCGTTGCGGCTCTTCGGCTCCTTGAAGGCGGGGACGCCGTTGCTGATCGCCTCGACACCGGTCAGGGCGGCGCAGCCCGACGAGAACGACCGGGCGAGCAGCGCGACGAGCGCGAACCCGCTCAGCGATGAGTAGAAGTCGTTGCCGACGATGTCGTACTCGGCGGTGGGCGCGGACAACGGCTCGCCGAGCACGAAGATGCGCGTCAGCCCCCACGCGGTCATCCCGATCACCGCGATCATGAAGCCGTAGGTAGGGATCGCGAAGAAGCGCCCCGACTCGCGGACGCCGCGCAGGTTCATGCCCATGAGGACCACGATGAGCACCGCGGCCGTGATGCCCTCGAAGCCCACGATCTGCGGGAACACCGCCTTGGCGTTCTGGACGCCCGAGCTCACCGAAACCGCGACGGTCAAGATGTAGTCGACGAACAGCGCGCTCGCGACGACGAGGCCCCACTTCGGGCCGAGGTTGACGCCGACCACCTCGTAGTCGCCGCCCCCCGAGGGGTAGGCGTGCACGGTCTGCCGGTAGGAGAGCACCACCACGAGCATGACGACGGCCACGGCGATCGCCACCGGCCAGTCGAAGGCGTAGCCGGCGAGGCCGGCGAGACTCAGGGTGAGCAGGATCTCGTCGGGGGCGTACGCGACCGACGACAAGGCGTCCGATGCGAACACCGGCAGCGCGATGCGCTTGGGGAGCAACGTCTCCCCCAACTGGGTGCTGGCGAGCTTTCGCCCCACGAGCAGCCGCTTCAGCGTTTCCGCCACACTCACAGCGGTACACTCTAGACCCGCCATCGGCTCCACCGGATCGCCTTGTCCGGTGGTCATCGAACCAGCGAGGGAAAGGCCACCAGCGTGCACTTCGTGATCATGGGTTGCGGCCGTGTCGGCGCTTCCCTGGCCCGGGCGTTCGAGCGCCGCGGCCACACCGTCAGCGTGATCGACATCAACGCTGACTCCTTCCGACGCCTGGGGCCCGACTTCCACGGCAAGACCGTGAAGGGGGTGGGCTTCGACAAGAAGGTCCTCGTCGCCGCCGGCATCAAGAACGCCGACGGGTTCGCCGCCGTCTCGTCCGGCGACAACTCCAACATCCTGGCCGCGCGCGTCGTGCGCGAGACGTTCGGCATCGACAACGTCGTGGCCCGAATCTACGACCAGGGGCGCGCCGAGGTGTACGAGCGCCTCGGCATCCCGTCCGTCGCCACCGTGCGCTGGGCAGCCGACCAGGTGCTCCGCCGGCTGGTCCCCGAGGGATCCGAGCCCGAGTGGCGGGACGCCGCCGGCACCGTCCGGCTCATCCGGCTGGCCGCACACGATGCCTGGGTGGGCCGCAAGATCGCCGACATCGAGTCGGCCATCGGCACCAAAATCCCCTTCCTCTCCCGCTTCGGCCAGGGCATGGTTCCGGACGCTGCCACGCTCCTCCAGCACGGGGACACGGTGTACGCCGCCGCCGCCAACGATGCGGTCGAGCACATCGAGTCGGTCCTGTCCGCACCGCCGCTCAAACACTGAACGATCAAGCACCGAAAGGCACGGGAATGCGCGTCGCCATCGCCGGGGCCGGCAACGTCGGCCGGTCCATCGCCCGCGAACTCATCGCCAACGACCACGTGGTCCTGCTCATCGACCGCGACCCCACCGCCATCAAGCCCGACAGCGTGCCCGGTGCCGAATGGCTGCTGGCCGACGCCTGCGAAGTCGAAACGCTCGAGGAGGCCCACATCGAGCGCTGCGACGTCGCCATCGCGGCCACCGGCGACGACAAGGTGAACCTCGTCCACAGCCTGCTGGCCAAGACCGAGTTCGCGGTACCCCGCACGGTCGCCCGCGTCAACCACCCGAGCAACGAGTGGATGTTCGACGACGTGTGGGGCGTCGACGTCGCAGTGTCGACCCCACGCCTCATGTCCGCCCTCGTCGAGGAGGCGGTGACCGTCGGCGATCTGGTCCGCCTGTTCAGCTTCCGCGGCGGCAAGTCGAATCTCGTCGAGATGACCTTGCCGCACACGAGCCCCGCCGTCGGCGTCCGGATCGCCGAACTCAACCTGCCCGGCGATGCCGTGCTGGTCGCGATCATCCGTGACGGCGCAGCCCGCGCCCCCGAGCGGGACGCCGCGGTCGAGGGCGGCGACGAGTTGCTGTTCGTCGTCGATCCCAGCCACGAGATGGCCCTCGCGCACCACTTGGCGCCGGGCGTGCACCGCGACCGGGCCGGCATCGACGACGACTCCGACGACGAGCCCGAGCGGCCGGCCTGACCGGCCGCCGCGGCGGCGTCAGAGCAGTTGGTAGCGCGGGTTGTAGATCGTCCGGACGCCCCCGTCGACCGACACGCGCCCCTCGACGATGAGGTCACGCCCGGCCTCGATGCCCGGAATGTCGTGGCGACCCATCCAGATGAGGGTCACACGGCCGGTGCCGTCGCTCAACTCGGCCTCCAGCCAGGGGCGGGTGCGGCGCGGGCGGAGCGTGAGCACCTCGATGGTGCCACGCAACTTCACCAGGCCCCGGTCGGTGACCCCGGCGATCTCGTCGGCGCCTTGCTCCCCGGCGAGGCGGCGTCGATCCGCTGACGCCAGCTCGTCGGTGGACGCGAACAGGCGGCGAACACGGTCCAGCAGGCCCATGGTGCGAGGGTAGCCCGGCTCAGCCCCGCACGCTGCCCTCGGGGAGGGCCAGGTGGATGATCTCGCCGGGCGAGCGCGGCTCCTCGTCACGGCGGACGACGAGATCGCGGAAGAACTCGACGAAGAAGTCGGCCGGCTCGGCCTCGCCCTCCACCAGCGCGGCGCGCCCCATCAGGGTGCCACGCAACAGCCACCCCGGGCCCTCGACGAGCCAGATGCGGGAGACGTGGAACAGTTGCTCGCCCTCGGGGCCATCCAAGGGCAGGACCCGCTTGACCTCGGGGCCGAACGGGCCGGACACGATCTCGGCCTGGCCGCCGCCCTGCGTCGCTTCCTCGACAATGTCCTCGCGCAGTTCGGCCGCGAGCCCGCCGCTGCGGGGCGCCGCGAACAGGGCGACCTCCAACCCGGAGTTCTCGTGGTGCGCCAGCAGCGTGTAGACGGCGTTCGTCTTGGGATCGCCCTGCAACTGCAGGAGAAGATCCTCGGGCTGAGTGACGATCAGTGGCCCGAACGCGACCCGCCGCACGCGCTGGGCAGCCAGCACAGCGTCGTCGCCGCTCAGGTCCACTTCTTCATAGTCGAAGGGGCCGTCGGCGCGGGGGTCGACGTCCTCGGCGGCTTCCGTCTCGTCGGCGTCCTCGTCGAGGTCGGCGACATCCGCGTCCTCGTCGAGGGCATCGTCCTCGACGGCGACCACATCGTCGACGTCCTCGTCGGTGCTGGCCTTGGCCTTGCGGCCCTTGCGCCCGAAGATCACTTCGTCCCCTTCGTCAAAATCTGGTTCACGACTGCCATGACGCCACCCCGCCGGTGGACCCGTGCCCGCCGTCACCGCGACTGCTGGCCGGGAGCTCGTCCACCTCGGTGAACGCCGCCCGTGCCACGCGTTGGAAGACTAGCTGCGCGATCAGGTCGCCCCGGCGCAGTATCACCCTGCGGCGGCGGTCGGTGTTCAGCAGGCAGACGCGTATCTCCCCGCGGAAACCGGCGTCCACCGTACCCGGCGCGTTGACGATCGTGATGCCCTCGCGGGTGGCGAGTCCCGAGCGGGGGTGCACGAACGCTGCCCAGCCGTCCGGCAGGGCGATGGCGATGCCGGTGCGGACGAGGGCGCGCTCGCCGGGTTCCAGTTCCACGTCCTCGGCTGCCGCCAGATCGGCCCCGGCGTCCGCATCGTGGGCATAGGCGGGCAGCGGCAGGCCCAGGTCCAGGCGCCGGATCAGTACGTCGACGGTCTCGCTCATCCCTGCCCACCCTCGGCCCGTGCGCGGACGATCGCTGCGGCACAGCGGGCGGGCGTCCGGCTCGAGACCAGCCAGTACGGATGCGGATCTGCGCTGTCCTCGACCGAGATCCGGACGCCCTCGCGCAGCCACGGCCGCTGCACCACATGGGCGCGCGCGTCTGCACGCGCCCCGAGCAGGTGGTCAGCGGCGGCGGCGTCCAACACCTCGACCCGGCCCACGTAGTCCCATTCGAGCATCGACCGGCCGACCCGGACGCCGGCCGCGTCCACCACGATCTCCGTGGCGGAGAAGGAACTGAGGGCGAAGGCGACGAGGACGGCGACGGTGAGGGCGGCCCCCAAGGACACCCACGGGCCGAGCATGAAGCCGATCGCGGCGGCCGTCGGGACGAACAGCCCCAGACCGAGCACCCACCACCAGAGCGGGGCCGCCAGCCGTTCTCTGTACGCCACGAGCGCAAACCTACCCTGTGCCGGACCTTGACCCTACGATGGTCCCAGGCAGGCGTCGATGGGGCTCCTGACGAGGCAGGACGGGTGCGGTGGACATCTCCCAGAAGATCGTGTGGAACGTGTACTCGACGGGCGTCACGCTCATCGGGGGCATCGTGACCAAGCAGCTCGTCGACGGTGCGTGGACGTTCGTGACGGGCGAGGAGCCGCCGGACCCGAACGACCCCAGCACGCCCGCCGAGGCCGCGCTGGTGCGCGTCCTCGTCATCGCCCTGGGCATGGGCCTCACGCAGGTGCTCATCAACCGCTTCGCCGCCCGCCGCTGGGCGGCCATCACGGGCGAGGCCAGCCCGGTGCGGGCGGTCAACCTCCGGTTCTGAGCGCCGACCCGCCCGCCCGGCACCTGCGGTCCCTCAGCCGGCGCAGTCGACGCAGTAGAGCTGGCCGCCGCGTTCCTCCGCGATCTGGCTGCGGTGCTTCACGAGGAAGCACGAGGCGCACGTGAACTCGTTCGACTGGCGCGGCAGGACACGCACCGTCAACTCCTCGTGCGACAGGTCCGCCCCCGGTAGCTCGAACGTCTCCGCCGCCTCGACTTCGTCCTCGTCGACCTTCCCCGAGTTCTTGTCGTTGCGACGGCTCTTGAGTTCCTCGATGCTGTCTTCGTTCTCGTCATCGGTCTTGCGGGGCGCGTCGTAGTCGGTCGCCATTCCTCTTCCTTCTGCCCGGGCGTCCTGGGAAGCCTTGGTTGCGGTCCGCACGCACATATACCACACCGGTCAAGCCCCGCGCGCCCGCGGGAGTGCATGGACCCCCACCGGGGTGTTTGGGTCCGTTCGAGGCGTGCGGGCGGGTAGGTTACCTTGCAACACCACCGAGAGCGGAGAGTTCGCCCAGATGGACAGTTCACTGCGACCGCGCGACATCCAGGCGCGCATCCGCGCCGGCGCCTCCCCGGAAGACGTGGCGGCCGCCGCCGGCGTCCCCGTCGAGCAGCTGGCGGCGTTCGCCGCCCCCGTCGTCGCCGAGCGCGAGCACGTGGCCGGCCTCGCCCGCACGAACCCTGTCCGCCGCCGCGGAGAGACCACCTCCCACCGTGCGCTGCGCAACGCCGTCGCCGATTCGCTCACGGCCCTCGGGGTGGACGCCGACGACGTGGCCTGGGATGCCTGGAAGCTGGAGGACCGGCGCTGGCGTGTCCGGGCCACCTGGAGGGCCGATGACGCCGACCACGTCGCCGACTTCGCCTACGACCAGGGCGGCCGCTTCTCCGTGGCCACCAACGAGGAGGCCCGGCTGCTCGTCGGCGACAGCACCAGGACGCCGCCCGTGGCTCATCAGCAGGATGATCTGGCCCTCCTCCGCGCCCTGTCCGTCGCTGACGAGGTGAACGTCGCGCCGCTGCCCGACGATCCCGGCGAGGAGCCCACCGACGAGACCACGCCGGCGGTGTCCGAGGGCGACCACGACGACCTGACCGATGCCTACCGCGACAGTGACCTGGCCGAGGTCGACGGCGTCTACGAGATCGCCGAGTCGGACTCGGGCATGGACGTGCTCTACGACATGTTGAGCAGCTTCGACGAGGACTCGGTGAAGATCTACGCCGGCCTCGTGCATCCCAAGGAGGAGGTCGCGCCCCCGGCCGAGCCGCCCGTGGAGACGGGTCTCGACGAGGCTCGACCCTCGGTGGAGGAGGCCCCAACCGCGACGGACGAGGCCGGACCCGCGGCGCCGCAGGAGCCCGAGCAGTTGTCGCTCATCGATGACGTGGAGGCTCCCCCGCCGTTGCCGAAGCCGAAGCCGCGCAAGAAGCGCGCCCAGGTGCCGAGCTGGGACGAGATCGTGTTCGGCGGCCCGCGTTCGGAGGGCTGACCGGCCGCCTCAGCCCTCGAAGGGAAGCGGTTCCGGCGTGAGGTCGACGTGCGACTTGGCACTCGGCAGCAGCTTGCGGTGGTGCAGCCGGCACAACACCTCGTAGCTCACCTCGCCGGCGCTCCCGCCGTCGGTGCCGCCCACGGCGATCTGGTCGCCCTCGACCACCATCTCTCCGTCCACGATGCGCGCGTTGTGTGTCGCGGGGGCACCGCACCAGCAGCGCGGCCGGGCGGGCAGCATCTCGATCCGGTCAGCCAGTTCGACGAGCCGGCGCGAGCCCGGGAACAGCTCGGTGCGGAAGTCGGCGAGAATGCCGAAGCACGAGACGTCGATCCCCAACTCGTCGACGATGCGGGCCAGATCGTCCACCTGGGTGGGCGCGTAGAACTGGGCCTCGTCGCAGACGAGGTAGTCGACGCGGCGGCCGGCGGTCAGCTCGCCGGTGACCACCTGCCACAGGTCGAGTTCGGGCGTCACTTCGGTGGCCGGAGCGTGGAGGCCTATCCGGGAACTGATGATCGCCGCCCCGCCGCGATCCAGGCACGTGAACCGCAGGCCGCGGCGTCCGGCCGACGCCTCGGTGTAGTCGACCTGCAGGGCCAACGTCGACTTGCCGCAGTTCATGGGCCCCGTGAAGTAGGTCAGCTGCGCCACGTCAGCCCACCAGCAGCGGGACGCGCATCTCTGCGTCGGTCAGCGAGCCGTGCATGCCGACGAGGCCGAACTCCTTGGGCTGGTTGCGGGTCATGACGGCCCAGTCGTCGCGCAGGACGACGAGCACGTCGCCGATGCGCTGCGCCGTCCGGGCATCGGTCGGCCCGAACCAGCCCGCGTCGATCGCCTCGTCACGGGTGCGCACCCAGGCCCGATCCCCGAGGTGCCGCGCCCAACGTGCGGCGACGAGCGCCACGTCGGACGCCTCGGCGTACAGCTGCCGGAACCGACCCTCGCCAGCGAGCAACGTGACGCCGTCGAGAAGGCCCGGGACATCCTCGGCGACCACCCACCGCTCGCGCGGCGAGTCGACCATGCCGTGGTCGCCCGTCACGAGCAGGCGGGTGTCGTCGGGCAACTCCTGCCGAAGGCGGGTGGCCAGCCGGTCGATGCGGCGCAGCTTCTCGCGCCAACTGCCCGACCGCCAGCCGTCGGAGTGGCCGGCGTGGTCGAGCGAACGCTCGTAGAAATAGGTGAGCGTCGCGTCGGCGGCGCCTGCGGCGTCCACCACCTGCCGGATCCGCGCGGGGTGGTTGTCCTCGTCGGCGACCGGCCAGAACCGCGCACCTCGCAAGGCGCACTCGGTGAGGCCACTGCCCTGGAAGCGCGCCGGGCTCACGTTGCCGAGCGCGACACCGCTGCGCGACAACCGCTCGAAGCCGGTGAGGCGAGGCTGGACGTCGAGCGCTGAGAGCCCATCGGCCCACAGCAGGGCGTTGAGGTACCCGCCCGAGACCGGGTTGCGGAAGGCGTAGCCGACGATGCCGTGCTGTCCCGGCGTCAGGCCGGTCCCCAGGCTGGTCACCGAGGTCGCGGTGGTGCTCGGGGCCGCGCTGGTGACGGTGCGGCCCTGCGCTTCGCGGAGGCCCGCCAGGTAGGGCGCGTCGGACGCCGCGGCCGCCAGGTTGGCATCGCCCAGCCCGTCGACGAGAAGGATCACCCATCGCCGGGACGCCGGCAGGTCGAGGGGTCCGGACCACCCATCCACGCCGAGCGACGTCGCAACGCTGCCGAACACGTCGGCGAGGGTCGAGGTACCGTAATCGGGCACCAGGGGCTGGTCGCTCACGTCAGGCACACACCCGTTGGAGCAGGGAGCCGAACTCGACCAGGTTCGCCAGGGCGTCCTCCCCGTCGGCGGCGGCGCTCATGCGAACCATCAGGTCGTCGGCCAGATCGGTGGCGGTGTAGCCGTGCTCCGCGTCGCAGGTGGGGTCGCCGCAGGAGGCGGGCTCCGACTCGACACGGCGCGCGGTGCCCCAGTTGACGACCAGCCAGGCCTCGGCGAGCGGCGAGCGGCCGCGCTTGAACGTCTCGGGCCGGGCGGCCACCTGCGTGACCCCGACGGAGACGATCTTGCGCAGCGGAACCGTCTCGACGGTCGTGATGGCCTGGGTGACGCCGGGGGCGTCCCCGTCGTCGGTGTGTGCCACGACGAAGCGGGTGGGCGTGAGCACGAGGACCGTGACGTGGCGGTGCAGCTCGCTGGAGGTGAACGTGGCCTCATGGTGGAGCAGGGAGGCGGACACCTCCTCGTCACCGATCGCCTGCAGCAAGGTGGCCTCGACGAACTCCGGGAAGTAGCCGGAGCCGACGATGGCACCGCGCAGTTCGGCCGGGAGTTGGCGTGTGGTCATCTTCGCATTGTGTCACCACCCGCGCCGGCGGGGCGAACCGCGGGGGCGGCGTCCATTAGGTTGTCTGCCATGAGCAACCGCCCGTTCTTCGGCGCCCGCCTCGAGATGTTCGTCGACCGGCGGCTCGAGGCGATCCTGCGGTCCTTCGGGTGGCGGGAACGGATCATCCCCTACACGGCCTACGGGGACACCGGGTTCGCCCGCGTCCTGGGTCGCGTCGTGCTCAGCCCCAACTTCGCCGAGACCCAACTCGGCAAGGCCGCCGAGGAGTTCCTGCGGCGCCGGGGCTGGCGGAACTTCCTGACGACCGCCTGCGTGCACGTGCGGTACACCATCACCCTGGGCGACACCGAGGTCCACGGCCACACCGACCGGGGTGGTTACATCGATCATCGCGTCCGCGACCACGGGCTCGCCGGCGGATGGTCGCTCGCCACCGTCTCGAGCGAGCAGGCGGCGGACGCCCGCGTGCCGGTCCTCGTCGTTCCCCCCGAGACGACCGTGGGCATCGTGAGCGACATCGACGACACGGTCCTGTCGACGATGCTCCCCCGCCCGTTCGTCGCCGCCTGGAACAGCTTCATCCGCACCGAGGCGGCCCGGCAGGCGATCCCGGGGATGGCGGTGTTCTACGACGCGGTCGAGGCCGCCCACCCCGGCGCGCCGGTCGTCTACCTGTCCACCGGCGCGTGGAACACGCACGGCTTCCTGACGCGGTTCATGCGCCGCCACCGCTACCCCGAGGGGCCGATGCTGCTCACAGACTGGGGGCCGACGAACACCGGCTGGTTCCGCTCCGGGCAAGAGCACAAGCGCCGCTCGCTGCTGCAGCTGTCCGTCGACTTCCCAGGCATCCGTTGGCTGCTCGTCGGCGACGACGGCCAGCACGACCCCGAGATCTACCGCGAGTTCGCCGCCGCCAACCCGGGCCATGTGCTCGGTATCGCGATCCGGCAGCTCTCCCCCGCCGAGCACTACCTGGCGCACGGCACGACGGAACCGCTGCTCGAGGACGAGTCCACGGCCCCGCCGGTCCCGATCATGCGCGCCCCCGACGGGCGCGGCCTTTCGCAGATGACCCGGGAGCGCTTCGGCCTGATCTGAGCCCGCCGGTGCCAGAATGGGCCGGAGCAGAACCTGGGGAAGGGAAGGCGCGTGGTCCAACGACCGCCGAGCGATGACGAATTCGTCGAGAAGATCATCGACGTCGACGTCACCGCCGAGATGGAGACCAGCTTCCTCGAGTACGCCTACTCCGTCATCTACTCCCGTGCCCTGCCCGATGCCCGCGACGGGCTGAAGCCGGTCCAGCGCCGCATCCTGTACTCGATGGACGACATGGGCGTGCGACCCGACCGTCCGCACGTCAAGTGCGCCCGCGTCGTCGGCGAGGTGATGGGCAAGCTGCACCCGCACGGCGACGGCGCCATCTACGACGCCCTGGTCCGCATGGGGCAGAGCTGGTCGATGCGGCTGCCCGTGGTCGACGGGCACGGCAACTTCGGCTCCCCGGACGCCGGCCCCGCGGCCATGCGCTACACCGAGTGCCGCATGGCGCCAGCGGCGTCCGCGATGGTGTCCGACATCGATGCCGACACGGTCGAGTTCAAGGCCAACTACGACGGCCGGGGCACCGAGCCGGTCGTGCTGCCGGCGGCCTTCCCGAACCTGCTCGTCAACGGGTCGACGGGCATCGCGGTGGGCATGGCGACGAACATCCCGCCGCACAACCTGATCGAGTGCGTGCAGGCACTCAAGCACCTGCTCAAGCATCCGGACGCGACCGTCGACGACCTCATGCGGTTCATTCCGGGCCCCGACCTGCCCACCGGTGGCAAGATCGTCGGGCTCGAGGGCATCGCGGACGCCTACGCCACCGGGCGCGGCACCTTCAAGATCCGCGCCACCGCGCGCATCGAGCAGACCTCGCCGCGCCGTCGTGGCATCGCCGTCACCGAGCTGCCTTATGCCGTCGGGCCCGAGCGGGTCATCGAGCAGATCAAGACGCTGCACCAGAACAAGAAGATCACCGGCATCGCCGACATCAAGGACCTCACCGACCTCGTCAACGGCACCCGCCTCGTCATCGAGGTGAAGAACGGCATCAACCCCGACGCCATGCTCGAGCAGCTCTACCGGCTCACCAAGCTCGAGGACAGCTTCGGCATCAACATGGTCGCCCTCGTCGAGGGCCAGCCGCAGACGCTGTCGTTGCGCGACGCCCTCGTCGTCTACGCCGACCACCGCCTCGACGTCACGCTGCGCCGCACGCAGTTCCTCCACCGCAAGGCCGCCGAACGGCTGCACCTCGTGCAGGGCCTGCTCATCGCCATCGTCGACATCGACGACGTGATCGCGCTCATCCGCGGCTCGGACGACGTCGCCCAGGCCCGCGCGCGCCTCATCGAGGTCTTCGACCTGTCCGAGGCGC
The DNA here is from genome assembly GCF_029977985.1 of Propioniciclava sp. Taxonomy (GTDB): domain Bacteria; phylum Actinomycetota; class Actinomycetes; order Propionibacteriales; family Propionibacteriaceae; genus Propioniciclava. The sequence goes on along the minus strand of NZ_JARKOT010000015.1, from coordinate 60,120 downwards.
AGGCCAACTACATCCTTGAGCTGCCGCTGCGTCGGCTCACGAAGTTCAGCCAGATCGAGCTCGAGGCCGAGCGCGACGAACTCGAGCAGCGGCTGGCCGACCTGTCGACGATCATCGAGAACGACGACGAGCTGCGCGCCCTCGTGGCCCGCGAACTCGACGAGGTGGCCCGGACACACGGTACGCCGCGGCGCACGGTCCTGCTGGCCGGTGGCGGCACGGCCGTGACGGCCGCTGCCACCCCGCTCGAGGTGGCCGACGACCCTTGCGTCGTCATGCTGAGCTCGGCCGGGCTCCTCGCCCGGGCCGACACCGCAGCCCCGTTGCCGGTCGGCGGCCGCCGCGCGCAGCACGACGTCATCGTCTCGGCGGTGCGCACGAGTGCCCGCTCCGACTACGGCGTGCTCACCTCGCACGGCCGCGTCCTGCGCGCTCACGCGGTGGAACTGCCGTCGGTCGCGCTCACCGCCGACGCCCCCAACCTGGCGGGCGGGACGCTGGCGTCCGAACTCCTCGACCTCGCCGCTGGCGAGCGGCCCTTGGCTCTCACCCGGCTGGGCGCCGACGCCACGTGGGCGCTCGGCACCGAGCGCGGCGTGGTCAAGCGGGTCAACCCCGAGCTGCTCACCAACAAGGACGCCTGGGAGGTCATCCGCCTCGACGACGGCGACAGCGTCGTGGGCGCCGTCGAACTGCTCGACGATTCCGCCGAGCTGGTCTTCGTCAGCTCCGACGCCCAACTGCTCCACTTCCCCGCCGCCACCGTCCGGCCGCAGGGACGCTCGGGCGGCGGCATGGCGGGCATCAAGCTCGCCGCGGGGGCCAAGGTGGTGTTCTTCGGCGCGGTCGTGGGCGAGGCTGTCGTCGTGACGGTGTCGGGCTCGTCGGACGCCCTCCCCGGTACCGAGGCCGGCTCGGTCAAGGTGACGCCGTTCGCCGAGTACCCGGCGAAGGGCCGGGCGACCGGCGGCGTCCGTGCGCACCGGTTCCTCAAGGGCGAGGACACGCTCCTGCTCGCCCACGTCGGCGAGGTGCCGGTGATCGCGGCGGCGGCGTCCGGGGCTGCTATCGACCTGCCTCCGGCCACCGGCAAGCGCGACGGGTCGGGGACGCCGGCCCTGCAGCCGATCGCAGGGGCTGCCTCGCGGGTGGTCAGGGATCCCGGCGCAGGGTCGTGATCGTCCCGTCGCAAGCCCGCTCGACCTGACCCCACCAGTGCGGGGACAAGGTGAGCCGCGCCGGCCCGCCGCCAGCATCGCACTGGGCCCGCGCCGCGGCGACCTGTCCGCGCCACGACTCGGTGTCGTACTGCAGCGGGTACCCGCCGAAGTCGCGCACCATGCCTGCGGCCAGCACGACCATGCTCGCGAGAGCGACGACCCGCGCGATCCGGCCCACGCCCCGCCACGAGCACAGCGCCTGCCACCCCGCGACGAGCACGGGCGTGAGGAAGAAGCAGAGCAGCGCGGTGTAGCGCGGCACGTTCGTCGCGATCAGGTCCCACCGGTCGGCCGACGCTGCCGGCATCGACACGAAAGCCATCGTGGCGAGGAACAGCGCCAGGCCGGCGCCCGCCCAGACCACGAGGAACGCCACCCGGGCCCCCGGCGCCACCCCGCCGGTGCGGCGCGCCCCGAGCGAGGCCAGCAGGATCACCACCGTGCCCGCCACCGCCGCCCACAGCCAGCGAACGTCGCCGATCGCCTGTTCGGATGCCCAGGTGACGCCGAACTGCGTCGAAAGCGGGCCCCGCAGGGCCAGCTGGATGCCGAGGTCGCCCGGGTGCTGCAGGAAGTTCTCCGCCTCGGGGATGGTGCGTGAGGTGCCCTTCATGAGGAGGGCCTGGCCGATCGCGCCCGCCGTGAACGCGAGCGCGGGAAGACGCGACCAGCCGCGTCCGTCCACCAGCCTCAGCAGCACGAGCGGGGCCATGCCGATCACGAGCGGATCGCTCATCGCCGCGCCGAACAGCAGCAGCCCCGCCCACAGCGCCGCGGCCGGGCGGGTGAAGACGCTCATGAGCAGCACGACGACGAGCACGTCGAGGGTCCAGCGGAGGTTGGTGATGTTGCCCACCACCTCCCACTGCCCCACCGGGAGGAACAGGACGCCGACCGCGGCGGCCGCGATGCCCCAACGGGCCGACCCGAGGTAGGAGGCGAACAGGCGGGCCGCGTAGCCGTAGGCGATGAGCCGGAACACGACCGTGCAGGCGAGCATGACGCTCGGGTAGACCTCCAGGGGCGCGCCCGCGAACGCGGTGGCGAGAGCGCGGGGGATGAGGTGGAGGTAGCCGCCGTAGGTGACGAACCAGGAGCTGACGCCCAAGGAGTGCTGCTCGGCGAGGAAGATGGCGCCGTCCTCGGCCCACAGGTGGTCGCCGACCCAGCCGAGCCCGCGCGGCACGAGGAGGAAGACCGCCCCAAGCACCCCGACCACGATGGCCAGGCGGGCGTCCGCCCCGCGCAGCGGCGGGGTGTCGAGCGTCAGGACGCCCCACGGACGCCGCCGCCGCTCAGCACTCATGGCTGACCAGACCGGTGTCCACGTCGTAGAGGAAGCCGCCCACCGTCGCGTAGGGGCCGACGAGGGGGTGGCTGCGCACCGTGTCGACGTCTTCGCGCAGCCGGTCGAGCTGGTCGGGGTCGACGCCGAACTCGAAGTCGCCCACGTCGACCCCCGAGACCTCCGTGATCGCCGTCCGCATCTCCTCCTCCGTCATGGACGCCGCCGCGCACTTGGTGTGCGGCACGACGAGGATGCGCTTTACGTGCAGCTTGTGGACACCCATGACCATCCCGGCCAGCGCTGCCTGCGTGAGGCGGCTGCCCGCCGTGCGGAGGATCTTCGCCTCCCCCACCCTCAGACCGAACATCTCCAGCGGCTCGATGCGGCTGTCCATGCACGTCAGGATGAGGACGCCCTCGTGCGCGATCCCGTCGAAGCCACGCGGCGCGCTCAGGGCGTAGCGCTTGTTCGCCCTCAGGAGGTCATCGAAGCCGCCGTCGGGCTCGGGTGTGGTGTCCATGCGCGGCATCGTAAACCTCACGCATCGATGCGTTCGGCGTCGAGCGCGTAGGCGCCCTCGATGATGAACTCCTTGCGCGGGGCCACCTCGTTGCCCATGAGCTTCTCGAACGTGACGATGGCCTGCTCCAGCGACTCCCCCTCCTCGACCGTGATGCGTCGCAGCGTGCGATGCCGCGGGTCCATCGTGGTCTCCTTGAGCTGGTCCGCATCCATCTCGCCGAGGCCCTTGTAGCGCTGCGGCTCCTTGAAGCCCGTGCCCTTCTTGGTGAGCTCCGCGAGCTTCCGCTGGTACTCGGCCTCCGAGTAGGTGTAGAGGTACTTCTCCTGCCCCTTCTTCGGGTGGGTCAGCTCGAAGCGGTGCAGTGGCGGGACGGCCGTGTACACCTTTCCGGCCTCGATCAGCGGACGCATGTAGGTGAAGAACAGCGTGGTCAACAGGGTGCGGATGTGGGCGCCGTCGGAGTCGGCGTCGGCCATGAAGATGATCTTGCCGTAGCGGGCGGCGTCCAGCTCGAACGTGCGCCCCGAGCCGGCGCCCACCACCTGGATGATCGCCGCACACTCGGCGTTCTTGAGCATGTCGCCCACCGACGCCTTCTGGACGTTGAGGATCTTTCCGCGGATGGGCAAGAGCGCCTGGAACTCGGAGTTACGGGCCATCTTGGCGGTGCCCATGGCCGAATCGCCCTCGACAATGAACAGCTCGGTGCGGTCGGCGTCCGTGCTGCGGCAGTCGGCCAGCTTGGCCGGCAGGGTGCTCGACTCCAGGGCGTTCTTGCGGCGCTGGTTCTCCTTGTGGGCGCGCGCGGCCACGCGGGTGCGGGACGCCCCCACCGCTTTCTCGAGCACCGCACGGGCCTGCGGCCGCTGGGAGGGCTTCGAGGTGGTCAGGAACCCGAGCAGTTCGGCTTCCACGATCCGGGCGACGAGCCGGGTGACCGGGGGCGTCCCCAACACCTCCTTCGTCTGGCCCTCGAACTGCGGCTCGGCCAGCCTGACCGTCACCACGGCGGTGAGACCCTCGAGGATGTCCTCCTTGAGCACCTCCTCGCCGGCCTTGAGCAGACGCGTACCGTCCAGCGCCTTGCCGAACGCCCGCACGAGGCCGCGTTCGAAGCCCAGCACGTGGGTGCCGCCCTTGGGCGTGGCGATGATGTTGACGAACGAAGCGACCTTCGTGTCGTAGGTGTCGCTCCAACGCAGGGCGATGTCGACCTCGAGGTCGCGCTCCACGTCGGTCGGCGTCATCGCACCCTCGGCGTCCAGCATCGGCACCGTCTCGGTGAAACGGTCGTGCCCGCCGAGACGCAGGACATCGGTGACCGCAGCCCCCTCGGAGAGGAAGTCGGCGAACTCCGAGATGCCGCCGGAGTGCAGGTGGGTGTCGACGTGTTCCTCGCCCGGCACGCGCCGGTCGTCGATCGAGATCTCGAGCCCGGGCACGAGGAACGCGGTCTGGCGGGCCCGCTGGGCGAGCTGGGTGCCGGACAGTTTGGCGTCGGCCAGGAAGATCTGCCGGTCCGGCCAGTACCGGATGCGGGTGCCGGTGACCGTCTTGGCGACGCGCTTCACCTTGCACAGCGCGTTGTCGGGCGTGAACGGGGCGTCGGGCCCCTCACCTGCGAACACGCCCGGGACGCCGCGGCGGAACGACATGGCCCACGTGGAGCCGTTGCGGTCGACCTCGACGTCGAGGCGTGAGCTGAGCGCGTTGACGACGGACGCCCCCACGCCGTGCAGGCCGCCGGTGGCGTTGTAGGACCCGCCGCCGAACTTGCCGCCCGCGTGGAGCTTCGTGAAGATCACCTCGACGCCGGACAAGCCGGTTCGCGGCTCGATGTCGACCGGCATGCCGCGGCCGACGTCGTCGACCTGGACCGATCCGTCGCGGTGCAGCGTCACCACGATCTTCTTGCCGAACCCGGCCAGCGCCTCGTCGACCGCGTTGTCGATGATCTCCCACATGCAGTGCATGAGGCCGCGCGTGTCGGTGGAGCCGATGTACATGGCCGGGCGCTTGCGGACCGCCTCGAGGCCCTCCAGCACGAGCAGGTGGCGCGCGGAGTATTCGCGTGGCTCGGTGGTCTTCGCCGACGGCTTGGCTTGGGTGCTGGTCACCCAAGGGAGGTTACCGGCGTGCTCCGACAGTTCCGCCGAGGACACGTTCGTGTTGCGATCGTGTGGCGGGGCCTGTCTTCCGGGGGCTCGCCGGGTAGCTTGGCAGCATCGGGAACAACCCGTCGGGCGTCTGCGTTGCATCAGGTGTCCGAACGACCGCCGAGAAAGGAAGGCCGATGACCACCACTGTGCTGGACGGACTCACCGCAGCCGACCGTTGCGACCGCTGCGGCGCCCAGGCCTACTACCGGGTCACCTTGGCCTCCGGTGGGGAGCTCCTGTTCTGCGCCCACCACGGCCGCGCCCACAGCGACAAGCTCAAGCAGGTCGCCCTCAACATCCACGACGAAACGGCCAAGCTCGCCTGAGCCCGTCGTCCCCAGACTCGCGAGCCCGGCACCGTTGGGTGCCGGGCTCTCGCGTCTGCGGGTGACCCCGCGCCTCAGCCGGCCAGGTCGCACAGCGTCGCGATGCGCGTCGCGACGTCGTACGCGGTGGAGGTCACCATGAGCTCCGCGGCCCCCGTGTCGGCAACCAGTGCCTCCAGTCCCGCACGGACGGCGTCCGGCGTGCCCACGAGCTTGGTGCCGCCCACCACGTCCTGACCGGCGAGCTGACGCTCCGCCTCCTCGGGCGAGACCACCGGGCCGAGGCGTCCGGTGCGCAGGCTGGCCCACATCACCCGTGACGGGCCGGCCAGGTACTGTGCCTCGGCGTCCGTCGGTGCAGTGATGACCGAGGTGCACACCATCGCGTACGGGGCGTCCAGTTCGGCCGACGCGACGAAGGCTTCGCGGTACAGGGCGAGGACGCCGGCCGGGTCGAGCTGACCGAAGTGGGCGGCGTAGCAGTACCGCAGGCCGAGGCGTCCGGCCAGGCGCGCGGAGTAGTCCGAGCTGCCGAGCAGCCAGATCTCGGGGTAACTGGACGCCGCGGGCGTGGCCGTGAGCGTCGTGCCCATGCCGGTGCGGACGCCCGTCGGGCTCAGCCAGGCCCGCAGCAGGCGGAGGTGCTCGTCGAACTCCTCGTGCCCGAGGCCCTCCTGCGTGCGGCGCAGGGCCCACGCGGTCACCTGATCGGCGCCCGGGGCGCGGCCGATGCCGAGATCGATGCGCCCGGGGTGGATCGCCTCCAGCGCGGCGAACTGCTCGGCCACGACGTAGGGACTGTGGTTGGGCAGCATGACTCCGCCCGAGCCCACGCGGATGCGTTGCGTGCGCGCCGCGACGGCCGCGATGACGACCGGCGGGGTCGTCGCGGCGACCGCGGGCATGTTGTGGTGTTCGGCCACCCAGTACCGCGCCAGGCCCAGGTCGTCGGCGGCCCCGGCGAGTGCGAAGGTGTCGGTGAAGGCGTCCGAGGTCGTGCCGCCGGCGCGGACGGGTGACAGGTCGAGCACGGACAACGGCACGCAGAGCATGTCAGACCAACGTGGCGCACCCCTGCCGCATTCCCGGCCCTCGGGGCAGGATGGGCCCATGCGCAGCATCACCGCCCACCGGGGCGACCTGACCCACGAGCGCGTCGACGCGATCGTCAACGCCGCCAACAGCTCGCTGCTGGGCGGGGGCGGCGTCGACGGGGCCATTCACCGCGCCGCCGGACCCCGCCTGCTGGCGGCGTGCCGCGAGCTACGCGCCACCACCCTGCCGGACGGACTGCCGGTCGGGGACGCCGTCGCCACCGAGGCGTTCGACCTCCCCTGCCGCTGGGTCGTCCACACCGTCGGCCCGAACCGCCACGCCGGCCAGACCGATCCGGCCCTGCTGGTGTCCTGCTTCACGCGGTCGCTGGAGGTGGCCGCCGGGCTCGGCGCGGCGTCCCTCGCCTTCCCCGCGGTCAGCGCCGGCGTCTACGGCTGGGACGTCCGCGAGGTCGCGCGCATCGCAGTCGCCGCCGTCTCGGCCAACCCCGCCCCGGGCGTCGACGACGTGCGCTTCGTCCTCTTCTCCGCGGACGCCCTGGCGGCGTTCGAGGAGGTGTTGCGTGGCTGAGGTGCTGCGCATCGGGCAGGTCTTCGGCGTCACCCTCACCACCTGGCGCGGGCGGTGGGAGGCGCGCTTCCCCGGCGTGGCGCTCGAGGTGGTGGCGGTCGCCGACGCCGACCAGCGACGGGTGCTCGACGAGGGCAGCGTGGACGCCTGCTTCGTGCGCCTGCCGCTGGACACGACCGGGCTGCGCGTGATCCGCCTCTACGAGGAGGTCACCGTCGCGTGGGCGTCCAAGGACCACGGGATCGCCCTGTACGACGAGCTCACCCTGGCCGACCTCGAGGGTGAGGACATCCGATCCGAGGTGACCGACGCCACCCTCCTGGAGGCCGTCTTCGGCGATGCCGTGCTTCTCGTGCCCATGTCGGTCGCACGCTCCCACAGCCGGCGTGACTTCGTGGTCGTCCCCGTCACGGACGCCCCCACCACCGGCATCGCGCTGGCGTTCCGTCCCGAAGCGGACGGCGAGTTGCTCCAGGAGTTCATCGGCATCGTCCGGGGGCGGACGGTGAACAGCTCCCGCTCCACGGCACAGCCCAAGGCTGCGCCGCGCAGGCAGAACACGCCCCGCAGGGCCGGCGCCGGACGCCGCCCCTCACCCGGCCGCGGCCGCCGCTGAGCTGGCTCAGCCCGCCCACGACGTCCGCACCATGCGGAGCTCACGGACCTCTCCCGGCATGCCGGCCACCGACTTCGTGGCACCGTCGGGCTCGAACCCCTGCTTGCGGTAGAAGGCGATCGCCCGTTCGTTGCCCGCGAGCACCCAGAGGTACGCGTCCACGTCCCCGAGCGTCGTGGTCAGCAGCACCTGCGCGAGACCGGTGCCCTTCACGCGATCGAGCAGATAGAGCATCTGGAGCTCCAGGAGCACGTCCACGTCATCGTCGTCGTGGCGCGGTCCAGCCGAGGCGACCCCCACCACGTCGTCGCCGTCCAGCGCGAGCCACAGGTAGGCGCCGTCGAGCAGCCGTTGCTCCCACCGCTGCACGGCAGCCGGACGCCGCGCATCCAGCCCGGCGAGCACCTCGTCGGGGACCAGACCCCCGTAGGTCTCTCGCCACGCCGCGTCCTTCATCGCCAGCGCCGCCTCGAGGTCGAGGACGGTCGCTGGCCGAATCCGTGGGTGCATCAGTCCAGGTAGTCGCGGAGCACTTGCGAGCGCGACGGGTGCCGCAGCTTGCTCATGGTCTTGGACTCGATCTGGCGGATGCGCTCGCGCGTGACGCCGTAGACCTTGCCGATCTCATCGAGCGTCTTCGGCTGGCCGTCGGTGAGGCCGAACCGCATGCTCACGACGCCTGCCTCCCGTTCGCTCAACGTGTCGAGCACGTCGTGCAACTGCTCCTGCAGCAGCGTGAAGTTCACGGCCTCGGCGGGCACGACGGCCTCGGAGTCCTCGATGAGGTCGCCGAACTCGGAGTCGCCGTCCTCGCCCAGCGGAGTGTGCAGCGAGATGGGCTCGCGGCCGTACTTCTGCACCTCGACGACCTTCTCGGGCGTCATGTCGAGCTCCTTGGCAAGCTCCTCCGGAGTGGGTTCGCGGCCGAGGTCCTGCAGCATCTGCCGCTGGACACGCGCCAGCTTGTTGATGACCTCCACCATGTGCACCGGGATGCGGATCGTGCGCGCCTGATCGGCCATCGCGCGGGTGATGGCCTGCTTGATCCACCACGTCGCGTACGTCGAGAACTTGTAGCCCTTCGTGTAGTCGAACTTCTCGACCGCACGGATGAGGCCCAGGTTGCCCTCCTGGATCAGGTCCAGGAAGAGCATCCCGCGGCCCGTGTACCGCTTGGCGAGGCTCACCACAAGGCGCAGGTTCGCCTCGAGCAGGTGGTTCTTGGCGCGACGCCCATCCTCGGCGATCCACTCGAAGTCCTCGACGTCGAGCGTCTTGACGCGACCGTCGGTGATCGACTCGTCGGCGAACAGGCCGGCCTCGATGCGCTTGGCGAGCGTGACCTCCTGCTCGGCGTTCAGCAGCGCCACCTTGCCGATCTGCTTCAGATAGTCCTTGACGGGGTCCGCGGTCGCGCCCGCCGCCATGACCTGCTGCTCAGGCTCGTCGGTGTCGTCGGTGTCGGAGACGACGAAGCCTTCGTCCTCGGCGATCTCCTTCTCGTCCTTGGCCGCCTCGGTCTGGTCGAACGCATTCTCGTCGACCTCGTCCAGGCTGCGCTTCTTCCCGCCCACGGTCAGCACCACATCGTCGCCCTCACGTGCGAACTTGACGTCCTTGATGCGCTCGGGGCTGAGCACCTCGGCGACGGTCGGCGTTTCGTCGGCGTCATCCTCGTCGGCCATGTCGATGTCCTCGTCGACGAGCTCTTCCGGCTCGACGTCCTCCAGTTCCGCTTCGACGTCCGCGCCGTCGTCGTCAGCAACCGAGGGCTCCGGCTCGGCGGGGGCGGTGCCGCGTGCGGCCGGCTTCCTCGCTCCCGACCCGCTGCGCGCCGGCGTCCCCTCAGTCTCGAGGGCCTCGCCGTCCGCGGCCGCGGCCTTGCCCCGCGTGCGGGGTGCTTTCGCGGTGCCGGCGGCCTTGCGGGATGCGGTGGTGTTGGACGGTGCGGTCGTGGAGCGTGGAGTCACCGGGGCCCCTCCGTTCATCCTCTGTCTGGGCGTGCGCCGTCCGGGACTTGTCAACGGCTGGCGCACCGACCATTTTGACACGTCGCCGCCCCCCCACCCAAATGGGGGCCCGGGCTACGCTGTCGGCCGTGCCTGATTCGCCGCTGACCGCACCCGACGCGCCGCAACGCCCCTACGTCCGGGAGGTGCACGGCGACGCGGTCGCCGACCCCTACCACTGGATGGCCGACAAGACCGACCCGGACTTCGTGGCCTACCTGGAGGCCGAGAACGCCTGGGCGGACGCCGCGACCGCCCATCTCGACGCCCTTCGGGAGGAGCTCTACGGCGACATCGCCGCGCGCACCAAGCAGACCGACCTGTCCGTACCCCTGCACGTGAAGCACTCCGACGGCACCGCCTACTGGTACTACACGCGCACGACCGAAGGCCAGAACTACTCCCGCTCGTGCCGCCTGCCGGCGACCTCGCGGGACGACGTTCCCGACGTGACCGAACCGCACGCCGACGAGCAGGTGCTGCTCGACGTGAACCTCATCGCCGAGGGCCACGCGTACACCGCCCTCGGCTGGTCGGAGGTCTCCCCCGACGGACGCCGCCTCGCCTACTCCGTCGACCTCACCGGCGACGAGCGCTACGACCTCTACGTCCTCGACCTGGCCACCGGCGCGATCATCGACGGGCCGGTCCGGGGCGTGGGTGCCGGCGGTTCGTGGGCCGGCGACGACTGGCTCTTCTACACGCGTCTGGACGCCGCCTGGCGCCCCCACGAGGTGTGGCGGCACCGGATCGGCGATGCGGCGTCCGACGCACTCGTCCTCACCGAGCCCGACGAGCGCTTCTGGATGGGGCTGGGCACCTCCCGCGACGACCGCTGGGTCATCGTCGAGCTCGGCAGCAAGGTCACCAGCGAGACCCACCTCATCCCCGCCGACCAGCCGACTGCCGCGCCCCGGTGCGTCGCCCCGCGCCGCCAGGGTGTCGAGTACGCCGTCGAGGTCGGCCCCGACGCCCTCTGGATCGTCCACAACGACGACGCACCCCAGTTCATGCTCAGCCGCGCGACCCTGGACGCCACGGACGCCTCCGCGTGGGAGACCGTCCTGCCGCACGATCCGGCGACGCGCCTCCTCGGCGTGTCCGTCTACGACCGCGCGGTCGTCCTCTCGCACCGGACGGACGGGCTGCCGGGCGTCCGGGTCTTCGACCGGCTGCCGGGCGGCGAACTCGGGGCGGCGACGGAGGTCACCTTCGACGAGGAGATCTACGACGTCGCCGCGGAGGACGCGCCCGACTCCGACACCGACCGCATCCGCTTCGGCTACGAGTCGCTGACCGCCCCGCCGTCGGTGTGGGAGTACCGCCTCGACACCGGCGAGAGGCGGCTGCTCAAGGAGATGCCGGTGCTCGACCACCCCGAACACGGGCCCTACGACCGGACGCGCTACGTCGCCGAACGCCTGTGGGCGACCGCCCACGACGGCACCCGGGTGCCCATCTCGCTCGTGCGTCGCTCCGACACGCCCGTCGACGGGACCGCCCCGGGACTCCTCTACGGCTACGGCAGCTACGAGATCCCCATCGACCCCCACTTCGCCGTGAGCCGCATCAGCCTGCTCGACCGCGGTCTGGTGTTCGCCATCGCACACGTGCGCGGCGGTGGGGAGTTGGGGCGTCCGTGGTACGAGGCGGGCAAGGAACTGCACAAGGCCAACACGTTCACCGACTTCGTCGCCTGCGCACGCGAGCTCGCCGCCCAGGGGTACGTGGCTCCCGGCCGGCTCGCCGCCGAAGGCGGATCGGCCGGCGGCCTGCTCATGGGTGCGGTCGCCAACAGCGCGCCGGACGCCTTCCGTGCGATCCACGCGGCGGTCCCGTTCGTGGATCCCGTGACGACCATCCTCAATCCGGACCTGCCCCTCACCGTCATGGAATGGGAGGAGTGGGGCGACCCGCTCCACGACCCCGCCGTCTACGGCTACATGAAGACCTACGCGCCGTACGAGAACGTGGCTGCTCAGGCCTACCCGGCCATCCTGGCGACGACGAGCTACCACGACACCCGGGTGGAGGTGACCGAGCCCGCCAAGTGGATCGCCCGGCTGCGGGACTTCGCCACCAACGGGCAGGAGCACCCGATCCTGTTGCGCACCGAAATGGCGGGCGGCCACGGAGGTGTCTCCGGACGCTACAAGGCGTGGCGCGAACGCGCGTGGCAGCTGGCGTGGCTGATGGACCAGGTGGGAGCGGCCTGAGAACCCGCTGAGAGCAACCCCGAGCGGGGCCGCCTCCGGGAGTAGGGGGAGGTACGACTGCGGTCTCTATTCGCCTTGCCGCGGGGGCCCTGAGGGGGCGTTCGGGGGTTCCACCGAACAAATCCGGCTCGAGGTGCGTTGTACTTTCCTGACGAGAGAGAGGAACCGCTACATGATCTCGAGCTCCCCCCGTGCCCGTGCCAACGAGGGCATCGACGGCAAGGATTCCGTCGGCCTGTACCTCGACGGCATCGCGAAGACGCCGCTCCTGACCGCAGAGGAGGAGGTTCACCTCGCCCGGCTGATCGAGGCGGGCCTGTACGCCGAAGCCATCCTGGCCGGCACCGTGACCACCAAGGAGCGCGGCGGCCGCAAGGCCGCGAAGGCGTCCGACGACGAACTCCGCACCCTCGTCAACGAGGGCGAGCAGGCGATGCGCCGCTTCGTGACCGCCAACCTGCGGCTCGTCGTCTCGGTCGCCCGCAAGTACGGGCGCTCCCAGATGCCGCTGCTCGACCTGGTCCAGGAGGGCAACACGGGCCTCATCCGGGCCGTCGAGAAGTTCGACTACACCAAGGGCTTCAAGTTCTCCACCTACGCCACGTGGTGGGTGCGCCAGTCCATCAGCCGCGGCATCGCCCAGCAGGGCCGGATCGTGCGCCTGCCCGTGCACGTCGCCGAGCAGATCAACCAGGTGTCCGCCACGCGTCGTGACCTCGAGCGGCAGTTGGGCCGCGAGCCGGAGGTCGCCGAGATCGCAGCCCAGCTCGACCTCGACGAAGAGCGCGTCGTCGAACTGCTCCGCCTCGCCCGCGAGCACGTATCGCTGGATGCACCGGTCGAGGAGGACGGCGACACCGCCCTCGGCGACCTGCTCGCCCGCGACACCTCGCCGGGGCCGGACGAGATGGTCCTGGACGCCGAGGAGCGCAGCCGCCTCGACGCCATGCTGGAGCGCCTCGACGAGCGCTCGGCCGACGTCGTGCGCCGCCGCTACGGGCTCCTGGACGGCCGGCAGGCCAAGCTCGCCGACATCGCGCAGGTCTGGGGCATCACCGCCGAGCGGGTCCGCCAGATCGAACGCCAGGCCATCGCCAAGCTTCGCGACCACACGTTGGCCGCCTGAAGCACCCACATTCGGCACCCCAACCAGAGGGGCCGGGCCCGGAGCCCGGCCCCTCATGTGTGCGACGAGCGCGTCAGGACCCGACGATGCGGATGAGGCCCTCCTGGGAGGTCGAGGCCCCCAGCACGCCCTGCTCGTCGTAGAGGCGGCCCGTGGCGAAGCCCAGGCCGTTGGCGGCGTTCGGCGAGCTCTGGTCGTACAGCACCCATTGGTCGGCCCGAAGGGGACGGTGGAACCACATGGAGTGATCCACGGTGGCCATCTGAAGCTGCGGCTGGCCGAACGTGTACGGGTGCGGCACGGTGGTCACCCCCAGCAGGGTCAGGTCGGAGGCGTAGGCCAGCACCATCTGGTGCACGCGCGGGTCGTCGGGTAGATCGCCGTGGCTGCGGATCCACGCCTGCATGCGCGCCCCGCCGCGTGCGACCGGCTGGGTGGGCACGAACCGGGCCTCCACGGCCGCCCATTCGCGCTCCCACATCTCCGCTGCCCGGCGGCTGCGCTCCCCCAGCACCTGGGCCAGCGGTGGGCACTCGTCGGGCGGCAGCGGCTCCACCGCCGGTCGCTCGGTGTGCTCCAGCCCCTCCTCCGGCACCTTGAGCGAGGCGGTCATCAAGAAGATCTCCTTGCCGCGCTGCACCGCCTGGATGCGACGGGTCGAAAAGGTGCCGCCGTCGCGCGTCCGTTCGACGAAGTAGTCGATGGGGGCGTCCGTGGAGCCCGGCCGCAGGAAGTAGCCCTTCAGCGAGTGCGCCACTCTGGCGGCGTCCACCGTTTCGTACACGGCCGCCAACGCCTGCGCCATGACCTGGCCGCCGAAGGTGCGCTGCATGAGCGTTTCCGGGTGCTGGCCCACGTAGTGGTCGGCACCGGCGGCGTCCAGGTGCAACAGGTCGAGCAACTCGTCAACGTGCTGCATCGGGGCCCTCGCCCTCGTCGTCCTGCTGGGCGAGGAAGCGCTCGACCGCCGCCCCGATCTCATCGGGCGTCGGCACCGATGCCCGGCCGGACGCCTCGAGCTCGTCGTACTGCCGCTCGAGTTGCTCGACGAGCGGGCCGAGCTCGTTGTCGCCGGCCACCTCCGCCTCCAGCTGGGTGAGCGTCTGCAACGACAAACTCGCCAGTTCACCGGGCGGCACATCGAGCCCCGAGGCATCGCGGAGCCGCTCCAGCACCGCCAGCGCGGCCGGGGCGTACGTGCCCGGCGCGAGGTAGTGGGGCACATGCGCGACGAACCCCCGGCCCAGAATGCCGCGCTGCCCGGCGCGGAACTCGAGCATGCCAGCGAAACTGCCCGGAACGGTGACGCGATCGATCCACACGGGGTTGTCGGTCACGAGCTCGGGATCGGTCGCGTGGCTCGTGACCAGCACCGGCCGCGTGTGCGGCACACCCATCGGCACGCCTTGGCCCGTCACCACCTGCTCCACGCCCAGTTCGCCCGCCAGGTCGAGGATCGCCGCGCACGCCCGGTTCCACTGGGTGTCCGGCTCCGGGCCGGTGAGCAGCAGGAAAACGCGACCGGAGGCGTCCTTCACCTTGAAGAGCTGCAGCGCGTAGTCCTCCAGCGACACCCACGTGTTCGTGTCGAACACCATGGGCGGACGCCGTGAGCGGTAGTCGTGCAGCTGGTCGTGATCGAAGTCGGCGAGCACCACCGACTCGAGCGAGTCGCGCAGGTGCCCGGCCAGCTGGCGGGCCACCTGGCCGGCGTCGACGTAGCCCTCCAACAGGTGGACCAGCACGGGCCGCTCCCCCGCCAGGCTCGCGCGCACTCCGGGGTCGATGGTGTACAGCTGCCTCGGATCCAGCATGCGCGCCACTCTAGCCGTCCCCGCCGACGCTCCGGCTCACCCCAACGACGCCAGGGCCGACCGGACACGTTTCGCCGACACCGGTTGCGCCGTGCCGAGCGACTGGGCGAACAGGCTCACCCGCAACTCCTCGAGCAGCCAGCCCACGTCGGACGCCGCGGGCGGCAGCTCCCCCACCGGGTAGCGCTCGCACACCCGCGCGTAGGCCTCCTCCAACTCGGCGATGACGTCGAGGTTGAGCCGGTCGCGGGCCGGGTTCGTCCGCAGCCCGGCCAGGCGCACCTCGGCCGCGTGCAGGTAGCGCTCGAGGCGTCCGAAGTGGGGCTCGGGCGTCGCGGAGACGAAGCCGTCGAACACGAGGTTGTCGAGCTGGGCCTCGATGTCTGCGCGCGCCTCGGAGGCCGGCAGCCCCTCGAGCGTGCGGCGCACCTCGGCGTGGCGGCCGAGCGCGCGCGCCGCGGTGCGCACCACCGACTGCATGCGATCGGCGACGTCGGCGCGGACGGTGTCCCGGCAGCGGGCGAAGGCGGCCTCGTCACGGACGTCGATCGGGTCGCCCGTCGTGGCGACGACCAGATCACCGGTCGCCTTGAGCCGGCAGTCGGCGAGGGCCGCGTTGAGGTTCACGTAGGGGCCCGCGGCGAGCGCCACCTTGTCGGCGTTCGAGAGCCGCGCGAAGACCGAGCGGGCGGGGTCGGGCGTCGTGAGGACGACGAGACGGCGCAGCCCGAGTGCGTGCCAGCGGCGCGCCTTGGGCTCGGTGTCGGCGATGCGGACGCCGACCGTCTGGCCCTGGTCGACCAGCGCCGGGTAGCCCACGAGCGGCGTCGGGTCGCGATCGATCACCGACTCGCGCGGCAGCGTGCCGAACTGCCAGTTCGCCGCGCCCGGGTGGGCGAGGTCGGACGCCGCCGCGTTCAGCCGCCGCGCCAGGCGCGGCGCGAACTGCTCGCGCAACTCGCCGAAGTCCTTGCCGGCGCCGAGGGTGCGGCGGCCGTCGGTGATGACGTAGCGCACCCCCAGGTGATCGGGCAGGACGCCGGTGTTGAAGTGGGCCGGATCGACCACCTCGCCCGAGAGGCCTGTCAGAGCGCGGGCCAGGGCGACGTCGAAGGGCTCGGCGGTGGGGTGTTCGTCGAGCCAGCGCAGGGCCCGCCGTCCCCAGTCGGGGGCGGGCACGAACCGCGTGCGGACGGCCTTCGGCAGCGACCGGATCATCTCGGTCGCCAGTTCCTCGCGCAGGCCGGGCACCTGCCAGGTGAAGGGTGCGGCGTCCACCTGGTTGAGCACCGACACGTCGATCTCGACCGAGACGCCGTCGGTGCCGGAGCCAGGGTCGAAGTTGTACGAGACGGGCAGGGCCGCGGGGCCGACGGTCCAGGTGTCGGGGTAGGCGTCGGCGTCGACGGCACCCGGGTCGTCCACCAGATCGTCGAGGCTCAGGTCCAGGAAGCGGGCGTCGGTCTGACGCTGGTCGCGCCACCAACGGTCGAACGCCGCCACCGACGCGATCTCGGCGGGGATGCGCTCGTCGTAGAAGTCGAAGATGGCGTCGTCGTCGACGACGATGTCGCGGCGGCGGGTGCGCTCCTCCAGCTCGGACGCCTCCGCCCGGACTTGCTCGTTGCGGGCGAAAAAGTGGTGGCGGGTGTGCCAGTCGCCCTCGACGAGGGCCGACCGGAGGAAGACCGCCCTTGCCACGACGGGGTTGATGCGGGCGTAGCCGACCTGGCGGTCGGCGATGATCGGCACGCCGAGCAGGTGGACGGTCTCGGTGGCGACCGCCTGCCCGCCCTTGGCCGACCAGCGCGGCTCCGAGTACGTGCGCTTGAGCAGGTGCTGACCGACCTGCTCGACCCACTCCGCCCGGATGGGGGCCACGGTGCGCGCCCACAGGCGGGAGGTCTCCACGAGTTCGACCGCCATGACGAGCGGCGGGGGCGTCTTCGCCGCGGCCGAGCCCGGCTGGATCGCGAAGCGCGCCCCCCGCGCGCCGAGGTACTCCGCCAGCGGACGCCGCCCACGCTGGTGCCGCTGGCTGCCGCGCTGGCGTTCGTCCAGCAGGCCCACGTGGCTCAGCAGCCCGGCGAGGACGCTGATGTGGACGTTGTCCCAGTCGGGCTCCGTGCCCGTCCCGCCGGAGGAGACCCTGCTCTTCACCTCGGCGTGCGTCTTCGGCCCGCGGCGGTCGAGCGCGAGCTCGCCCGCGATCTCGCGCAGCTGGCTGACGAGGTCCTGCCACTCGCGGATGCGCAGGAAGTTGAGGTACTCGTCGCGGCACAGCCGCCGGAAGGCGCTGCCCGAAAGCTCGCGTCGCTGGTCGCGCAGGTACTCCCACAGCCGCCACAGCGCGGCGATGTCGCTGGCGTCCCGGTCGGAGCTCGCCTCCCCCGCCACCCAGAACCGCTTGTGGCAGGCGTCCGCCTCGCCCTGCTTGTCGGTCGGCCGCTCCCGGACGTCCGGGATGGCCAGCGCGGCCACGACCGGCAGGACGTCCCACGCGACGCCGCGGCGTCCGGCCTCGACGAGCATGCGCCCCAGCCGGGGGTCGACGGGCAGTCGGGCGAGGAGGCGCCCGGTCTTCGTGAGCGCATAGGCGCCCGCCGCGTCCGGCTCGGTGATGGCACCCAGCTCGCGCAGCAGCCGGACGCCGTCGCGCACCTGCCCGCGATCGGGCGGTTCGACGAACGGGAAGTCCTCGATCGGGCCGAGGCGCGCGTCAGCCATCTGGAGGATGACACTGGCGAGGTTGGTCCGCAGGATCTCGGGCTCGGTGAACTCCGGGCGGGAGGCGAAGTCCTCCTCGGAGTACAGGCGGATCGCGATGCCGGGCCCGAGGCGTCCGCACCGGCCGGCCCGCTGATTGGCCGAAGCCTGCGAGATGGGCTCGATGGGCAGGCGTTGCACCTTGGTCCGGGCCGAGTAGCGCGAGATACGCGCGTACCCCGGATCGACGACGAACCTGATGCCGGGCACCGTCAGCGAGGTCTCGGCGACGTTCGTCGCCAACACCACCCGCGTGCCCGTGTGCGGCGTGAACACCCGGTGCTGTTCGGCGGCCGACAGCCGGGCGTAGAGCGGCAGAACGTCGGTGTCGCGCAGCTTCATGGCGCCGATGGCCTCGGCCGCGTCGCGGATCTCCCGCTCCCCCGAGCAGAACACGAGGATGTCGCCCTCGCCCAGGGCGTGCAGCTGCCTGACGGCACGGGTGATGCCGTCGACCAACTCCTCGGACTCCTCCAGGGGCTGGTAGACCGTCTCGACCGGATAGGTGCGCCCGGAGACCTCGACCACGGGCGCGTCACCGAAGTGGGCTGCGAAGCGCGCGGTGTCGATGGTGGCCGAGGTGACGAGCACTTTGAGGTCGGGCCGCCGGGGCAGCAACTGCTTGAGGTAGCCGAGCAGGAAGTCGATGTTCAACGAGCGCTCGTGGGCCTCGTCGATGATGATCGTGTCGTAGGCACGCAGGTCGCGGTCGTGGCCGATCTCGGCGAGCAGGATGCCGTCGGTCATGAGTTTCACCGCGGTGCTGCGGCCCGCCTGACGGGTGAACCGCACCTGGTAGCCGACCGCCTCGCCGAGCGGGGTGTTCATCTCCTCGGCGATCCGCTCGGCGACGGTCCGCGCGGCGATGCGCCGCGGCTGGGTGTGGCCGATGCGGCGCCGCCCGGCCAGCAGGGCGATCTTGGGCAGCTGCGTGGTCTTGCCCGAGCCGGTCGCGCCCGCCACCACGACCACCTGGTGACGCTCGATCAGGTCGCGGATCTCGTCGACCGCGGCGCTGATGGGCAGCGCGGGGTCGAACTCGAGACGCAGATCGGCTGGCATGACCGCACCATGCTAGCCGCGGCCCGGTTCAGACCAGGCCCTCCAGCAGCGTCCGCGCGGCGCCAGTGGGCTCCCAACCGTGGGTGGCCCCCCGGCCCGGACCCCACTCGTAGGCGGCGCAGCTCGCCGGCACCCACACCACCTCGCCGGTGGCCGCCACCCCGACGAGCGTGGGCAGGGCGAGCGCGTCGCAGACGGCGTCCGGCGGCAGCGGCGTGGGCGTGCGGGGGTGGGCGGCGGCGTCCGCGGCCAGCGTGGCCCAGTCCTCCTCGCTGAAGGGGCGCTGCTGCAGCTGACCGGCGGCGTCGGGCAGGCACGCGACCCCGCGGACGGTGTCGGCGAGGTCGGGCACCAGCCACGAAGCCTCGCCGCGGCACAGATCATCCGGCGGCTCGACGGGGGTCGCCGGCTGGGTGGTCCGCTGGGCCCACAGCGCGTCGCCGAAGGCGGTGAGCACGGCGTCGCTGCCCAGACGGTTGCCCACGAGGCTGCAGCCGTACTGCTCGCCGCGGAGGGTGACGACCGTGCCGTCGGGGTACGCCACGGCCAGTCGGTAGGCCGGCCCGAAGTCCTCGGGACAGGCCAGCGTGGCCAGCTCCGCCACCTCCAGCGCGTTGTACGCCCGGGCGACCGCGTCGGCGTCCACGACGAGCGCATCGGGGGGCGCCACGAGCGCCAGTTCGTTGCCGGGCTCCTGGCACAGCCGCACCTGCGCGATGCCCTCGGCGAGGACGTCCGGCAGGTCGGGCTCCTCAGGGAAGGCGGCGCAGTCGACGACCGGGCTGGAGGCGGGGACAGCCGGCACCGTCTGCCCGGTCGAGCAGCCGACCAACGCGAGGGCGGCGAAGACGGCGAGGACGATTCTCATGCCTCCACCACGCGGCCCGCGCCCCTCACGTTGCGGCGGGAACCGTGAGGCCGGTGTGGTGGGCGGCGAAAGCGAGCAGGTCGGCCCACTCCGCGGCGATCATCGCCAGCGACTTGCCGGCGCCGTGCCCCACCGAGGACTCGATGCGCACGATCACGGGCGCCTCGCCGCCCTGGGCGGCCTGCAGGGCCGCCCCGAACTTGAAGCTGTGCAGCGGCACGACCCGGTCATCGTGGTCGGCCGTGGCGATGAGCGTCGCCGGGTAGGTGACGCCGTCGCGCACGTTGTGCAGCGGCGAATAGGCCAGCGCGACCTCGAAGTCGGCGGCCACGTCGGGGTCGCCGTAGTCCGACGTCCAGGCGGCCCCGCCGGTGAACTTGTGGAAGCGCAGCAGGTCGAGGACGCCCACGGTGGGCAGGGCGGCGGCGAACAGGTCGGGCCGCTGGGTCACCAGCGCCCCGACGAGCAGCCCGCCGTTCGACCGCCCGTGCACGGCCAACCGGTCGGACGCCGTCACCCCCGTCGCCACGAGGTGCTCGGCCACCGCCACGGCGTCGTCGAACACGTTCTGCTTGTGCGGGCCGCGGCCCTGGTCGTACCACGTGGTGCCGAACTCGCCGCCGCCGCGCAGGTTCGCGATGGCGAGCGCTCCCCCGGCCGCCAGCCAGGCCGACCAGCCGGGCCGGTAGTCGGCCGCGACCGGGATCTTGAAGCCCCCGTAGCCGTACAGCAGGGTCGGTCGAGGCCCGCTCGCGTCGTCGTCGGGGACGACCAGGAAGTAGGGCACCTGAGTGCCGTCGGCGCTTGTGGCCCGCTCGCGCGTGACCGTGAAGGCGGGCGCGAACGACGCGGACGCCCCAGCGAGCTCCAGGCGCTCGACGCGCGGGTCGGCGTCCGGGTCGTCTGGAAGTTCGATCCGGAAGGCCGCGGTGGGGGCGTCCAGGGTGGAGAGGCCGACGAACGCGGTCCTCCGGTCGGGCGAGCCGTCCAGGCCGACGAGGGCGCCGGCCGGCAGGTCGAGCTCGACGCCGGCCGTGCCGTCGAGCCGCGTCCAGACGACGACGGGCTCGGCGTCGTCGAGGTAGGCCAGCAGCAGTCCGTCGCCGGCCGCCTCGACGGCGCTGAGCGTGGCGGCGGCCTCGGGCACGACCTCGGCGAACTCGACGTCGCCGCGCGCCGCCCAGCCGAGGTCGACGCGCACGACGCGCCCGTGGGGCGCCTCCAGATCGGTCGTCAGGTAGAGCTGCGCGCCGTCGGTGCGGACGAAGCCGTACTCCGCGTCGGGCGTGTCGACGACCTTGACGGGTTCGCCGAGCTCGGTGCGCCCGTTCGCCGTGGTGAGGGGATAGGCCCAGAGGCGGTTGCGGTTCTCGGTGCCGCGCACGATCGTCACGATGAGCCAGGCCAGGTCGTCCGACACCTGCCCGAAGGCGAGCGTCATGGGCCCCTCCCCGAAGCGCAGCAACTCCTCGTCGTCGCCGTCGAGCCGGTGGATCATGAGCCGCCCGCCCTGCAGCCCGGCCGTGGCGGTGCCGCGGGCGTCCGCGGCCTCGTCGAAGGTGGTGTAAAGGAACGAGCGGTGGTCGGGCAGCCACGCGGGCGAGCTGAACTTGCCCACCACCGCGTCGTCGAGGTCGGTGCCGGTGGTCAGGTCCTTCACCCGGAACTTCTGCCAGTCCGAGCCGCCCTCGCTGGCGGCGTAGGCGAGCAGCGAGCCGTCCTTGGCGACGGAGAACGTGCTCAGTGACGCCGTGCCGTCGCTCGACCACGTGTTGGGGTCGAGGACGACGCTGCCGCCGCGCTCGAGTTCCTCAAGGGTGTCGGCGGTGTACCAGACGTCCTGGGCGGTGGTGCCGTCGTTACGGCTGAGGAAGAAGCGTTCCCCCCGGACGAACGGCATGCCGGCCCGCGGCCGGGCGACGATTCGCGCGAGGAGCTCGGTGAACCAGGCCCGGCCGGGCAGGTCGGCGAGGACGCCCTCGGCGAAGTCCCGCTGCTCCGTGACCCACGCGGCGACCTCGGGCGCGTCGGCGTCCTCGAGCCAGCGGTAGGGGTCGGCGATCTCACGCCCGTGCAGGGTTTCGACGCAGGCGTCCTGGCGGGTCTCGGGGTAGCGCATGCGCGCCAGTCTAGGGACGCCGCGGGCGGGCTCAGCCGCGCGGCTTCCAGGCCGCGGACACCGACCGGCCGGTGACGGCGGTGGGTTCGATCGCGACGAGCACCGGGCGCTCGCCGGGCGCCCACGGCTGGGGCAGTTCGGTGGGGCGTCCTTCGTGGGCGCGGGCACGACCGCGGACGAGCACCGACCAACCGGTGCCGGTCTCCTCGTCGATGTCGTCGACCTCGAACGCCACCTCGTGGCCGTCGGCGAGCTCGGCGGGCAGGGTGTCCTCGGCCACGCGGAACACGATGAGGCCGTCGGTGGGGACGTAGGTGACGGGCAGCACGACCATGCCCTGCGACGACGCCCACGCGACGCGACCGATCGTCCGCTCGGCGAGCAGCAGCGAGCAGTCGTCGGCAGTGATGGGAAGCAGATGGCCCACAGGCGTCACGGCCCCGACTCTACCGGAAAGGGCCCCGATGCCCTCACCCGAGCAGGGCGGCGGCGACCAGCAGCGTGCCGACCGAACCGATCGTCGTCCAGAACACCGAATCGCGCGCCAGCAGTTCGCTGCGGCCATAACGCGTGGCGATGACGAACATGTTCTGTGCCGCCGGCAGTGCGCCCAGGATCACCACGGCGTACAGCTCGTGCCCGCCCAGGCCGAACCCGTACCGCCCGATCGCCCACGCCACCAGCGGGTGGACGATGAGCTTGAGCACCACCGTCACCCACACCTGGGCGCTGTGATCGCCCACGCCCGGCTTCGGATCGAGCCGCAACGAGACGCCGAACGCCAGCAGCATGAGCGGCACCGCCATCGCGCCCAGCATGTCCACGGGCTGCAGGACGAACGCGGGCACCGGCACGCCCAGCAGGTTCACCGCCAGCCCGAGCAGGATGCCCACCGTGATCGGGTTGCGCACCGGCAACGACAGGTAGCGCCCCGGCGACAGCCGGACGCCCTCGGTGCGGGCGGCGTCCACGTCGAGCAGCGCGAGGCAGATGGGCTGCAGGACGCCGACCTGCACCAGCATGATCGGCGCCACCCACGTCGCGTCGCCCAGCAGCGCCATCGCCACGGGCAGGCCGAAGTTGCCCGCGTTCGTGTAGGCCGACGCCATCGCGCCGATGACCAGACCGCTCAGATCGGGCCGGAAGAACAGCCGCGCCAGCGCGAGGTACAGCGCCACCATCACGCCGATCGCGATAACGGACACCACGGCCGTGGCCGCGAAGACGTGGTCGAGGGACGCGCGCGCCACCAGCCCGAAGAGCAGCGGCGGGGACGCGACAATGAACGCCAGCATCGACACCAGCCGCCGGCCCCGCTGGTTGACCAGCCCCACGTGCGCGACCAGCCAGCCCACGCCGATCACGACCCAGATGGTCGAGATGCCCGTGATCGCCGCTTGCACCCGCCCAGCCTAGATCGGCGTAGGCTTCGCGTTTAATGACGACCACCCCGGCGCCCGGCCGCCGACGCAACCACGTGATCGACGTCGCGCGTGCGGCCTCGGTCGCGGTCGTGGTCATCTTCCACGGCCTGCTCTACCAGGTGCGGATCGTCGACGGGGCCCCCGCGATCATCCCGTGGGCGGCCCCCACCTACCTCTACCCGCTCACCTGGGTGCTCATGATCATGCCGCTGTTCTTCGTGGCCGGCGGCTTCGGGCACGCGCTCACCCTCGACCGGATGACCCGCGAGGGCGCCAGCCTCGGCCACTTCCTCGCCAGCCGCGGCCGGCGCCTCGTGGGGCCGCTGCTCGTCTTCGTCGGCTTCTGCACGTTCGAGGCGAGCGCCGCGGCCTGGGCCGGTCACGTGGACGCAGCGGTGACCCTCTCGCGCCAACTCATGCAGCTGCTCTGGTTCGTGTCGGTGTACCTCGTCATCATCGCCGTCGCGCCGCTCATGGTGCGCCTGCACGACCGCCACGGGGCGCTGCCGATGGCCGTGCTCCTGGCCGGTGCCGTGGTCGTCGATGCGTGGTCTTTCTCGGTGGGCAGCGACTTCGGCCGCAACCTCAACATGCTGCTCGTGTGGCCGTTCGTCCACCAGCTCGGCATCGCCTACGAGCGCGGCTGGTTCCGCCGCGGCCCGCTCTGGACGCCGTGGCTCGCGCTGGCCGGGGGCGCCGGCGCCACGGCGGCCCTGGTGTTCGGGGCGGGCTACCCGCCGACGTCGGTCGGGTTCGCCGACCTGCCCATCGCCAACATCCAGCCCCCGACACTCGCCATGGCCACGCTGGCGCTCGCCCAGTGCGGCCTGCTGGGGCTGGTCGAGCGCTCGGGCGTGCTGGCCCACCTGACGCCGCGGGTCGAGCGCAACCTCGCCGTCGCCAACGCCCTCATGGTCACGACCTACCTGTGGCACATCTTCTGCATCGGGCTGGCCGGGCTCGCCCTCGTGGGTCTGGTCTACCTGTGGCCGGCGGCGTCCGGCGTGCTGCTCAATCAGCTCGTCGTGGCGGCGTGCGGCCTGGCCACCGTGGTGGCCCTGGTGCCGCTCATCGGACGCCTCGAGTTCCGGCTCATCCCGCCGCTCGGCGCGCAGCAGGACACCAGGACGGCGGTGGCCGCCTTCGCGCTGCTCATGGCCGGGACGACCGGGGTGTGGCTGTCGGGGACCGTCCTGCACCCGGCGGCTCCGGCGTCGGTCCTGGCCCTGGCGAGCCTGTTCGGCGGCGCCTGGCTCATGCGCCGCGCCGCCGACACGCGGCGGCGTCCGGGGCCCGTGGCAGAATAGGGGACCTTGCGGCCGCGGGCGCCGCGTGGGGCGACGGGAGGCGGGCGGTGGATCCGAGGACGTGGGACGCGCCGCTCGAGGTCATCGTCGTGGCCCTGTGGGTTATCGTGATGGCCCGCGCCAACGGCACCTATTGGCTCGGCCGGCTCGCCGCGCGCGGCGCCGAGTCCACCCGCATCCAACGCCTCATGCGCTCCCCCGGCTACACCCGGGCCGTCGACCGGCTGAACCGGTGGGGCGCGCCGGTCGTGGCCTTGTCGTTCCTGACGATCGGGGTGCAGACGCTCGTCAACCTGGCTGCGGGCGGCATCCGGATGCCGCTGCGCCGCTACCTGCCCGCGGTGGCCCTCGGGTGCGTGGCCTGGGCGATCGTCTACGGGGCCGCGGGCTTCTTCGGGTTCGAGGCGCTGGCGCTGTTGTGGCAGCGCTCCCCCGCGCTCACCGTCACCCTCGGCGTCCTGCTCGTGGCGGGGTTCGCCGGGTTCGTCACGTGGCGCGTCCGCGAGAGCCGGGCCGGACGCGTCGCCGTCCCGGCCCCCGCGTCGGCCGGATCAGGGCAGGTCGACGACCGTCGAACCGGCGGCTGAGTCGTCGCCGGTGCGGGTGATCGTCCGCAGCACCTTCACGAACGTGCCTACCGCCGAGTCGCCGCCCCACACGTGGGCGGTGTCGCCGTGCACCTTGAGCACGACGTTGTCGGGGTTCTCGGGGCCGCCCTCCATGAACATGGACGCCCCGGTGCTCCAGAGCTGCTCGATGAGCGCACGGTCCTCAATGACGGTGGCCTCGCCCGACAACGAGACCCAGGCCGACCTCGACGTGTAGGCCACGTTCACCTGCGGGTGTGCCTGAATGTCGCGCACCACGTTGCTGCTCTTGCGCACCAGGAAGAGCACGTCGCCGTCGTCTTCGGCCACCTGCGTGGACAGGGGTCGGCTGACAAGAGTGCCGTCGGTCGCGCCGGCGTCGACGGTGGTGAGCATGGCGATGTTGATGTCGCCCATGATCTTCTGCACGCGCTCGACCTCCTCGGGGTCGGTCGTGACCGTCACGTCGTCGCTGGCTCGGTTCTCACTCATGGGCACTCCTTCGCTGCCGGACCCTCCGGATGAGGGCTGCGGCCAGCCTAGGTGGCTCCGACAAGCGGCGGAACCGCGCGGGCTAGAACAGGCGACCCCGCGGTGGGGCGTCCGTCCGGAGCGCCGGATCGGGCAGGTGACCCTCGTCGGCTTCCTCTTCGTCGCCATGACGGCGGGCGTGGGCCGCGTCCTCGGCGCCGGGGTTCGAGTGGGTCGGGTCGAGCACCCGCTGGAGGAAGGTGCGGGTGCGCTCCTCCTGCGGATTGCCGATGACCTGGCTCGGGTGACCCTCCTCGACGATCACACCGCCGTCCATGAAGATGACCCGGTCGGCCACCTCGCGGGCGAACGCCATCTCGTGGGTGACGACCATCATCGTCATGCCCTCGGTGGCCAGATCGCGCATGACGGCCAGCACGTCGCCGACGAGTTCGGGGTCGAGCGCCGAGGTCGGCTCGTCGAACAGGATCATCTCAACATCCATGCTGAGCGCCCGCGCGATAGCCACGCGCTGCTGCATGCCGCCCGACAACTGGGCCGGGTAGGCGTCCGTCCGGTCGCCCAACCCCACCTTGGTGAGGTTCTCGCGGGCGATCTTCTCCGCGCGGTCCTTCGGGACCTTCTTCACCTGCGTCTGGCCGATCGTGCAGTTCTCGAGCACCGTCAGGTGCGGGAAGAGGTTGAACTGCTGGAAGACCATGCCCATCTGGGTGCGGATGAAGTCGACGTCGGCGTCCGGATCGGTGATCTCCTCGTTGAGGATGAAGATGCGGCCCCGCGTGGGCTCCTCGAGAAGGTTCACGCAGCGCAGCAGCGTCGACTTGCCCGAGCCGGACGGCCCGATGACGCACACCACCTCGCCGCGGTGGACGACCGTCGAGATGCCCTTGAGGACCTCCAGGTCGCCGAAGCTCTTGTGCAGGTCGTAGATCTGGATCTCGTCCTCACGGTTGCCCGTGGGGATTTTCGTCGGGGTCGTCGTCATGGCGTCACCGGGCCTTCTTCTGTCGGGCCTCCATGCGGCGGACGAGGAACGTCAGCGGGAGGGTGATGATGAGGTACGAGAAGCCCGCCACGACCAGCGGGGTGAGGTTGCCGGTGCTGTTCATGAGGGTCCGGCCGAACTTGGTGAGCTCGAAGGCGGGCGCCATGAGGCCGAGCACGTAGACGAGCGAGGAGTCCTTGGTGAGCAGGACCAGTTCGTTCGTGAGCGGCGGCGTGATGATGCGGAACGCCTGCGGCAACACGATCTTCCTCATCGCCATGCCGGGCGGCATGCCGAGCGACCGCGCCGCCTCGATCTGCCCCTTCGGCACCGCCTGGATGCCGGCCCGGATCGTCTCGGCCATGTAGGCGCCGCTCACCATGCCGAGCGCCGTCCACACCGTGCCGTACGGGTCGAACGGCAACACGAGACCCGGGAAAGCGATCGAGATCGACCCGAACGCCAACAGCACGATCAGGGCGGGGACGCCGCGGAAGAACTCGATGTAGATGCTGGCCAACCAACGGTAGGGCGCCACCTGCGACAACCGCATGAGCGCCAGCACGGTGCCGATGGCAAGGCCGAACAGGAACGCCCCCGCGGTGTAGTAGATCGTGTTCAGCAACGCGTTGCCCAGGCCGGTGGTGACGGTCTGGGCGATGAGATCGGACCGGAGGAAGACCCGTTGCACCTGGCCCCCGTCGATGCGGGCGATGGCGAGAACGACGAGGGCCGCCAGCACGACGTACTGGACGATCCGGATGCGTTGCGCGCGCTTGCGGGGAGAGGTCTTCGCCCTGCGCACGGCGGTGGTGGTGGTCATGGTTCTCCTGCTCCCGAAACGGGCATGCTGACGGACAGCGACGGCGCCCGGTCGGGCTGAGTCCGGCCGGACGCCGTCGGCGTGGAGGTCACGAGGTGGGGGCGTCCACTCCGAACCACTTCTTGTAGATGTCGTTGTAGCGTCCGTCGGCCTTGGCCGCCGTCAGCACCTTGTTGATCTCGGTCTGCAGGGCCTCGTTGTCGGACCCGACGTTGAAGCCGTACTCCTCGCCCGTCTGGAACTCCTGCACGACCTGCGTGTCGGGGTTGTCCTTGGCGTAGTCGTAGAGCACACCGTTGTCGTTGATGGACGCCGCCACCACGCCGCCGAGCACGGCGTTCGAGCCGGTCGGCATGTCGTCGAACACGCGCACCTCGTAGCCGTACTTGCCGGCGTTCTCGTTCGCCCAGTCGAGGCCCGTCGTGTCGGACTGCGCGGCCAGGACCTTGCCCTGGAGGCCGTCGACGTTCGCGATGCCCGAGTCCTTGCGGACCAGCAGCGCCTGGGTGGCCGCGAAGTAGCCGTCGGAGAACCGCGCCGACTCCTTGCGGGCGTCGGTGATGGTGATGGCCGCGGCACCGGCGTCACAGCGCTTGGACGCGAAGACCGCGCCGGAGGTGATCTGGCCGAACTCGATGTCGACGATCTCCTGGGTGACGCCGAGGTCCTTGGCGACGAGATCCATCAGGTCGACGTCGAAGCCGACGATCTTGCCGGCGTCATCGGTGAACTGGAACGGCTTGTAGGCCAGGTGCGTGCACACGGTCAGCTTGCCCTCGTTGACAAGCTGGACGCCGCCGGCGGCGGCCGTGTCGGTACCCGCCGGAGCGGTGGCCGGCGTCGCCGAGTTGTTGGCGCACGCGCCGAGGCTGAGCGTCAGAGCAGCGGCAACGGCCGCCAGCGCGAGACGCTTCGTGGCTGTGGTGATCACGTGGTGTTCCTCCCGGATATGAGAAGTGATGGGGCATCTTTGCACTCCCCCGCCCCGATGCCGAGCCTCATCCAGATCAGTAACCAACCCGTGACAATGCCGGACGTGCCACGCTGGTGCCATGGAAACTCCTCCTGACGACGCCGCCCTCCCCGGCCCGCTGCTGGACGAACTCCTGGGTGTGGCGATGGACGTGGCGCGCGCCTGTGGGCGGCTGATCACCGACGAGCGGCCGCGCGACCTGGTGGCCGACCACTTCAAGACCTCCTCGACCGACGTGGTCACGATCATGGACCCGCGGAGCGAGGCACTGGCCCGCGCCGAGCTGGCGCGGCGGCGTCCGGAGGACGGGGTGGTCGGCGAGGAGGGCACCGATGTGCCGGGCACCTCGGGCATCTGGTGGCTCGTGGACCCCATCGACGGCACCGCCAATTACCTCTACGACATGGGCTTCTACGCGGTGTCGGTGGCCGCGGTCGTCGGCGACCCGCACACCGCGCGGGCCTGGTACCCCGTGGCGGGCGCCGTGTTCAACCCCGTGGCCGACGAGCTGTACCTGGCCCGCCGCGGTGGCGGCAGCTTCGTGGAGACCGGCGGTGTCCGGACGCCGCTGGCCGTCGGCACGCGCACCGAGCTGGCCCGCTGCCTGACCGGGACGGGCTTCGGGTACGCCCCCCCATCGCGGGCCAAGCAAGGGCGGGTGGTGGCCCAGGTGCTGCCGCGCGTGCGCGATATCCGACGGATGGGCGTGGCCGCCCTGGATCTGTGCCACGTGGCTCGCGGTCGGCTGGACTGCTACTACGAGGCCGGCGTGAACGCGTGGGACATCGCCGCCGGCTGGGTGATCCTCGAGGAGGCGGGGGGCGTCCTGCGCGGCACCGGCGGGCAGCGACCGTCGCGGCTGCTGACGTTCGCCGGTCAGGGGCCAGCGCTGGACGAGTTGGAGGAACTCGTCGTCGGCCTGCTGCGCGAGATCGATCCCGACGCCCCCGAGCCGGACCTCAGCTGAGATGGAAGGCAGGATGGACGCGTGATCGATGACCCGACGCCGCTGCTCGAGTTCGACCCGAGCACACCGGCGCTCATCGAGCCCAGCGCGGCCGTGCCGCGAGCCGACGTGCCCGCGGCGTGCGTGATCACGTTCTTCGGCGACGTGGTGCAGCGCCTGCTGGCCGCCGGCGCCCGCGTCATCGACGAGAACCAGTGGGAGGACGGTCCGCACGTGCTGCTGGAGACCGAGCACGAGGGCCAGCGCCTGGCGGTGCTCCACTCCGGCGTGGGCGGGCCGCTCGCGGTCGGGCTGCTGGAGGAGACGATCGCCCGTGGCTGCTCCGCGTTCGTGGCGTGCGGAGGCGCCGGATCGCTGCACCCCGAGCAGACGCTCGGGCACCTGGTCGTCGTGTCAGCCGCGCTGCGCGACGAGGGTACGTCGCTGCACTACCTGCCCGCCTCGCGCTGGGTCGAGCTGGACGCCGCCGCCCGTGGCGTCCTCGAGGCAACCCTCGCCGACCACCGGGTGCCGCACGTCACCGGCCCCACGTGGACCACCGACGCCCCCTACCGCGAGACGCCCGCCAAGATCGCGTTTCGACGCGATGAGGGCTGCCTGACCGTGGAGATGGAGGCGGCCTCGCTCGCGGCGGCGGCCCGTTTCCGAGGCGTGCCCTACGCGCAGGTGGTGTACTGCGGCGACGACCTGTCGGGGCAGACGTGGGACAACCGCGACTGGCAGACCGCCGCCCACGTGCGGGACAACCTCTTCGCCCTCGCCGCTTCCGCCGCCCTGCGCCTGGCTGACGCCGACGGCGTCCGGCCCGAGAGCTAGTCCGCCGGCGGACGCCACGCGGTGCCGCGATAGGACCACACGGCGAACGCGACGCACCCGGCGAGGACGAGGGCGAACAGCACCCAGAAGACGGCCGCCGGCGGGGGCGTCCCCAAGGCGACCTGGCCGACGGTCCAGATGCCGTACCCGATGAAGACGAGCACTGCGGCACCGAACCAGCCCATCTGGTTCGCGAGGCGGGCCCGGGTTGCGGGGAGGTTCTCGGGCCGCAGCCAGTACTCCTTGTGCGGCAGGTTGACGAGATCGGACGGGAAGCGACCCATCAGGGCGGGGAGGAACCAGAACATCAGCGCCGTGGCGAGGCCGACGAGAGTGGCGGTGACGAGGTGAGCGGCGAGAGGCTCCCACCGGTCTGCCGTCCCGTCCGGCCCCACGTGGGCGGGCACGCTCTGCGGCAGCGTCACCGCCTGCAGGACGACGAGGGCCCCATAGGCCGCAGACGCCGCTAACAGCGCCACCCTGCCCGGAACCGGTCGGGCCGACATCGTCGGCGCCTGGAGGTGGTTGCTCACGTCCTCACCGTACACCCGGCCAGGCGGGTCGCACGGACGGCACGGACCCCCGGGGAATCAAGCTCACCGGGGGCCCGTGGTCGGGGTGCCGTCGCGGACGATCAGCTGCAGCCGCTGGTCGAGCCGCAGCCCTCGCAGACGTAGCAGCTGCCCGAGGGCCGCATCTTCGTGCCACACGTGAAGCACAGCGGCGCGTCAACGGCGTGGCCGGTGACCTTCTCCATCAGTTCTGCCGTGGTGTGCGCCTCGGACAGGTCGGGCGTGGCCGAGACGAGGGTCGGCTGGTTCGGGCCGGACTCGTCGAACCGCATGTCGTCAACCGCGTCGTTCTTCAGCGACTCGGAGTCGATCAGAAGCGCCTCGTCCTCCTCCGACAGGTACGAGCCCGTCTCCACGTACCGCGCCCGCTCGACCGCCGTGTAGATGCCGAGCTCGGCGCGCTCGTCGAAACTCAGGTAGTCGAGCGCGAGGCGCTTGAACACGTAGTCGATGATCGACTGAGCCATGCGCAGATCGGGGTCGTCGGTCATGCCGGCCGGCTCGAACTTCAGGTTCGTGAACTTCTGCACGTAGGTCTCCAGCGGCACGCCGTACTGGAGCGCGATCGAGATCGCGATCGAGAAGGCGTCCATCACACCCGCCAAGGTGGAGCCCTGCTTGCCGAGCTTGAGGAACAGCTCGCCGAGGCGGCCGTCCTCGTACTCCGAGCTGGTCATGTACCCCTCGGCGCCGCCCACCGTGAAGGACGTGGTGCGCGAGAGGCGCTGCTTGGGCAGACGCTGGCGGCGCGGCCGGTACTCGACCCGCACCTCCGGCTGCGGCTTGGCCTCTTCCTTCACCTCGGTCTTCTTCTTGGCGTCCGACAGCGGCTGGCCGACCTTGCAGTTGTCGCGGTAGACGGCCAGCGCCTTCAGACCGAGCTTCCAGCCCTCCATGTAGACGTGCGCGATGTCCTCGACGGTCGCCGACTCGGGCAGGTTGACCGTCTTGCTGATCGCGCCCGACAGGAAGGGCTGCACGGCGGCCATCATGCGCACGTGACCCATGGGCCGGATCGCGCGCTCGCCCATCGCCGTGTCGAAGACCTCGTAATGCTCGGTCTTCAGGCCAGGCGCGCCCACCACGTGACCGTGCTCGGAGATGTGCGCGACGATCGCCTCGATCGTCTCCTCGGCGTAGCCCAGCTTCCGGAGCGAGCGCGTGATCGTCTGGTTGACGATCTGCATCGACCCGCCGCCGACGAGCTTTTTGAACTTCACCAGCGAGAAGTCGGGCTCGATGCCCGTCGTGTCGCAGTCCATCATGAAGCCGATCGTGCCGGTCGGGGCCAGCAGCGACGCCTGCGCGTTGCGGAAACCGTTCTTGGCGCCCAGCTCGACAACCTTGGCCCACTCGTCGGTCGCCGCGGCGTGGACCGGGCGGTCGGCGGCCTCGACGATGCGCAGGTCGTCGTTGGCGGTCTGGTGCTTCCGCATCACCTTCTGGTGCGCGGCCGCATTGCGCTGGTAGCCGGCGTACGTGCCGACCACGGCGGCCAACTCGGCCGAGCGGCGGTAGGCCGCCGCGGTCATGAGCGACGTGATCGCCGCGGCGAGGCTGCGGCCACCCGCGGAGTCGTAGCCGCGGCCCATCGCCATCAACAGGGCGCCCAGGTTGGCGTAGCCGATGCCGAGCTGGCGGTAATCCTTCGTGGTCTGCGTGATCGCCTCGGTCGGGAAATCGGCGAAGGTGATCGAGATGTCCATCGCGGTGATGATCAGCTCGCACGCCTGGACGAACTTCTCGGTGTCGAAGGTGTCGTCGTCGCGCAGGAACTTGAGCAGGTTGAGGCTCGCCAAGTTGCAGGAGCTGTTGTCGAGGCTCATGTACTCCGAGCACGGGTTGGACGCCGTGATGCGGCCCGCCTCGGGGTTCGTGTGCCAGGCGTTGATCGTGTCGTCGTACTGGATGCCCGGGTCGGCGCACTCCCAGGCGGCCTTGGCCATCTTGTTGAACAGCGCGCGGGCGTCGACCTCCTCGATGACCTCGCCGGTCATGCGGGCGCGCAGCCCGAACGCCGTGCCGTCCTCGACGGCCTTCATGAACTCGTCGTTGACGCGCACCGAGTTGTTCGCGTTCTGGTACTGGACGCTGACGATGTCGGCACCACCGAGGTCCATGTCGAAGCCTGCGTCGCGGAGGGCGCGGATCTTGTCCTCCTCGCGCGCCTTCGTGTCGATGAACTCCTCGATGTCGGGGTGGTCGACGTCGAGCACGACCATCTTCGCGGCCCGGCGCGTGGCGCCACCCGACTTGATGGTGCCCGCCGAGGCGTCCGCGCCCCGCATGAAGGAGACCGGGCCGGACGCGGTGCCGCCGGAGGACAGCAGCTCCTTGCTCGACCGGATGCGCGACAGGTTGAGGCCGGCACCGGAGCCGCCCTTGAAGATGAAGCCCTCCTCCTTGTACCAGTTGAGGATCGACTCCATCGAGTCGTCGACGCTGAGGATGAAGCACGCGCTCACCTGCTGCGGGCTGGCCGTGCCCACGTTGAACCACACCGGGGAGTTGAAGCTGAACACCTGGTGAAGGAGCATCCAGGCGAGCTCGTCGCCGAAGATGTCGGCGTCCTGCGTGGTGGCGAAGTAGCCGTTCTCCTCGCCGGCGGTGCGGTACTTGCCGACGACGCGGTCGATGAGCTGCTTGAGCGACTTCTCACGCGCGTGGGTGCCGAGCGCCCCGCGGAAGTACTTGGTGGTCACGATCGTGGAGGCGTTCAGGCTCCAGAAGTCGGGGAACTCCACACCGCGTTGCTCGAAGACGTGCTCGCCGGTCTTCCAGTTGGTCTGGACCACGTCGCGCTTCTCCCACGTCACCTCGTCGTACGGGTGCACGCCCTCGGTGGTGTAGATGCGCTCGATCGTGAGACCGCGGTTGGCCTTGGAAGACGCCTTGCGTGGCGCCGTCTTGGTCTCGGTCATGGTTGCCCTTCTCCTCCTGGGTGTGGTGGTGGCGCGTGCCGCGCGCCGACGGTGGTTCAGAACAGCTGTTCGGGCGTTGGTTCCGGAACGGACGCCCCCCGCCGCACCGGCTCGCCGACGGTCTCCCGCAGGCGGGTGATCTCCGCCTCGAAGTCGTCGACCGACTGGTAGTGCTGGTACACCGACGCGAACCGCAGGTAGGCGACGGCGTCGAGCTCACGCAGCGGACCGAGGATCGCGACCCCGACCTCGTCGGCCGGGATCTCGGCCTGGCCGCCGGCCCGCAGCGACTCCTCGACGCGCTGGCCCAGCTTGGCCAGCTGCGCCTCGGTGACCGGGCGACCCTTGCAGGCCTTCCGGACGCCGCTGACGACCTTCTCGCGGGAGAACGGCTCGACCACGCCGGAGCGTTTCACGACGACGAGTTGCATCTGCTCCAACGTCGTGAACCGGCGGTTGCAGGAACGGCACTCGCGCCGACGCCGGATCGAGCTGCCGTCCTCGGCCACGCGGGAATCGAGGACTCGGGAGTCGGTGTACCGGCAGTACGGGCAGTGCATCGTGCTCCCCCTCTCCTGTGGCCCTCATCCTCTGTGTCCCACCGTCACCGCTGTGGACGACGTTGTGGAACCGCGGTGTACACCCTGTGTGCGACAACCACAACCTGTGGACGAAACACAACGGTGTAACTACTACATGTAGAGGTTAGGAGGCGGCGTCCCCCAATGCAAGCCCCTGCGCGCGGCGCGGCAAGCCCGCTACCCGGCGGGGACCGCCGGCACCACCGCGGCGGCCGCGCCCGCGGCGTCCAGAGGCTCATTGCTCACTGACAGGAACGCGCCCACCACCGTGGCCAGCATGACGGCGACGACGAGGAGGACCAGGCTCACCATGACGGCGAAGCCTCGCCGCGTCCAGTACAACCGGGACTCGCCGGTCACGGCGCGCACCGATGCCGCACCCGCCCCAACGCCCCCGCACGAGCGCACGGTCGCGGACCGACCGAGGTCTCGGCCGGCGGCAGAGGGCTGCCGCGAGGGGCGTCGGGCGGGCGCGACCGGCTCGCCGTGACGGACGGGCACGCTCCGGGTGGGGATGGTGCCGGACGCCAGGCGGGCGAGGGGACGATCCAGAAGCTGTGCGGTCATGATGACTCCTTCCCAGGTAGGCGTTCGAACGCCTGTTCGATCAGTATGAACCGAACATGCATACGTTTTCAAGCATCGATCGGGCGCGTGTTCGGTCGTGCTGCGTTCCACACGGACACTCCACCAGCCGCCTCCGACATTTCTGCCAAGGGGTGCCGCAGCATGCCTGCGACACGCTCGAACAGGTGTTTGAATGACCAGAGCACCGAGGCTACGGTGATGTCATGGCGACAACGCAGAAACCGTCCGGTCGCGGACGCCCGCGCAAGGAGATTCCCAAGCAGACCCATCGCGGCCGCCCCACGGAGGCCGATCTGGCCGAGATCAGCAAGATCCGCCCGCTGCCCGATGGTCCGGCCGACGAGCACGGGCTGACGCTCCGACAGCGCCTCATCCTGCACACGATCCGCGAGGCCGTCGAGGCGCGTGGCTTCCCCCCGACCATCCGCGAGATGGGCGAGGCCGTGGGGCTGGCGTCCCCCTCATCGGTCACGCACCAGCTGAAGGTGCTGGAGACCAAGGGCTTCATCGTGCGCGACCCGAAGCGCCCGCGCGCGCTCATGGTGCGCATGCCGGGCGAGGAGGAGCAGGAGTTCGCGGCGTCCGCGACGGCGGGGCTGGAGGGACTCGATCCCGACGTGCACACGTCCCCCGCCGTGCACGTGCCGCTCGTGGGTCGCATCGCAGCCGGCGGACCCATCCTCGCCGAACAGCGCATCGAGGAGGTGCTGCCCCTGCCCCGCGATCTCGTGGGCGAGGGCACGCTCTTCCTCCTGCAGGTGAGGGGAGACTCGATGATCGACGCCGCTATCTGCGAGGGCGACTACGTGGTCGTGCGCCAGCAGCCCGACGCGAACAACGGCGACATCGTCGCCGCGCTGATCGACGGCGAGGCCACGGTCAAGACGTTCAATCGCACCCCGGGCCAGGTGTGGCTGATGCCGCACAACGAGGCCTACTCCCCCATCGACGGCAACGAGGCGATCATCCTCGGCAAGGTCACCGCCGTCCTGAGGAGGGTCTGACGCCTCAGCCCGCGGGCGGACGGTTGCGTCCGCGGGCGCAGGACGCAGCGGGCCTGTGAAGCGATCCGCACGCGGTGCCCCTCTCGTTACGTTCGAGAAGTCCCCGAACGCAGCACTGAGGAGCCCGATGTCCACCACCGTCGCCACCGCCGGAGTCGTCCGCACCGAGGGCCTCACCAAGTCCTACGGGTCGGGTGAGGCCCTCGTCCGTGCCCTCGACGGCGTGACCGTCGCCTTCGGCGAGCGCGAGCTCACCGCCGTCATGGGCCCGTCGGGCTCCGGCAAGTCCACGCTGATGCACCTCACCGCCGGGTTGGACGCCGCCACCGCCGGCCGCTCCTGGATCGGCGAGACCGAGATCACCGCCCTCGACGACCGCGCCCTG
Source organism: Propioniciclava sp. (assembly GCF_029977985.1). GTDB lineage: Bacteria > Actinomycetota > Actinomycetes > Propionibacteriales > Propionibacteriaceae > Propioniciclava. The sequence continues at coordinate 23,957 of NZ_JARKOT010000015.1, read as the reverse complement.
ACCCTGCTGCGCCGCGACCGGGTCGGCTTCATCTTCCAGTCGTTCAACCTGCTGCCCACCCTCGACGCGCGGGCCAACATCTGCCTGCCGCTCAAGCTCGCCGGGCGGCGCGTCGACCGGGACTGGTTCGATCACGTCGTCGACACGCTCGGCCTCACCGACCGGCTCGGCCACCGCCCGGGCGAGCTCTCCGGGGGCCAGCAGCAGCGCGTCGCCGCCGCCCGTGCCGTTATCACCCGCCCGCGCGTCATCTTCGCCGACGAGCCCACGGGCGCGCTCGACTCCGCCGCGTCCGACCAGTTGCTCGGCTTCCTGCGCCGCAGCGTCGACGATCTGGGCCAGAGCATCGTGATGGTCACCCACGACCCCGACGCCGCCCGCTGGGCTGACCGGGTCGTGCGTCTCGCTGACGGCCGCGTCGTGGCCGACGAGCGGCGGTGATCTGCATGTTGCTCTCCACGCCGCGGCGGCTCGCCTCCTCCGCCCTCGCCATCGTGCTCGGGGTCGCCTTCGTCACCACGACGCTGCTGGCCACGAGCTCGCTAGACGCCTCCGTCCGGCGCGCCGTCGCCGGTTCCCTCCGGGACGCCGCGGTCGTGATCTCCCCCGACACCACGGCCGGCGCCGAGCCGGCCGAGCCGCCGCTGGTGGCGGACACGGTCGCCGCGCTCCGCGCCACGCCGGGCGTCACCGGCGTCCGCGCGGCCAGCCAGGGGTACGTCACGCTCGACCTCGGTCGCCGGCATGCGCCCGCCTACGGGCTGAGCGTCCCGGACGCCGACACGCGCGTCCTTGCCGGGCGACTCCCACAGGCCCCGGGCGAGGTCGCCGTCAACGATGCCTTCGAGGCCACCCACCGGCTCGGCGTGGGCGACACGCTCACCGTGGACGCGCCGGAGGGTGCCCTCAGCGCGATCATCGTGGGCGTGCTCGCGGTGGGCCCCGACGTGACGAGCATCTCCTCGTTGCCGCTGCTGTTCGCCGCCGACGCCGACCTGGCCGCCTACACCGGCTACGCCGGGTACACCGACCTGTATGTCAGCGGCGGCGCCGACCCCGCCGCGCTCGCCGCCACCCTGCGTGCCTCGGACGCCCTCGCCGGCAAGCCGGTGCTGGTGCGCACGGCCGAGGAGGAGACCACGGTCCGGCTCGAGGACTACACCCGCGGTACGCGCCAGCTGGCCGCCCTGCTGCTCGCCTTCGGGGCGGTCGCCCTGATGGTGTCCGCCCTCGTCATCACCAACACGTTCTCCATCCTCACCGCCCAGCGGACGCGGCAACTCGCCCTCCTGCGCACCGTCGGCGCCACGCGGGGCCAGGTGCTGCGCACGGTCCTCGCCGAGGCGGCGGTGCTCGGCCTCGTCGCTTCCCTCGGGGGCGTCGCCCTCGGGATCGGGATCGCCGCCGTCGGCGTCCGTCTCGCCGCGGCGGCCACCACCTTCGGGCTGACCGAGTTCGGCATCACACCGCGCGACCTCGCCCTGCCCCTGGTCGCGGGGGTGGCTGTCACCCTGCTGGCGGCGGTGGTGCCCGCCCGCGCGGCCACCCGCGTGCCTCCCCTCGCCGCCCTGCGGCCGCCGGCGCCGGTGTCGGAGTCCGGGCCGCGGCGCGTGCCGGTCCTCGGCCTGACGCTCACCCTGGGCGGGTTCGCGCTGCTGGCCGGTGGCGTCGCCCTCGCGCTGGTCGGCGCCTCCTCCACCGCCGCGCTGCTCGTCGGCATGACCGGTGGGCTCGCGAGTCTCGTCGGCCTCCTCGCGCTGGGCCGGGTGCTCGTGCCGGGCCTCGGCCGGGCGTTGGGACGCCCCCTCGCCCGCGTGGGCGGCGTGCCCGGCGCGCTCGCGGTCGACAACGCCGTCCGCAACCCCTCCCGGGCGGCGGCCACCGGCGGCGCCTTGCTCGTGGGCGTCACGCTGGTCACCATGATGACGGTCGGTGCCGCCGTCGGCCAGGCCTCGATCCTGACTGAGCTCGACCGGCAGTACCCCATCGACGCCGAGTACTTCGGTGCCGGGAGCAGCCGTCTCAGCGACGCCCAGGCCGCCCTCATCGCCGCCCACCCGGCGGTGGCGGCGTCCACGACGCGTTGGTGGGTCGACGCGACGCTGGACGCCCCCACCGGCAGCGTCGCGAGCCTGGCGGTGCTCGGGATGGAACCGGACGCCGCCGCTACCCTCCGCGTGCCCGACCTGATCGACGGGCTGGACGACAGCCGCGTGCTGCTCGACGGCTCGTACGGGTTCGCCGACGGAGACTCCGTGCGGCTCATCGTCGGCGACCGCGCCCTCGACCTCACGGTGCGGGTGACCCCCGGGGCGATGGCCGCGGTCGTGACCGCGCCCACCGCGCACGCCCTCGACCCGGACGCCCGCCGCTCCCTCGGCGTCCGGCTCGTCGACGGCGTCGACCCCGTGGCGGCGCCCGAGCAGGTCGCGGACGCGGCCTCGGCCGGGGGCGCCGTCGACGTCGTGTCGAGCTCCGCGGGGCGCGCGGAGATCAGCAGCATGGTCGACGGCATCCTGGCCGTGGTGCTCGCTCTTCTCGGGGTGGCGGTGGCGATCGCCCTCGTCGGGATCGGCAACACGCTCGGCCTGTCCGTGCTGGAACGCCGGCAGGAGTCCGGGCTCCTGAGGGCGATGGGTCTCACCCGGCGGCAGCTGCGGGCCTCGATCGGCTGGGAGGCCGTGGTGCTGGCGCTGGTCGCCGTCGTGACGGGGATCGCGCTCGGCACGGTCTACGGCTATGCGGGCGTGATGGTCCTCCTCGGCCAGGACGCCGGCCTCGTGTGGGTCTGGCCGGGCCTGCGCCTCGCTGCCGTCGCGGGCGTGGCGCTGCTGGCCGGCTGGGCGGCGTCCATCGTGCCCTCCCAGCGGGCCTCCCGCGTGCCCCCCGCCGCGGCGCTCGCCCTGGGCGAGTGAGCCTCAGTCGGCCGCCAGCCGGCGGAGCGCGGCGATGGCGACCTCGCGGTCGGTCGTCTGCCAGAAACCGGGCATGGAGGCGCGCAGGAAGCTGCCGTAGCGCGCCGTGCGGAGCCGCGGGTCGAGGATGGCCACCACCCCCTTGTCGGTGGTGCGGCGGATGAGGCGTCCGCTGCCCTGGGCCAGCAACAACGCGGCGTGCTGGGCGGCGACGGCCATGAAGCCGTTACCGCCCGCCTCCTGCGCCGCCTGCTGACGGGCGCGCATGAGGGGCTCGTCGGGGCGCGGGAACGGGATCTTGTCGATGATGACGAGCTGGCAGGTCTCCCCCGGCACGTCCACGCCCTGCCACAGGCTCAGCGTGCCGAACAGGCTCGTCTGCGGCTCGGCGATGAAACGCCGCGTCAGCTCGGAGAGCTGCGCGTCTCCCTGGCAGAGGATCGTCTGCTTCGGCAGCTCGGCGCGGCAGTGGCGGGCGGCCGCCTCGGCGTTGCGCTGGGAGGCGAACAGGCCGAGCGTCCGGCCGCCGGCCGCCCACACGAGCTCGGCGATCTCGGCGAGGGCTTCGGGGCCGATCCCGTCGCGCGACGGGTTGGGCAGATGCCGGGCGATGTAGCAGATTCCTTGACGGGCGTAGTCGAAGGGCGAGCCCACATCGAGGGCGCGCCAGGGCAGGCCGGTCGGCTCGTCGGGCGCCTCGCCGCCATCGGGCACCCGTTCGGTGGCCCACAGGCCCACCGTGCGGGCGACGCCCTCGAACTCGCCGCCCAGCTTGAGCGTCGCCGACGTGAGGACGGTGGGGGTGCCGGTGAGGACCCGGTCGCGGAGCAGCGGGGCCACATCGAGGGGCGCGACCACGAGCCACCGCCCGGCCCGCTCGCGCTCGCTGACCCACAGCACGTCGGTCGGCCGCAGCGCAGCCATCGCCTCGGCCACGTCGAGGATCTCCTTGGCCGCCGCGCCCGCCTGCTTCACGTCGGGGTCTTCTGCCTTGGCGAGGGTGCCGGCGACGCTGCGGCTCACCTCGCGCAGGCGTGCAAGGACGGCGAACACGGAGGCGTCCGGGTCGGTGATGCGCTCGGGCTCGGCGGCGTCGAGGGCGCCCTGCAACTGGTCGGCGAGGTCGAGGAACTCGACGGCGAGGTCGTCATCGAGGTGGGCGAGGCACCGACGCGCAACCCGCTCGACCTGCTGGGGGCTGAGCTCGTGCGAGGCCGCCCCGGTCACCCGGGCGACCAGCTCGTGCGCCTCGTCGATGATGAGGCGGTCGTGCTCGGGCAGGGCCGTGTGGCCGTGCATGGCGTCGATGGCGAGCAGGGCGTGGTTGGTGACGACGAGCTGGCTGCCGCGCGCGACCTCCCGCGACTTCTCGACGAAACAGACGTCGCCGAACGGGCAGTTGGCCGCGCCCAGGCATTCGCGCACCGGCACCGACACCTGGGCCCACGCGGCCGCCGTGTGGCTGGGGGCGTCGTCGCGGTCGCCGGCACCCTCGACGTCCAGTTGATCGCGCGCCCACTCGCGCAGGGCAAGCACCTCCGCGCCGAGGACGGACGCGGCGTCGGCGCGCGGGGCCGCCCGCAGGCTGTCGGCCGTCTCCGCGCCGCTGAGCAGGCTGGCCTGCGCCTCCTCCCCCACGCCCTCGATGACACGGTGGAGGCACGCGTAGTTGGTGCGACCCTTGAGGACGGCGTGCGTGATGCGCTCCCCCGTCACCTGCTCCGCGGACGCCACGGCCGCCGGGATGTCGGCGTGGGCGAGCTGGGCCTGCAGGGCAAGCGTGGCCGTGGCGATGACGATGCGCTCACTGGGGTGCGCGTGCAGGTGTGCGAGCGCCGGTGCGAGGTAACCGAGCGACTTGCCCGTGCCCGTCCCCGCCTGGATGAGCAGGTGCTCGCCGTCGGCGAGGGCGCTCGCGACGGCTCGGGCCATGCGGTGTTGACCCTCGCGCGTCGCTCCGCCGATGCGCGCCACGGACGCAGCGAGGATGGCCTCGGTGGTCGCGTGCGGGGCGGTCATCCGGCCAGACTAGGGGACGCCAAGGCCCCCGCGTCCGTAGGACACCGGGGGCCTGTGGACAACGACGCTCAGGCGAAGCGCACCCAGTTGGGGCCAGCGCCCGTGGGGACGCGATCGAGGACGGTGAACGTGCCGTCGTAAGCGATCGCGTGCAGGGCGGCGTGGCCGGAGCCCTCGCCGACCACGACGAGCCGCGCGCCGTCCGGCGTGGCACTGAACCCGCGCGGCTGCGCCTCGGTGTCGGTGACTGCGACCACCTGGGTCAGCCGTCCGTCCCCGTCGAGGCCGACCGCAGCGAGCGTCGACTCGGTCCGTTCGGAGCACACGAGGTAGCGGCCGTCGTGCGTGAGGTGCAGGTCGGCGCCCCAGACGAGGTGCCCCGCCTGAGGGTCGGCGCCGAACGCGCTGTGGGTGAGACCGCGGGTCGTGTCGTAGGCCTTCACCGACTCGGCCACCTCGAGCATGCCGGTGAACGGATTGCGGTCGAAGCGGATCGCCATGCCCGTGAACTCGGTCATGAGGTAGGCGGAACGCTCGTCGGCGGAAAGGATGAGGTGCCGGGCGCCCGAGCCGGGGGCCACGTGGGCGGCGGGTTCGTCCAGCGGCGTCAGGGAGCCGTCCTCCTCGATGCGGCACTGGGCGACGAGATCGTCGCCGAGGGACACGAAGTAGGCGAAGTGACCGGCGGCGTCCGCGGCCACGCAGTGGATGTTCGCGTGCTCGATCGGGGCGCTGCGCTCACCGAGCACCCCGTCGCTGACCGGCCAGCTGGCACCCCAGCCGCCGTGGTAGGACGCCGCGAGCAGCAGCGCGCCGTCGCGGGTGAGGGCGAGGTAGGCGAGGTTGTGGGGGACGACCGCCCGGGACACCTCGCTCAGCGCACCGGTCTCGCGGTCGAGCCGCAGGGTGACGATGGCCGGCTCCGGCTCCTTGGTGGCAGAGTAGACGAGGTCGCGGACCGAATCCACGGCGAACGTACTGCACCCGGCACCGACGGCGGAGTCGACGATGTGGACGAGTGCGTCGCCGTCGAGGCTGTAGGCGCCGATCGTGCCTTCCTTGGCGTTTCCGATCAGGACGAGGCTGCTGTAACGCATGGTTTCATCGTAGTGGCGCACCGGCACCGGATTCAGGCGCGCTGGCTCACGAAGGGGGCCAGTTCGCCGGCCAGGTCGTCGTTCACCCGTGCCACGACGGCCGTGCCGTCGGCCGTGTGCTCGGTGGTCGTGATCTCGCCCTCCCTGTGGATGCGGTCGACCAGGTCGTGGCGGGCGTACGGGATGAGCACGCGCACCTCCACGGCCGGCCGCGGCAGGCGTTCCTCCACGCGGGCGCACAGCGCATCGAGGTGCGCGCCGGTGCGTGCGGAGACGAACAGCGCGTCCGGGGCGAGGGTGCGCAGCGGCACGAGGGCGTCCGGGTCGGCGAGGTCGGTCTTGTTGAAGACGATCTGCTCGGGGATGTCGTGGGCGCCGATCTCGTTCAGGACGGCGCGCACGGCGTCGATCTGGCCGGCCGGGTCGGGGTCGGAGGCGTCGACGACGTGGAGGAGCAGGTCGGCCTCGGTGGATTCCTCCAGCGTCGAGCGGAAGGCCTCGACGAGGTCGTGCGGCAGGTGCCGGACGAACCCGACCGTGTCGGTGAGGGTGAAGACGCGACCGTCGGCGGTCTGGCTGCGCCGGGTGGTCGGGTCGAGCGTCGCGAACAGGGCGTCCTCAACGAGCACGCCCGCACCCGTGAGCCGGTTGAGCAGCGATGACTTCCCCGCATTGGTGTAGCCGACGATCGCCACCGACGGGATCTGGTTGCGGCGCCGCTCGGCACGCTTGGTGTCCCGGACGGCGTCCAGTTCCCGCAGGCGTTTGCGCAGTTGGGCGATGCGGCTGCCGATGCGGCGCCGGTCGGTCTCGATCTTGGTCTCGCCGGGGCCGCGGCCACCGATGCCGGCGCCGGCCGCCGCACGGCCACCAGCCTGGCGGGACAGGTTGCCGCCCCAGCCGCGGAGACGCTGGCGCAGGTACTGCAGCTGGGCGAGTTCGACCTGCGCCTTGCCCTCGACCGACTTGGCGTGGGTGGCGAAGATGTCGAGGATCAGGCCGGTGCGGTCGATGACCTTCACGCCGATGCGGTCCTCGAGGTTGCGCAGCTGGGCGGGCTCGAGTTCGCCGTCACAGATGACCGTGTCGGCGCCCGTGGCGAGCACCACCTCGCGCACCTCGTCCACCTTACCGCGGCCGATGTACGTGGCCGGATCGGGGTGGCTGCGGCGCTGGACCAGACCGTCGAGCACCTCCGAGCCCGCCGTCTCGGCGAGGAGCTTCAGCTCGGCCATGGCGTTGTCGCTGTCGGCCTGGGTGCCGGAAGTCCACACGCCCACGAGCACCACGCGCTCCAGTTGGAGTTCGCGGTACTCGACCTCGGTGATGTCGGCCAGCTGGGTCGACATGCCCGCCACGCGGCGCAGGGAGAGGCGTTCGGCGAGGTCGAGTTGATCCCCGTCGTAGTCGAGCTCTTCGGGGTCGATCGCGTCGTTGGTCACTCATCCTCCTGCTGGCCACAGATCGTGGCGTACCCGTCCAGCATAGTGGTCGGGCCCCAGCGCCCCTCGTCAGCGGGGTTCGGGCACCGCCACATCGCCCCGGGCCACGATCACCGCCGGGCCGGTGAGCCACGCCTGGCCGTCGCGCAGTTCCACCTCGACCGTGCCGCCGGGCACGTCGATGGTCCAGGTGGTGGGCTCGGTGGCGACGCCCTCGTGTTCGGCCATCGCGACCGCCACCGCGACGGTCCCGGTGCCGCACGACTCGGTCTCACCGACCCCGCGTTCCCACACGCGCATGCGCACGTGCCGCTCGCTCACCTGCTCGACGAACTCGACGTTGACCCCGTCGGGGTAATCGACCGGATCGACCGACGGCGAGCCGGTGAGGTCGAGGGCCAGCAGGTCGTGCTCCTGTCCGAGCGGGATGACGGCGTGCGGGTTGCCGACGTTCACCTGGTATGCCGCCCAGTCGGTCTCATCCATCGCGACCGTCGGGTGCGTGCCGGCGGTCAACTCGGGCCGGCCCATCCAGACCCGGACGCGGCCGTCGTCGAGCAGTTCGGCCTCGCGCAGCCCGGCGCGGGTGCCGATCGGGATGGTCCGGGTCTCCGGTTCGACGAGGCCCTCGTCGACGAGGTGGCGCGCGAAGACGCGCACGCCGTTGCCGCACATCTCGGCGATCGACCCGTCGGCGTTGCGGTAGTCCATGAACCAGACCTCCGGGTCACCACCCCAGCCCTCGACGTGGGCCCCGCGCACGACGCGCAGGACGCCATCGCCGCCGATCCCGCCGCGACGATCGCAGAGGAACGAGACGAGCTGGGGCGTCAGATCGAGGGCGTCATCGGGGTCGGTGAGCAGCACGAAATCGTTGCGGGTCCCGTGGCCCTTGGCGAAGTGAAGCACCCGTTCATGGTTGCACACGGCCAGCAAGGACGCCGTCGGCGATGGTCGCTGCGTTGCGGGGGTCGCCGGCGGTGAGCCACGTGATGCGGCCGTCGCGGCGGAACCAGCCGAGTTGCTTGCGGGCGAAGCGCCGGGTGCGCCGGACGATCTCCTCCCGGGCCTCGCCGGCGGTGCACTGCCCGTCGAGGTAGGCGAGCACCTGTGCGTAGCCGATGGCGCGCGCGGCCGTGCGGCCTTCCCGCAAGCCCTGCCCGATGAGGCCACGCACCTCGTCCACGAGGCTGCCCGCCCACATGGCGTCGACGCGCTCGGCGATGCGGGCGTCCATGACGTCGCGCGGCAGTTCGAGCCCCCAGGACTGGACGCCGTCGACCGCGTACGTCCACGCGGGCAGATGGGGCTGGTGGTCCCCCGTGAGCTCGAGCACCTCCAGCGCGCGGACGGTGCGCCGCCCGTTGCCGGGGTGGATCTCTGCGGCCGCCGGGCTGCGGCGGGCCAACTCCGCATGGAGCGCCTCCGGCCCGACCTCGGCCAGCCGCGCCTCCCAGCGAGCCCGCACGTCGGCGTCCGTGCCGGGGAACTCGAAGACGTCGAGGATGGCCCGCATGTAGAGCGCCGATCCGCCGACGACGATCGGAACGACGCCTCGGCCGCGACACTCGTCGATCGCCGCGCGTGCCCTGGCCTGGAAGTCGGCAACGGTCGCCGTCTGCGTCACGGCGAGGATGTCGACGAGGTGGTGCGGGACGCCGCGGCGTTCGTCCGCGCTGGGCTTGGCCGTGCCGACGTCCATGCCGCGGTAGACCAGCATCGAATCGGCGTTGACGATCTCCGCCGGCTGCCCCGCGGCGGCCAGGAGGAGGGCGACGTCGACGGCGAGGCTCGATTTACCGCTCGCCGTGGGCCCGTTGAGGGCGACGACGGGCAGCGACGGTGGCGTGGCGGGCACCGGTCCATTGTGTCTCAGGGGGCTTCCGGATTCCGCAGAGCACGCGTACGGTGTTTCATGCCGGGAACAAGCAGGGCCGGCACCGGACGGGAGAAAGGAGGCCTCATGGGCATCTTCGACGACATCAAGGGCGCCGCCGACGCCAACGAGGCGAAGGTGGAGGCTGGAGTCGACCAGGCTGGAGACTTCGTCGACAGCAAGACCGGTGGCCAGTACGCCGGGCAGGTTGACCAGGCTCAGGAGTTCCTGAAGGACCAGGTCGGTGCGCCGAACGAGGCGCCCGCCGAGCCCACGGATCCAGGCGCTGCTTGATTCCGTCCAAGACGCAGATCCATCTCGCTCAGGGTCGCCCTTCGGGGCGGCCCTGAGTGCTGTTCCGCCGCGGCATGCCCAGCCCCACCGACGGCTTGTTCTCCGGACCGGCCTCGTGCCAGCGGGCCCAGGCGTCCCCGCCGGCTGTCCGCCGCACGTTGGTCACCGCGCCGTCGGCGTTCAGGTGGTGCGGCGCCGCGTGGGTGATCTCGACCTCAGCCAGATCGCCGGGGCGCGGACGCTCCATGCCTTCGGGAATGGTCACGTGGACAAGCCGGTTGTCGCGGGCGCGTCCGGACAGGCGGTTCGTCGCGGCGTCCTTGCGGCCCTCCCCGTCGGCGAACAAGACCTCGACGGCCCGGCCCTCGAAGCGCCTGTTCTCCGACCAGGCGATGTCGGCGACGAGCTCGACGAGGCGCTCGTACCGCTCCTGGACGACCTCCTTCGGCACCTGGTTCGGCATGGTGGCCGCAGGTGTGCCGGCGCGGATCGAGTACTGGAAGGTGAACGCGGCGGCGAACCGGCTGGCGCGCACGACGCTCAAGGTGTCCTCGAAGTCGGCATCGGTCTCTCCGGGGAAGCCGACGATGATGTCGGTGGTGATGGCGGCCTCCGGCATGGCGGCGCGCACCCGGTCGAGGATGCCGAGGAACCGCTCGCTGCGGTAGGAGCGGCGCATGGCCCGCAGGACGGCGTCCGACCCGGACTGCAACGGCATGTGCAGGCTGGGCATCACGTTCGGCGTCTCGGCCATGGCGGCGATGACGTCGTCGGTGAACGCCGCCGGGTGGGGCGAGGTGAACCGGACGCGCTCGAGCCCGTCCACCTCACCGCACGCACGCAGGAGCTTGCCGAAGGCGAACCGGTCGCCGAACTCGACGCCGTAGCTGTTGACGTTCTGGCCGAGCAGGGTGATCTCCTGGACGCCGTCGGCGACGAGCGCCCGCACCTCGGCGAGGATGTCGCCCGGACGCCGGTCGGCCTCCTTGCCGCGCAACTGCGGCACGATGCAGAACGTGCACGTGTTGTTGCAGCCGACCGAGATGCTGACCCAGGCGGCGTACGGCGATTCGCGGCGTGTGGGCAGCGTGGACGGGAACCGGGTCAGCGCCTCTTCGATCTCGACCTGGGATGCCTGCTCGATGCGGGCGCGCTCGAGCAGCACCGGCAGGGAGCCGATGTTGTGGGTGCCGAAGACCACATCGACCCACGGGGCGCGGGCGACGACCGTCTCGCGGTCCTTCTGCGCCATGCACCCCCCCACGGCGATCTGCATCGCCGGGTTCGCCACCTTCTCGGGCCGCAGGTGGCCGAGATTGCCGTAGAGACGGTTGTCGGCGTTCTCACGCACGGCGCACGTGTTGAAGACCACGATGTCGCCGCGGGACGCCTCAGGCGCGCGCACATAGCCCGCATCCTCGAGCAGCCCCGAGATGCGCTCGGAGTCGTGGACGTTCATCTGACACCCGTAGGTGATGACCTCGTACGTGCGAGGCGTGGCGTGCGTAGTCATGTCGACGGGCGAGTCTACCGGCCGCACGAGCGGGAGCGACATCGCGACGAAAGCCCTTGCGAGAAGCGCCTGGCCCCGCGAGGGTGGAGGCCAACCGACAGGAGACCACCATGACCGACCTCCCGGGCGCCGCGCACTTCGACCAGCGCGCCGAACCCACCATGGAACAGGCCGCCGAGGACCCCTCGCTGCACCACCCCGCCGAGATCGACGACCTCACCGGGCGGCGTCCCCTCCACGGGCAGGGCGGCACCGAGCCCACGGCCGAGCCGGATGACGCCGTCGATCCCGTGCCCGATGCGGGTGAGCACGACCTGTCCCACAAGGACTCCGCCGAGATCGCTGAGGACGTCACCCAGGGCTGACGACGCCGGATTCCCGGGTATCGTCGATCCCCTCGACAACCTCGCTCACCACGCGATGACACAGGCCGGGTGAGAACCCGCGCCGAGCCAGAGCGCCGGCGAGGCGGCGGTAGCGGACGTGCGGCTCGAGGTTGCCCATGGAGCGCACCTTCTTCTGCGCCAGCGCGAGCGCGGCCGCATGATCGGAGTCGTCGTCGGTGCCGGCCAGCGCCTCGTCGATCACCTCGGTGTCGACGCCTTTCGCGCGCAACTCCTGCTTGAGGGCCCGCGTCGACTTCATGCGGCGCTGCTGCCCCTCCACCCACAGGCTCGCGAACTGGGCGTCGTCGATGAGCCCTACCTCGGTGAAGCGGTCGAGGACGCCCTCGGCCACCTCCCCTGGCACGCCCTTGCGGGCCATGGCCTGCGCCAGTTCCGCCCGCGACCGGGCCCTGACCTCCAGAAGGCGCAGCGCGATCTCGCGCGCCACGGACTCCTGGTCGGCCTCGGGCTGGTCGTCGAGCAGGCCTTCCGGCTCCTCGCGGCCGGCCCGGCGGCGCCCGGACACCGTGGGCGTCAGAAGACCACCTCGCCGGTGACCGGATCGATGCCCTCAGGCACCTCGGTGGGATCGGCCGCCGCGCCGTCGGCCTTCACGCCGATGCCGAGCTTGGTCTTGATGCGCTGTTCGATCTCGTTGGCCACCTCGGGGTTGCGCTTGAGGTAGTTTCGGGCGTTCTCCTTGCCCTGGCCGAGCTGATCGCCCTCGTAGGTGAACCAGGCGCCCGCCTTGCGGATGATGCCTTCGTCGACGCCCAGATCGATCAGGCTGCCCTCACGGCTGATGCCGTGACCGTAAAGGATGTCGAACTCGGCCTGCTTGAACGGCGGCGCCACCTTGTTCTTCACGACCTTGACGCGCGTGCGGTTGCCGACCATCTCGGTGCCGTCCTTGAGCGTCTCGATGCGGCGCACGTCGAGCCGGACCGAGCTGTAGAACTTGAGCGCGCGGCCACCGGTGGTGGTCTCGGGCGAGCCGAACATCACGCCGATCTTCTCGCGCAGCTGGTTGATGAAGATGGCCGTGGTGCCCGCACCGGAGAGCGCGCCTGTCATCTTGCGGAGCGCCTGACTCATGAGGCGGGCCTGCAGACCCACGTGGCTGTCGCCCATCTCACCCTCGATCTCGGCGCGCGGGGTGAGCGCGGCCACCGAGTCGATGACGATCAGGGCCAGGGCGCCGGAACGCACCAGCATGTCGGCGATCTCGAGCGCCTGCTCGCCGTTGTCGGGCTGGCTGACGAGGAGGGCGTCCGTGTCGACCCCCAGCTTGGCCGCGTACTCGGGATCGAGCGCGTGCTCGGCGTCGATGAACGCGCAGATGCCGCCCGCCGCCTGGGCGTTGGCGATGGCGTGCAGGGCCACCGTGGTCTTCCCCGAGGATTCCGGACCGTAGATCTCCACCACGCGGCCACGCGGCAGGCCGCCGATGCCGAGCGCCACGTCGAGCGTGATCGACCCCGTGGGAATCACCTCGATCGGCTGCCGGGTCTCCTCGCCCAGCCGCATCACCGAACCCTTGCCGTGCGCCTTCTCGATCTGCGCCAGCGCCGCCTCGAGGGCCTTCTCGCGATCCGCAACCGCCATCGTCGTCTCCTTCGTTCCGCCCACCGCGTGGACCTCGTGGGAGCCAGCTCCCGTGTCACCGTTCACATTAGGCATCGGCTCCGACAATCCGTCATCGTGTTGACGCCGGTCTGGATTCGCGACCCTGTCCGTGTGGACGTGACCCACAGTACCGAACACGTGTTCGAAGCCCAACCGACACGCCCGCGTGTCGCGAACCGGTCACCTCGTGAAAGGGTCCGGGCACTCAGCGCTCGGAGGCCGGCAGGTCCAGGAAGGCCCACGCCGCGCGCCAGACCGACTGTGCACCGAGCCCGGCGGCAAGACCCTCCACGACGGTGCGCCCACCGAGGTCGGGCAAGGCGGTGTGTTCGGCCCACTGGCGGGCGTACGCGCGCCCCAGGTGCGCCTCGAGACGGCGCCAGAGTTCGGTTTCGCGCACGCGTTCAGGCCGCAGCCTGCGGCGTCCGCAACGGCAGCGGGGTGACGGTGGCGTGGGCCTCGACGCGGTCGCTGACGAGACGCAGCACGTCGGCCAGCGGCACGTCGAGCGCGCCGCAGATGGCGTTCAGCAGTTCGCTGGACGCCTCCTTCTGGCCGCGCTCGACCTCGCTCAGGTAACCCAACGACACCCGGGCCTCACCGGAGACCTCGCGGAGGGTCTTCGCCGACGACATGCGCAGCTCGCGCAGCGTCTCGCCCAGCATCTCGCGCATGAGCACAGCCACGGCCCCCCCTCTCGATTCCGGATGCCAGCGCATGCCCCAACGCCCGCCGGCCCGATGTTGTTCCCGACCCTACACGGGGGCGAGGGCGCCGAGGAGCAGTTTGAGCGCGGCGTCGACTGTCTGCGTGCGAATCGCCGCCCGGTCACCCTCGAACTGGTAGCGCTCCACGCGCGTGACCGGCTCCAGCGACGGGATCACCGGCCCGCGGACGCACACGTACACCTCGCCCGCCTCGTGCCCGTCCTGCGGCGTCGGCCCCGCCACGCCCGTCACGGCGACCACCCAGTCGGCGTCCGTGCGTTCCTGCAGGCCGACCGCCATGGCGAGGGCGACCTCCTCGCTGATGACGCTCACGCGGTCGATCAGCTCGTCCGACACGCCCAGCAGGTCGGTCTTCAGGCGGCTGGCGTAGGCGATGGTGCCACCCAGATAGGTCCGGGACGCCCCCGGCACGCCCGTCAGCGTGGCCCCGATGAGGCCCCCGGTGAGGGACTCGGCGGTGGCGAGGCTCAGGGTCCGTTCGGTCATCACGGTGATGACCCGTTCAGCGAGGTCGCTCATCGGTCCTCCCCCGGGTGTTCGGCCAAGTAGCGGGCCCGCAGCTTCGCGGCCTCACGCAGGTAGTCGAGCCCGGTCACGACGGTCAGCACGAACGCCACGATCATCGCTGCCCACGCGATCCAGCCCCACCACACGGGCAGGAACGCCAGCCCGGGGAGGAACATGATGATCGCCACGGACTGCATGACCGTCTTCAACTTGCCGCCCCGGTTGGCGGCCATCACGCCGTACTTGATGATCGCCCACCGCAGGGCCGTGATGCCCCACTCGCGCACGAGGATGATGAGGGTGATCCACCACGGCAGTTCGCCCAGGATGCTGAGCCCGATGAACGCCATGCCGGTGATGGCCTTGTCGGCGATCGGGTCCCACAGCTTGCCGAAGTCGGTGACGAGGTTGTACTTGCGGGCGATCTTGCCGTCCACCGCGTCGGTCGCGATCGCGATGACGAAGATCGCCGTCGAGAGCCACCGCATCACCGGGTCGGTGGGGAACGCGAGCAACACCCAGCCGAACAGGGGCACCATCACGAGCCGCAGGCCCGTGAGGATGTTTGGCACGTTCCAATTGCTGGGCTTGGCGGCCCCGGCGCCCGTGGTCACAACGCACCCTCCTCCACAGCGACGAGGTCGACACCGTCCGACGCGACGACCCTACCCCACACGAGATCGCCCACCGACAGACGCGCGGCGGCGTCCTGCAGGTACGTCGACCCGTCCACCTCCGGCCCCTGGTGGGCGGAGCGACCGACTGCGTCCCCACCCTCGTGGGCCTCGACGAGGATCTGCACCCGCTCCCCCACGCGCTCGGCGGCGCAGGCGTCGACGAGCTCGACGGCGAGGTCGTTGACCCGCTCGAAGCGGGCGGCGATCGCGTCGGTGTCCACGTGACCGGCGAGGCCTGCCGCCTCGGTGCCCTCCTCGTCGGAGTAGGCGAAGACGCCGAGGGCGTCCAGCCGGGCCGCCTCGACGAAGTCGACGAGGACGTCCACGTCGGCGTCCGTCTCGCCGGGGAAGCCGACGATCACGTTGCTCCGGACGCCCGCCTCCGGCCTGAGATGCCGGATGCGGTCGAGCAGGGCGAGGAACGAGTCGGGGTCGCCGAAGCGGCGCATGCGCCGCAGGACCGCCGGCGCGGCGTGCTGGAACGACAGGTCGAAGTAGGGAACGACCTTGTCGAGCGAGCACATGGTCTCCACCAGGCCGGGGCGGATCTCGGCCGGCTGCAGGTAACTCACGCGGATCCACACGAGGCCGTCGACCCGGTCGAGCTCGCGCAGCAGGCGCTCGAGCGCGGCCAACTCGCCCAGGTCCTTGCCGTAGGAGGAGGTGTTCTCGCTCACGAGGAACGCCTCCTTCACGCCGGTCTCAACCAGCGCGCGCACCTCGGCCACCACGTCCTCGACCGGCCGGCTGAGGAACGAGCCCCGGAAGCTCGGGATGGCGCAGAACGCGCAGCGCCGGTCACAGCCCGAGGCGATCTTCACCGGCGCCGACGGCCCGCCGTGCAGCCGGCGGCGCACCGGGCGCGGGCCGCCGAGGCCCGGCACGGAGATGTCGGACGCCGCCGCTCGCCGCGCTGCCGGTGCGAGCGGCAGCAGCCGGCGGCGGTCGGTGGGCGTGTGCGCCTCGACGTGGGCGCCGGCCATGATGAGGCGGAGCCGCTGGTCGATGTCGGCGTAGGAGTCGAACCCGAGCACCGCGTCCGCCTCGGGGAGGGCCTCGGCGAGCTCGCGGCCGTAGCGCTCGGCGAGGCAGCCGACAGCCACCACGCGTTGGGTGGGCCCCGATCCCTTGAGGTCGGCGGCGGCGAGCACCGTGTCAATGGAGTCCTTCTTCGCTGACTCGATGAAGCCGCACGTGTTCACGACGATCGCCTCGGCGTCCGCCGGCTCCTCGACGAGGGCGAACCCGCCGGCCTCGAGGCGTCCGGCCAACTCGTCGGAGTCGACCTCGTTGCGTGCGCAGCCGAGGGAGACGATGTGGACGCGGGTCTGGGTCACCCGCCAAGGCTAGCCGAGGCGTCCCTCACCCATGACCCGCGCCGGTCCGCGCCGTGGCGCGCCAGGCCGGGCAGAGGAGGCGTCCGGAAGTGTCACGGCAAGAACACCCCCTTGAGCGTGACATGCCGAAACGGCATCTCCCGCCCAGCGCCTCCGGCCGGGGCGAACTCAGCCCTCGGCGAGGTTCGCGAGGACCTCGTCGAGGTCATCCGGCTTCACGAGGACCTCGCGCGGCTTGGAGCCCTCCGAGGGGCCCACGATGCCGCGGGTCTCGAGGATGTCCATGAGGCGTCCGGCCTTGGCGAAGCCCACGCGCAGCTTGCGCTGCAGCATCGACGTCGACCCCAGCTGCAGGTTGACCACGAGTTGCGCCGCTTCGAGGACGAGCTCGAGGTCGTCGCCGATGTCCTCGGCGACCTTCGTCGACTCCTGGGGTGCCGCGACGTCCTCGCGGTACTGCGGGGCGAGCTGCTCGGTGACGTGCTTCACGACCTGGCGGATCTCCGCCTCGGTCACCCACGCGCCCTGCACGCGGACCGGCTTGGAGGCTCCCATCGGCAGGAACAAACCGTCGCCCTGGCCGACGAGCTTCTCGGCGCCCGGCTGGTCGAGGATGACGCGGCTGTCGGTCATCGACGACGTGGCGAACGCCAGCCGGCTCGGGACGTTGGCCTTGATCAGGCCGGTGACCACGTCGGTGGACGGCCGCTGCGTGGCCAGCACCAGGTGGATGCCCGCCGCGCGGGCGAGCTGCGTGATGCGGACGATCGAGTCCTCGACGTCGCGCGGGGCGACCATCATGAGGTCGGCCAGCTCGTCGACGATCACGAGCAGGTACGGGTAGGGGGCGAGCACCCGCTCGGAGCCCGGCGGCACCTTGAGCGCCCCGGACCGGACCGCCTTGTTGAAGTCGTCGATGTGGCGGAACCCGAAGGCGGCGAGGTCGTCGTAGCGGGCGTCCATCTCGCGGCACACCCACTGCAGCGCCTCGGCGGCCTTCTTCGGATTCGTGATGATCGGCGTGACCAGGTGCGGGATGCCCTCGTAGTGCGTCAGCTCGACGCGCTTCGGATCGACGAGGAGCATGCGCACCTCGTCGGGCGTCGACCGCATGAGCAGGCTCGTGATCATCGAGTTCACGAAGCTCGACTTGCCCGAACCGGTCGCACCGGCCACGAGCAGGTGGGGCATCTTCGCCATGTTGGCGAGCACGTAGCCGCCCTCGACATCCTTGCCGAGGCCCACGGTCATCGGGTGGTGGTCGTTGCGCGCCCGGTTCGAGCGCAGCACGTCGCCGAGGCTCACGATCTCCTTGTCGGCGTTCGGGATCTCGACGCCGATCGCGGACTTGCCCGGGATGGGGCTGAGGATGCGGACGTCCGCCGACGCCACCGCGTACGCGATGTTGCGGCCCAGCGCCGTCACCTTCTCGACCTTCACCCCCGTGCCCAACTCGACCTCGTAGCGAGTCACCGTCGGGCCGCGCGTGTAACCGGTCACCTTCGCGTCGATGCCGAACTGCTCGAACACCTCCGCGAGGCTGCTCACGATGGCATCGGACGCCGCCGTGCGCGCCTTGGGTGCCGTCCCCGCCTTGAGCACGCCGGGTTCCGGCAGGACGTACTGGACGTCGCCCGTGAG
The DNA here is from genome assembly GCF_029977985.1 of Propioniciclava sp. Classification (GTDB taxonomy): domain Bacteria; phylum Actinomycetota; class Actinomycetes; order Propionibacteriales; family Propionibacteriaceae; genus Propioniciclava. The sequence continues at coordinate 5,899 of NZ_JARKOT010000015.1, read as the reverse complement.
GACCAACTGCTCCGCGCGCAGCGGCTCGTTGGAGTGTTCGGGCGGCTGGAGATCCTTCGGCTCGTCGACCGTGACCGCGCCCGGCGCCTTGCCTGCTGTGACCGGCGCCCTGGGCTCGTCCGGCACCACTTCGCCGGGGACCACGTCGGCGTCCTCGACGTCGTAGGCCTCGTCGGGCTCTTCGAGCAGCGGGGTGTCGTAGGCCTCGTCCACGCCGTAGGTGAGTTCGGACCGTTCGGGACGCTGCGGGAGCCGTGCGCGGAGGGCGGCCAGTCGCTCCGGGAACTCGCGCAGCGGAATGCCGGTGATCACGAGCAGACCGAACACGCTGACGAGGACGAGCAGCGGCATCGCCACCCACACCGTGAGCAGATCGGCCAGGAACGAACTGGAGATGAAACCGAGCACGCCGCCGGCGGCCTGCAGACGCTCGGGCTCGGTCGGCGACGGGATGTCCTTGGCGATGGAGACGAGCCCGAGGACGCCGAGGGCGAGGGTCAACCAGCCGACGGGCTGGCGTCCGGCCGGGCCGTTGGCCTCGGGGTCGCGCAGCGTCCGGAAGGCGAGGGCGAAGCATGCGAGCGGCACGACGACGGACGCCGCGCCGACGATGGTGGCGACACCGACGCGGACGGCGTCCCCGAAGGCGCCCGGCAGCATGAACCAGAAGGCGGCCGCGATCACGACGCCGAGGGCGACGAGCGCGAGGCCCGTTCCGTCGCGGCGCCGCTCGGGATCCAGCGAGCGCACGCCGGAGCCGAGGCTGCGGACCATCGTGCCGAGCAGGTGGGCGAGGCCCATCCACACGGCTCGGACTCCGCGGCCGACGGCCGCCAAGAACGCAGCGAAACCACCACCGCCGGACTTCTTCGCCGGGGTGCGCTTGGACTTGGAGTTGCTTCGGCCACGAGAAGACGTCGAACCAGACGCGTTCGATCGGCTCCGCGTGGGGGAAGACGCGCGGGTCGCCATGGACGGGAGCCTAACAAGGGCTCCCGACGCGGTCGAGCGACCACGCCGGGGCCCTGGGGGTGGGCGTCACGCCTCGGGGTAAGTGATGCCCTCGGACTCGTTGAGGTGGAACACGACCGTCTTGCTGTTGAGCACCATGCCGAGGCCGTCGTCCTCGGCGAAGATCGTGTAGCCGTTGGCGGCGAACATCTGGCCGTCCTCGAGGGTCTTCGTGTTCGGCAGCCAGAAGACACCCTCGGTGCCGCACGTGGACACGACCTGGCCGGCGGTGTCGAACGTGATGAACGGGGCCATGAAGTCGGGATCCTTGCCGCAGTCGAGCATCTGGGGCACCTCGAACTTCGACTGGCAGCCGGCGGCCACCGTGCCGGTCGGCGCGGAGAACACCCCACAGGCCACCGTGCCGGCGGAATTCTGCGCCACCCAGCCGCCGACTCCGGCCAGTTCGACGGCCTGGAAGTCCTCGGCTGGCACCGTGGTGAACTCCGGGTGCCCCGGAACGCTGGCCTCATCGCTCGGCGTCATGCCGGGCGAGGATGCCGCCGTGGTGGGGCTGGACGTGGTGGGGGTGGTGGAGGCCGGGCTCGTGGAGGCCGGCGTGGTGGCGGGGGTCGTCCCGGACGGGGACGTAGTGGCGCTGGGCAACTGGGCGCAGGCGGCCAGGGTCAGCGCGGCGAGGGAGAGACCGGTCAAGACGGTGACGGAACGGCGGATGATCATCTCAGATTCCTTCCTTGGAACCCGGACCGGAGGGAGCGGGTGACCTCCTGCACAGGATTGTCACATGCACTACGGATGAGCAGGCCGCGAAGTTGCCACATCTTCGGGGCATCCCGATGGCGCAAACGCTCCCCGTCGTCAGAAGTGACGCCACCCCGGCGCGTCCGAACCCGCCCACGGGGCGCCGTCGACGGTGACCAGGGTCTCGACAGGCTCGACCAACTCAGGCTCGACCGACGGGAGGACGCGGCCGATGACGGTCCACCCCGGGGGCACGGTACCGGGCGGGAAGGTGCCGAGGAGGGCGTGGTCCTCGCCGCCGGTGAGGATGTAGGTGAGCGGGTCTCCCCCACCGATCGCCGCGGCGACGGTCTTCTGGGCCTCGTTGACGTCGAAGGCCGCGCTGTCGAGGTCGATCCGCACACCGGACGCCGCCGCGACGTGTCCGAGGTCGGCAAGGGGTCCGTCGGAGCAGTCGATGAGGCTCGTCGCCCCCGCGTCGTGCGCCACGATTCCTTGGCCGTACGGCACCTCGGGCACCCGCTGCGCCCGCACGACGGCGCCGGGCGACCGGAAGCCCCGCGCCAACACGGCCAGCCCCGCCGCAGCCATCCCGAAGCGGCCCACGGCGGCCACCACGTCGCCCGGGCGCGCACCCGAGCGGAGCAGCGGCGTCCGGCCCTGGAGATCGCCGAGAACGGTGACGGCCACCACGATCTTGTCCCCCCGGGTGATGTCGCCGCCCAGGAGCACCGCCCCGGCGAGTCCGCACTCCTCCTCGACGCCCCGGGCGAACTCGGTCGCCCAGTCGGCAGGGGTGTCGGCCGGGCAGGTGAGCGCGACCACGACGCCCACCGGGCGAGCGCCCAGGGCCTCAAGGTCGGCCAGCGCCGAACCGGCGGCGCGGCGTCCGACATCGTGGGGACCCGACCAGACCCGCTTGAAGTGGACGTCCTCCACCATCGCGTCCGTGCTCACCGCCACGTCTCCGGACGGGGTGAACACGGCGGCGTCGTCGCCGGGGCCCACGCCGACGGCGTCCGACCCCCGCAAGCCGGCCGTGATCACGCTGATCAGGCCGAACTCCCCGAGGTCTGCGACCGTGCGAGCCGCCATCAGCGCAGCCCGGTCGGCCGGTGGACGGCCAACTCGATCAGCTCGGCGATGAGGTCGGGGTAGGACAGGCCGGACGCCTCCCACAGCTTCGGGTACATCGACAGGTAGGTGAAGCCGGGCATCGTGTTGAGCTCGTTGACGAAGACCTCTTCGTCGGGCGTCACGAACAGATCCACCCGGGCGAGACCCTCCGAACCCAACGCGCGGAACGTGCGCGCGGCGATCTTCTGGACGCGCGCCAGCAGCGTGTCGGACACGTGGGCCGGAATGTCGAGGTCGACCTGGCCGTCGGGGGTGTACTTCGCCTCGTAGTCGTAGAAGGCATCCTCGGTGTGCATGCGGATCTCGCCGGGAAGCGACACCCGCGGGGGGCCGTCGAGACGGTCGAGCACCGCGAGCTCGATCTCGCGCGCGCCGACGAAGCCCTCCTCGACGATCACCTTCGGATCCCAGCGCAGGGCCTCCTCGACAGCCGGAGCCACGTCGGCGGGCGTCGCCGCCCGTGAGATGCCCACACTCGAGCCGCCGCGGGCGGGCTTCACGTAGACGGGGAACGCGAGCGAGTCCTCGATGCGGCGCTGGAGGCGATCGGCGTCCTCGGCCCACGTCTGCTGCGTGATCTTCACCCACGGGCAGACGGGCAGCCCGGCGGACTGGAGGGCAGCCTTCATGAGGTCCTTGTCCATGCCGTTCGCGGACGCCGCCACACCCGACCCGACGTAGCGCAGCCCGTGCATCTCGAACAGACCCTGGATGGTGCCGTCCTCACCGAAGGGTCCGTGCAACAGCGCGAAGACCACATCGAAGTCCCGGGCATCAACGAGCCGGTCGCCGTCGAGCGTGGCGACACGCCCGCCGTGCTCCGTCGGCACGAGCAGCGCCGTCGGGCGGCTCTCGTCGAGCCGCGGCAGAACACCGCCGGCAACCTCCATGGCCGCCATGTCGTCGGTCGACACCTGGACCCACCGGCCGCTCGGCGTGATACCGATGCCCACGACCCCGAAGCGGTCCGCGTCGATCGCCCGGGTGACCCCACCGGCGGTCAGGCAGGAGACGTCGTGCTCGGAGCTGACGCCCCCGAAGATGATTGCGACGCGCGTGCGCGTGGCCTCGGGCATGTGGGTTCCCTTCCGGACGAAGTGCCCTCTCAGGTTAGCGAGCCCCGCTGACGTTAGGCTCACGGCTCGTGGAAGGAACACCAACTGCGCCCGGCGCCGAGCGGCGCGGCATCACCGTCGGCCCGCCGGTGGCGGACGGCTGGCGGGTGGTGGACGACCACGGGCGGGCGTTGGTCCTGCCCGCCGGCGCGGTGGACGCCACCCTGCGCTCCCTGCGCGTCGGCCAGCGCCTCGTGGCCGAGGTGCGCGACGGCGTCATCGTCGCCGCCCGCCTGCCCTGAGCGCGCCTCACTCCCCCGACAACAGCTGGGCCACGGGCAGGCGCTGGAGGCCGAGCGCGGGCAGAAGCGCCACGAGGACGCCTGCCCCGCACGTGCCTGCGAGGATCGCCAGAGCCAGCCCCCACCAGTCGGCGGGCAGCCCACCGGTGCGGACCCCGATGGGCACGAGCGCCACGGCGATGCCCACCAGCCCGCCCAGCACGGCGATCACGAGCGCCTGGGTGACGACAGCCGCGGCGAGCATGCCCGGTCGCCACCCGGACGCGGTGAGGGAGGCGTAACTGGGGGCGTCCTCGGTGAGGCCGAGGAACAGGATCACACCCACCGCGATCAGGCCCAGCACCGCGAGCAGCACGCCGGCGACGAGGTCGGGCGTCCGCACCTGCACGGCGATCGCATCGCCCAGAAGCGTGCCGACCACGGCGCCCTGGAACAGCTGGCTGAGCACGAGCAGGAAGAACAGTGAGCCGACGCCCAGCGCCACCCCGGCCACGCCGGCGGCCAACCGGCCGGGGCGGCGTCCGATCGTGACGAGGCCGAGGCGCACCGGGCCACCGACCCGCAACAACGCGCGGCGCCCCCCGAGCACGGCCGGCGCCAGCGCGGCGACCGGGGTGAGACGGCCGGCCGACAGGGCCGCCGCCAGGCTCGCCAGGACGGTGAGCACCACGGCGACCGGGATGGCCAACGCCGCCCGGACCGGGTCGAACGCCACGCCGAGCACGCCCGTGAGCGGCCAGGCCACCAACGCTCCGAGCACCCCCGCGGCGCCGCCGATGAGCGCCGCCTCGGTGAGGAGGGCCCCGGTGATGCTCCGCCCCGGCCTGCCGGACGCCGCCAGCACCCCCCAACTCCCGCCGCCGGGCCGCGACGGACGCCCGCGCCACGACCGCGACGGTGAGCGCGGAGGAGGCGAGGATGAGCAGGAACAGCGCCATCGACTTCACGTCGAACGCCTCCACGATGGCGACGGCGACGCCCTTGGCCGTCCACGCCTCGGTGAGGTTGAGCTCGGGCACGCCGAGCGCCGAAGGCGGCAGCACGACGGTGCGCCGGGTCGTCGACGAGCCCACCGTGATGTCGACGTCGAGCCCCGTCGCCGCCTGGATGCGTTCGGCCACCAGCCGGATGCGCTCGCGGCTCGCGGCGTCCGGGCCCGTCACGTCCGCGACCCGCACCCGCACGCTCGACAACGGCGGTGTGTCCTTGATGTCGGTGTAGCGCCCGTGGGTGAAGAAGTCGAGACCGGACAGGGCGATCAACAGGGCGGGCGGATTCTGCAGGTAGCCCGCCGGATTCAGGTCCGAACGCAGCACCTCGTCGCCGAGCGCCTCCTCGGTAGCCGCATCCGCGGCACGCACGTCGGGCGCCCGATAGGTGTCCAGGGGCACCTCGCCGAGGCTGTTGGTGCGACCGATCAGCGACGGGTCGTATTTGCCGACGACGTCGAACGTGAAGACGTTGCTCGACAAAGGCCCTGCCTCGGGGGTGTGCGTGTACTCGAGCCGTTCGAGATCGCGATACGCGGTGTCGGCCAAGGCGACCGGGAACCTGTCGAAGCCGCTGCTTCCCCGGGCCCAGATGCGCGGGTCCAGTTCCCGGGTTTGGGGATGCAGGACACCGTCCGTGACGATCATCGTCGTGTCGCTCGCCCGGACGAGGGACTCGCTCGGCAACTGGTCCATGTCGCCG
>NZ_JARKOT010000275.1 GCF_029977985.1 Propioniciclava sp. | reverse complement strand
GTCGTCCTCGGCGTAGGCGCCCGGCCGGTCCACGATGAGCACGGCGCCCTCGTGGCGCTCCTTCAGCTCCGCCGGGGCGAGTGCGTGGGCGAGGTGGTAGACGGCGACGGTCACGATCGTGCCGAACGCGATGCCGCCGAGCACGAAGCCTTCGGTGAAGCGCATGGTCACATCGCCGATGCCGATGATGATGCCGGCCGCGACCGGAACCAGGTTCAGCGGGTTGCCGAAGTCGACCTTGTTCTCTTTCCAGATCTTCGCGCCGAGCAGGCCGATCATGCCGTAGAGCACCACCGTGATGCCGCCGAGTACCCCGCCCGGCGTCGCCGAGATGATCGCGCCGAACTTGGGGCTGAACCCGAACAGGATCGCCACCAGTGCTGCCACCACGTAGGCCGCCGTCGAGTACACCCGGGTCGCCGCCATGACGCCGATGTTCTCGGCGTAGGTGGTCGTGGGCCCGGCGCCCACGAACGTCGCCAGCATGGACGCCGCCCCGTCGGCCCCGATGGCCTTGCCCATGTCCTTGTCGAGATCGGCGCCCGTCATCTCGGCGACCGCCTTCACGTGGCCGGTGTTCTCGGCGATGAGCGCGATGACGACGGGCAGCGCGATGAGGGCGAAGCGCACGTCGAAGCCCGGCAGGTGGAAGCCCACGACGTTGGTCGCGGCGCCCAACTGCCAGGTGGCGAGGTCGGAGACCGGCGGCAGGCCGAACCACGGCGCGCTCACCACCCCCGACCAGTCCACGCGCAGGTGCGTGGTGACCGCACCCGTGGCGTCCTGCGCGGTGATCGGGCCGAGCGCGACGTCGAGGAGCCAGCTGAGGACGTAGCCGAAGATGAGCGACAGGAAGATCGCGATGCGGCCGAGGAAACCGCGCAGGCCCACGCTCAGGCCGACGACGACGAGCATCGTCACGAGGGCGACCCATTGGTCCTGCGGCCAGTAGACGCCCGCCACCACGGGTGCCAGGTTGAAGCCGATGAGCATGACGACCGCGCCCGTCACCACCGGCGGCAGCCAGCGGTGGATGAGCCCCGAACCGGCCACGTGGATGAGGACGCCGACCGCTGCGAGCGCGAGCCCCACCCAGAACATGGCGCCCGACACGTGGCTGGGGTTGCCGCCGGCCGCGTAGATCGCGGTCGCGACGCCCACGAAGGACGCCGAACTGCCCAGGTAGCTCGGCACGCGGCCGCGCACGATGAGCAGGAAGAGCAGCGTGGCGACCCCGGACATCATCACGGCCAACTGCGGGTTGAGCCCCATGAGCAGGGGGAACACGAACGTCGCCCCGAACATCGCCACGACGTGCTGGGCGCCCAGACCGACGGTCCGGCCCCAGTCGAGTCGCTCGTCCGGTGCCACCACCGCCCCCGGCTCCAGCGTCCCGTTGCCGTGCAGCTTCCAGATGGCCATCGGGCCCCCACCTCTTTCCGATCAGGCTGCGCAGAATGTACCTGCCGCGCCGGGCATGTTCGGCGGCTGTCCACGGTCTCGACAGGCTCGACCGGCCGACGACAAGCTCAAGCGGCGGGTGGGAGTCAGGCCTGCCAGCCCACGTCCTCCCACGTCGTCGTCGCGTAGCCGTCGGCGCCCACGTTGGCCAGACCGGTGCGGACGGCCACGAGTTCGGGCGTCTGGTACAGCGGAATGGTGTCCACCGACTGCCACAGGAGCCGGGCGAGCTGGCTGGCCTGGTCGGCGCGGCGGACGATGTCGGTCTCGGTGTCGATGCGCGTCACGTAGTCGCTCAGTCCGGGGTCGGACGCCGCCGCCACCGGCAGGTGCGCCAGCGGGAAGGCGCTCACCGTCTGCGTCTCCGGGGTGATGTCGGCGGGGCCGTTCGTCTCGCCGAGCTGGATCGACACCTCCGCGAGGGCGCTCGCCAGCGCAGCGAAGGTGGCCTGAGCGCCCGGGTCGTCCCCGGCGAGGTGGTAGGTGAGGGCCAGCGGCTGCCCGGACCGCATCAGGACGCCGCCGGGCGTCGGCACGAACCCCGCCTCCGCCAGCCCTGCGAGGGAGGCGGCGGCATCGTGCTCGAGGCCGGTGGCGCGTGCCTGGTCGACGTAGCCCGGCTGGCTGGGCAGCACGAGCGGATCGGACCACACGGACACGGCGTCGGTCACCCCGGAGAGATCCGTGGCGGACAATCCGGCCCGGTCGATCGCGAGCAGCAGCGCGCGGCGCACGGCGGCGTCCGCCAGGAAGCCGTCGAGCGAGAGCCGCAGCACCCGCCCCGATCCGCCGGGCGCCTGGCGAACGCCGGCGTCCGTCGTCGGCCTGACTTTCTGCAAGACCTCGCGTGTCGACACGGGCAGCAGGTCGAGCTCGTTGTTGCGGAAGGCGGCCGGGGCGGCGTCGTCGGTGAGCGTCCGATACACGATGTGGGCGAGGCGCGGCGCGTCGCCCCACCAGGCCGGGTTGGGGTCGAGCGTGACGACCCCTTGCGTGGCATCCGCATGGGCGACCGTGAACGGGCCCGCGTAGTTGGCGGGGTCGAACGCCGACCAGCTGAAGGCGGCGGCATCCACCACGGACGCCGCCCGCAGCGGGCCGTTGACCAGCGGCTCGGCCCAGTCGGGCTCGACCCCGCGATAGGTGACGACGACCTCCCACTCCGACGCCCCCGCCGCCACCTCGGCGACCCCCGCCCAACCGTCGGCGTGCACCGGCGCGACGCCTGCGACCTGGCCGGTCATCGCCCGCCAGGTGGCGATCCAGTCGGCGGCGGTCACCGGGGCGCCGTCGCCCCACGTGGCCCGAGAATCGAGGAACAGGGTCACGCGCGTGGCGCCATCGTGGCGCACCTCTGTGCCCGTCAACACGTCGGGGTTGGCGGTGGCTCGGCCACCGGCGTCCAGCAGGAAGGCGGGCGCGCTGAGCGGCCCGGAGAGGGTCGCCAGGTCGGCGTCACCGGCGGCGTCCGGATGCCATGGGTTCCACTGTGTGGGCAGGTGGGCGAGCCGCAGACGCACCACGCCGCCCTGGGTGAGGGTGTCGCGCGGTTGGGCGTTGACGTCGGTCCGAGAGTTCGACGTGACGGTCGGTGTCGGCGTCGGGGTGGGTTCCGGCTGGGTGGTGCACCCGCCCGTCACGAGCCCGGCCACCACCAGCGCGGCGAGGCCGACGCGCCATCGCGCGGACATGGCACCTCCGGTCGACGAGGGGGGGGCGGGTGGACGCGTCCACGCTACCGGCGGGTCGGGTGGGCCCAGCGGGTGCCCAGGTCACGATTGCATCGCGGTCTGGACACGATTTGGCCTACGCGGACCCGCTCAGATCCAGCTGCGCAGCCACATGCGCGACAGCCAATGGGAGTAGGGGATCAGCTGGTCGGTGAGGATCGGGTAGACATAGGCGAAGTTGGCCACCACCAGCGCTGTCGCGACGCCTGCGATGATGCCGCCGCGACGGCGTCCGGGGCCGTCGGGAGGGCCGATGACCAGGCCGAGCGCCATCGCCAGCCCGATGCAGGTGAACGGCACGATCGTGATGGCGTAGAAGAAGAACAACGGCCGGTCGGTCTGGGTGAACCAGGGCAGGTAGGTGGCCATCGCCGCCACGACGGGCACGCCGAAGCGCCAGTCGCGGCCGGCGATCCACCACACGAGAGCCACGATGAGCGCGATGGCGGCCATCCACCAGAGGACGGGGGTCCCCATGCCGCTGATGATACGGATGCAGTTCTCGGGGCCGGCGCATCCGTCGGTGCCCGG
>NZ_JARKOT010000273.1 GCF_029977985.1 Propioniciclava sp. | reverse complement strand
CGCCCGGACCCCCGCGCCCGACCGGTTCATGATCCGGCCTCGGCGTAGACGGTGCGCGGGACGCCGATGGCGGCGCGGCGGCCGGTCGTGGCGGTGGTGGTGGTCGCACCGGTGCGGTCGGTGACCGTCTTGGCCAGCGTGACGCTGAGCTCGGCGGCGGTCGGCACGGCCACCGGCGCGGACGGGGCCAGCAGCACCCGGGTGCCGGCGAGGTTCTGCCGCCGCGGGGTGAGCGCGACCGGACCGTAGCTGGCCGCGGTCACGGCCAGCGCCGTCCGGCCGGTGCGCAGGATCGGCTCGGCAGCCTCCAGCAGCACCCCGGCCAGCTTCCAGGTGCCGGCGTCGTTCAGCCACAGCACGCTGGTCCGGGCGCCGTCCGGCAGCGGCCACGGGTCCATCCCGACCGCGGCCAGCGCCGCGTCCAGCTCGGCATCGCCGGCCACGAAACCGGACGGCAGCGCGGCGGTGACGATCGCGTCGCCGGCGATGATCGGCCACGTCCGGTCGGTGGTGAGGCCCAGCGACTCCAGCAGGTCGGGCACGTCGTGGTAGCGGGACGCCTGGAAGTGCGTCCGGGCGATCACCGCGTCCTCGGCGTCCGGGTGCCCGGTGGGGGTGGCCAGCAGGATCAGGTCGTACCAGGCGCCGGGCACGAGCTCTGCGGTCACCGTGCCGGTGGTCCCGCCGAGGGACGGCTCCTCCAGGCAGGGCGCCCCGCGGATCGCGTCCAGGAACCGCTTCTGGCCGCGGGACCGGAAGATGTCGAACAGCGGCCCCCATTCGACGCTCAGGTCCTCGTCCGGCGGGTGCGGGACGTCGGCCATGCTGCCGGGCGGCGGGTCGGTGCGCCGCAGCCGCAACGTCAACTCGCGGCCGTACAGCCCGGCCAGCTGGTCGCCGTGGTCGACGGCCAGGTGGACGAGCAGCGTGTCGTCGAGCAGGTGCGGCGCCGCCCCCGTCTCGGGGTCGAACGCGATCAGGTAGCGCAGCAGCGAGCGCGGGTCGAAGGCCTGCTCGTCGACCAGTTCCGCCGGCGGCGCGCCGGTGACCACGGCGTGGTCGGCGGTCCGGAAGCGGTACGACACGGGCGGTCCGTCGATCCAGTCGCCGCTGGGCGGCACCGTCGGCGGCTCCGGCTGGGACTCGGTCTTGAGCCAGCCCTGCCAGGCCCACGAGACCTTGATGGTGTAGCCCTTCCCCAGCTGCAGCAGGTCCTTGTGGGCAGGCACCGGGTCGTCCGCGTCGATGGCGTGGGCGTTGATCACCTCGAGCAGGTGCTGGGCGAAGCCTGCGTTCGCTTCGGCCTGGGCCGCGGCCGGGCCGCTCACCCCGCACAGCCGGACGATGCCGACCTGGCCGGCGTCGCCCTTGGTCGT
>NZ_JARKOT010000265.1 GCF_029977985.1 Propioniciclava sp. | reverse complement strand
ACGGCGTCGTCACCGGCACCGGGTCGGTGTTCGGCCGGCCGGTGCACATCGCCAGCCAGGATTTCACCGTCGTCGGGGGTTCCGCGGGCGAGACGCACAGTAAGAAGGTCGTCGAGATGATGGAGTCCGCGCTCAAGTGCGGAACACCGTTCGTCTTCATCAACGACTCGGGCGGCGCGCGCGTCCAGGAGGGCATCGACTCGCTGTCCGGCTACGGCCAGGTGTTCTACTCGAACGTGAAGCTGTCCGGTTCGGTCCCGCAGATCTCGATCATCGGCGGCCCGTGCGCCGGTGGCGCCGCCTACAGCCCGGCGCTCACCGACTTCATCATCCAGACGCGCAAGGCCCAGATGTTCATCACCGGCCCGAACGTCATCGAGCAGGTCACCGGAGAGAAGGTCACCGGCGACGCCCTCGGCGGCGCGGACGCCCACATGGGCACCTCCGGTGTCAACCACTTCGTCGCGGAGAACGACGAGGAGGCCATCCTCATCGCGCAGAAGCTGCTCAGCTTCCTGCCGCAGAACAACACCGAGGACGCCCCCATCGTCGACCCCGACCCGTACGTCGAGGCCGACCACGGCATGCTGAAAATCGTGCCGCCGGAAGGCACGAAGGGCTACGACGTCCGCGAGGTCATCACCCGCATGGTCGACCACGGCGACTTCCTCGAGGTACAGGCCGGCTACGCGATGAACATCGTCGTCGGTTTCGCCCGCATCAACGGGCGCAGCATCGGCGTCATCGCCAACCAGCCGGCCGTGATGGCGGGCGTCCTGGACATCAACGCGTCCGACAAGGCGTCCAAGTTCATCCGGTTCTGCAACGCATTCAACATCCCGCTCGTCACGCTGGTCGACGTCCCCGGCTTCCTGCCCGGCGTCGCCCAGGAGCACGGCGGCATCATCCGCCACGGCGCGAAGATGCTGTACGCCTACTCCGCGGCCACGGTGCCGAAGGTGACGGTCGTGCTGCGCAAGGCCTACGGCGGCGCCTACTTGGCCATGTGCTCCAAGGACCTGGGCGCCGACCAGGTGTTCGCCTGGCCGACCGCCGAGATCGCGGTCATGGGGGCGGAAGGTGCGGCGTCCGTCGTGTTCCGCAAGGAGATCGAGGCGGCCGACGACCCGAAGGCGAAGCGCGAAGAACTCGTCCAGGAGTACCGGGACACCTTCTCCACGCCCTTCGTGGCCGCTTCCCGCGGCCTGGTCGACGACATCATCAACCCCGCGGACACCCGCCGCAAGGTGGCCATGGCGCTCGAGATCCTCGTCAACAAGCGCGAGTTGCGGCCGGCCAAGAAGCACGGCCTCGGGCCGGTGTGATCGTCATGACCGACGACGTCAACGCCGAACTCCTCGCCGCCGTCAAGGCCCTCACCGAACGGGTCGAGAGCCTCGAAGGCGAAATCAAGAGCATCAAGCTCCTCAACGCGCAGAACGTGCCCGAGGACGTGATCATCGCGATCAGCGCGGCCGTCGCCGCGTACCTCGGCCACAAGGCCAAGCGCCGGGCGGGCCACTTCACCCGCTCGGCCGCCTGGCAGTCCACCACGCGCCGTTCCCAGCACGTCCACGCGCCGCTGTACCTGCGCTGATCCGAAAGGCAGTCCGACACCCATGAAGCTCAAGGTCACCGTCAACGGGATCCCGTACGACATCGAGGTGGAGGTCGAGGAGACCGAACGCCAGGCCCCTGCGATCGTCATCGGAGCGGGCGGCGGGGCGATGCACGCCCCGGTCGCGTCCACCGCGTCCGTGCAGGCCACCTCCGCCAACGCGGTCACGGCGCCCCTGTCGGGTTCCGTGTCGCGCATCCTCGTGGAGGAGGGCGCCGAGATCGAGGCCGGTCAGGTGCTGCTCGTGCTCGAGGCCATGAAGATGGAGACCGAGATCACCGCGCCCGCCAACGGCACGGTCGCTCGGATCCTCGTCAGTCAGGGGGACGCCGTCGCCGGCGGCGAGGCCCTCATCGAACTGGCCTGACCTGCCGCAAAGCCGCTGTGGGTCGTCCCTCGACGGGGCGACCCACAGCGCGTTTCGTGCCTGCCGGCTCAAGGCTGCCTAACGGGACCCCGCGTGCGCTCACGGCTGGGGGTTCACCCCTGTGTGCCCAGTGCAACCTGAACCTGAGGTTCAGATTGCCCCTCCGCTTCGATGCCGAGGGGCAATCCGGAGGCGAGTTGGCACCTGCGTGAAACCCGCGGCGTAGGAGGAGCGCCACCCGTTTGCCCCGCCCCACGCACATTGAAGCGCATTCGAAACCCAGAAACCAGCCCGAGGTCGCTGTGTGGACCGAGCGACTCGGCTGAAGGGTGGGCCAGCGCGGAGTACGAAGCTGGACCGTGCACCCCAGCGCGGCTGCGATGTGCTGACTTGCTTTCCGGCGTGGTCGGATCGCGCCCCGGTGGGGTGGGCTCATGGCTCGGGAGCGGGTCGTTCGCGCTTCAGCGATGGGGCTCGTCCGCGCCACCGGGCTCAGGGGTGGGACGCGGAGGAACCGGGGGATCGCCGAACTTCTCCCTCGCCTCCAGCAGGGCGACGCGGCGAGCCAGCCGGTGGATCGTGTTCCGGTCGGACTGCCGGTTGGCGTACTGCGAGAGGGCGTACACGACGAAAGCGGCCGACAGGGCGTAGAGCAGGAGGTCGGCGCCGCGCCCGACACCCAAGATGCGCGCCACCCGCGTGGTCAACTCGGGATTGAGAACGGTGACGACCATGACGACGGCCAGCAGGACCAGCCCGGCCTTCTTGCCGGCGCTGATCGTGCTGGGACGACGCCCGCGAAGCAGGTAGACGACGAGCAGCACGCCGACGACGATGACCGCGACCTGGACCCACATCAGCGGCTCACCTTCCTGAGCAGGGTGTCGAACGCGATGTTCACCGCGTTGGTGATCGACTGACCCTTCGCAAGCGAGTACTCGGTGTAGGCGATCTGCACGGGCACCTCGCGGTAGGAGTAGTGGTGGGTGGCGATGATGTCCACGATCTCCGAGGCGTGCGCCATGTCGGGCATCGTGATCTGCAGCGCATCGGCCACGCGACGGGTGAAGACCCGCAGGCCGTTGTGCGTGTCGGTGAGCCGGAGGCCGGAGACGAGATTGCTGAACGCGATGGCCAGCTTCAGCACCCAGCGCTTGGCGGTCGGCATCGCGGAGGGCTGCTCGTCGAGGAACCGAGACCCCAGCACCACGTCGACGCCGCTGGCCTCGATCTCGGCGAGCATGCGTGCCACGTCGACGAGCCGGTGCTGACCGTCGGCGTCGAACGTCACCACGTACCGGATGCCGGGCAGCGTGCGCACGAACTCGATGCCGGTCTGCAGCGCGGCGCCCTGACCCATGTTGATCGGGTGGTTGATGAGGAAGGCGCCGGTGCGGGCCACCGCCGCGGCTGAGCCGTCGGTGCTGCCGTCGTTGACGCAGATCACGTTCTCGTACTCCGCGCGGACCGCGCGGACGACCTGCTCGACGACCTGTTCCTCGTTGTGGACGGGGATCACGACCGCGACGTCCGACCTCATGCGGGCAGCCTCGGTGTGCGCGACATCACCCCCTCAGTGTAAGCCGAGGCGGCGGCGGGGCCGGCCGAGGCAGGCGGGCATCGGTGCTAGGGTGTCGCCGCGGGCAGGACCGGTGCGAACGCGAGACCAGGAGTTGTCCATGAGCATGGCCCAGTCCCTGCGGCGCACCCCGTGGCCGTGGTGGGTGGCACTCACCGTCGTGGTGTTCCTCTTCGCCCTCTGGATGCCCCCCACGAGCGACGACTGGCGCCGCATCGCTTTCGCCGACAAGAGTATGGCCGCCCTCACCCGCGAGGCCGTGACGTCGTACCTCAATCACAACGGCCGGATCGTGGGCAACACCATCTCGTTCGTCCTCATCGACCCGCCGTGGCTCCGCGCGGCCACCAAGGCCTTGACCGTTCTCGGTCTCGTCGTCGCCCTCCGCCGCGCGACCCGGCTCACGTCGCTGTGGGCCACGCTCGCCTGCTTCGCCGGCGTGTTCCTCCTGCCCGGCGGCGTCCTCCGCGAGAGTTACGGCTGGTCGGCAGGCTTCTTCAACTACGTCCCGCCGCTGATCGGCGTCGTTCTCCTCGTGGCTTCGGTCGCGGGTCGGTGGCCGCGTCGCGACGGCTGGGGCAGTGCCGTGGGGTGCGGGGGCCTGTCGGCCGTGACGTGCCTGTTCGTCGAGCACGTGACGGTGGCGGTCCTCGGGCTGTCGGTCGGGGCGGTCGCGCTCGCGTGGGCGCGTCGGCGGCGTCCGGCGCACGCCCTGGTGGGCTGGGCGCTCGGCGCGATCGTGGGCACCGCCGTCATGTTCGCCTCGCCGGGCTTGCGCGAGGTGTCCACCCACGAGGACGCCTACTTCTCCTACCCCGCGACGGCCGCCGGCGCGTGGGCGAAGATGATCGCCAACTACGCGACGGTGACCGGCAACTTCCTCTTCTCGGTGCCGGTGCTGGCGGTGCTGCTCGCCGGGGTCAGCCTCGGCCTGGGGTTCGGCGTTGGCACGCCCCGCGACCCGTCGGCTCCGCGACGAGCCGCCCGGCGAGCCGATGCCGTCGCGGTGGCCGGCGGGCTCGCGATCGGCGCGTACTCCCTCGTCAGCCGCCTGTTCGCCGGTGATCGCCTCAGCTGCCCGGAGAACGCGGTCGACACCTGCGCGACGCGTTTCCTCGCCCTCGACCTGGTCGCGCTGCTGGTCGCCCTCGGCCTGGTGGTGTGGCTGGGGATGCGTCACGTCCACGACCCCGGCGATCGGGCGGCGTGGTTCGGGTTCCTCGTCGCCACCCTGCTCATGCTCGGGCCACTCCTCGTGGTCTCCCCGATCGGGCCGCGCAACCTCGTCGGCCCGATCATCACCCTCACCGGCCTCCTCGTCCTCACTGCCCGGCCGCTGCTCGAGGGCGTCCGCGAGGCCCGTCCGGTCGTCGCCGCGGCGTTCCGCGTGCTGGTGCTCGGCACCTGTCTGGTCGGCATCGCTGTCATCGGGGCGATCGAGTTCGCCAACGGCGCGGTCTCCGCCGAACGCGAAGCGCTGATGCAGCGTGCGGTGGCCGACGGAACCACCTCGGTC
>NZ_JARKOT010000259.1 GCF_029977985.1 Propioniciclava sp. | reverse complement strand
GGCCTCTACTCGCCGCAGGTCACCGGCATGATCCAGCAGTACTTCACCGGCGGCGGCCGCGCCCGCGCGTTCGCCCTGCTCGGGCTGGTCGTGTCGGCGTCCGTCGCCGTCGGGCCCGTTCTCGCCGGCACCATCATCCAGTTCGTCGGCAGCCACGACGGCTGGCGCTGGACGTTCTTCACCTACATCCCCGTCGGCCTCGCGGGCATCGCTCTCGCGCTCGCCTGGTTCCCCTTCGAGACCGAACGGCGGCTACGCGGCGCCGACCGCCCACGCGTCGACCTCGACCCGGTCGGCACCCTGCTCATGGGTGCCGCCGTGCTCGGCTCCATGTACCCCTTCATGGCCCGGACGCCGTGGGCGTGGGCCCTCCTGCCCGCCGCCGCCCTCACCTTGTGGGTCTGGGTGCGCTGGGAGCGCCGCTACGCCGCCCGCGGTGGCGAGCCCCTCGTCGACCTCGCCCTGTTCGGCTACCGCTCCTACCGCAACGGCATTATCGTCTCGGGCGGCGTCTTCCTAGGCGTGACGAGCACGTTCGTCGTGGTCGCGTTGTTCCTCCAGACCGGGCTCGGCACCGGGGCGCTCATCGCCGGGCTCATCGGGCTGCCCAACGCCCTGGCCTCGGCGTTCGCGTCGGTCTACACGGTTCGCTTCGTCATGGCCAACGGCCGCCGCCTCATCATCGGCGCCCTCGTCATCGCCCTCACCTCCACCCTGTCGGCCATCGTCGTCGCCTGGCTCATCGAGACCGCCGGCCTCTCCTTCTGGTGGCTCGCGGCCCCGCTCGGCCTCATGGGGCTCGGCATGGGCACCTTCATGTCGGCCAACCAGACCATGTCGATGCAGGACGTCCCCGGCACCCACGGCGGCACCGCCGGCGGCCTCAAGCAGACCGTCGAACGCATCGCCACCGCCATGGGCAACGCCGTGATCACCAGCGTGTTCTTCCTCGTCGCCAGCTGGGGCGACTGGGTGCACGCCTTCATGGCCGCGTTCGCCGCGATCTCGGTCTGCCTCGCCGTGGCCCTCGGCCTCGGGATCCTCGACGAGCGGCAGCACCGGCGTCCGGCCTGACCCCGTTGCTCCCGGACGCCGCCGACCCGGCCGCGTGCCCTCAGGGGCCGGTCATGCGACCGACCGCGTCCAGGCCGGAGGTGATGAGCGCGTCGTCGATGAGGTCGAGGTCGATGTAGGTCGACGCCGACTGCTCGCGCGCCTCATACCAGACGTGCCCGGACGCCGCGTCCACCACTCTCACCTTGAAGTCGTACAGGACGAACTGGCCGCGCCAGGCCATCACCGTGTCGAGCGAATCGATCGGCACGTCCCAGAGGAACTGTTCGGTGCGCGGGTCGTAGGCCACCGTGTAGTCATCGAGGACGAAGAAGACGATCCCGCCGGCCTGGAGGGAGATCGGCTCCGCCACCAACCCGAACACCTCTGTGTACTCGGTCGGCATGATGACGTCCCCCGTAGCACCCGTGGCCAGATCGACTTTCACCGCCGCCCCGTCGCTGTTGATGAAGACCGGGACCGAGACGTCGCCCTCGGCCGGATCGTGCCTGGGGAAGGCCAGGTGAACGCCCGGATCGGTGAAGTGGAGCAGCTGCAGGTCGTAGGTGTATGCGGCCGCCATGCCGCCGCTGTTGCACCACAGACGCTCCCCGTCGTCCACCAGCCGAGGGCACCGCGGCATGCCGACGAGACGGCCCTGCGCCGCGTCCAGGAACACGGTGAGGTTCCCGATCCACAAGGCAGTGAGCCCGTCGGCGACCGTGCGGATGCGCGGGCGGTCGAGGGCCAGCCCCTCCGTGGGCGGGAACTTCCGCACGATCAGCCGGTTCTCGGTGAACATCTCG
>NZ_JARKOT010000252.1 GCF_029977985.1 Propioniciclava sp. | reverse complement strand
GGTGTCGTCGAGCGCGCCGCCGCCGACAGCTACGACCGCTTCGACGTCACCTACGTGGTCTCGCCGGACAGTGTCGTCAGCGTGACCGAGACGATCACCCTGCGCTTCGGCCCCGGTTCCGGGCGCCACGGCTACGAGCGGCTCCTCACCATCCGCGAGCCGTACGACGCCGAGCAGGACATGATCTTCGACGTCTCCAACATCGTCGTCACCAGCCCCGACCCGGTCACCACCGAGGTGCAGACGACCCGCTTCGCGCCGAGCGCCCGTGAGGGCGTCCTGCGGATCCGCATCGGCAGCGCGGACCGGACGATCAGTCAGGACGCCGTCACGTACGTCCTCTCCTACGACGTCCGTGGCGCGCTCCGCACGCCGGGCGGCACCCCCGAGTTCTACTGGGATGTGACCGGGTCCGACATGGACCCGATCAGCTCGTCGACCGTCCGGGTCAGCGTGCCCGGCGGTGCGCAAGACCTGCGGTGCTATGCCGACCGT
The DNA here is from genome assembly GCF_029977985.1 of Propioniciclava sp. Classification (GTDB taxonomy): domain Bacteria; phylum Actinomycetota; class Actinomycetes; order Propionibacteriales; family Propionibacteriaceae; genus Propioniciclava. Next base: position 2,055 of record NZ_JARKOT010000252.1, on the reverse strand, counting down.
CCGCCCTCGACGAGCGGCTCCACGTCGGCGTCCGCCACGCCTTGCACGTCGGCCACGGTCGAGTCGGGCGAAGCTGTCTTCACTCAGGACGGCCTGGCCGCCGGCGAGTTGCTCACCGTCGCGGTCCAGATCCAGCCCTCGGCGGTGACGGGTGCGGTGCCCAACCTGAGTGAGCGGGGGGACGCCGCCGACGTCCGTTCCACGCGGGTGCTGCAGGGTGCGGGGCTGGCGTCCGTGCTCGTCATCCCGCTGCTCGGCTGGTGGTACTACCGGCGCAACGGCCATGACCAGCGTTACGCGGGCGTGCCTCCGGGCACCGTGCCTGCGCGTGGTCAGGCGAGCCCCGTGGTGCGCAACGACCCGGGTCTGCAGGTGCCGGTGCAGTTCAGCCCGCCGAAGCTGCCGCTGACGCATGCGGGCTTCCTGCTCGACGGTCAGTACCGCACCGAGCACCTCACCGCCACGCTCGTGGGCTTGGCCACGGCGGGCGCTCTGCAACTCACCAGCCAGGGCCGCACGACGGCGATCCTGCGGGATCCGCGCCGCGCCCCCGACGAGCCGAGCAGTCTGCTGTTGGCCGAGCTCTTCGATCGCGGGCAGGACGCCGTCGACGTCGGCCGCGCCGGACAGCTGGCGGGGGCGTCCGACCGGCTGGCTGCCGATGCGCAGGGTGTCGCCCTCACGTCGGGCTGGTTCCGGCGGGTCCGGCGCGGGCGGAAATCGTCTTCGATCGCGGGCGTCATGTGGCTGGGATTCATGGCTGTGTGGTTCTTCGACGTGCGTTGGCTGCTGGGGCTGGCCTGGTTCCTCGTGCCCGCCACGGTGGCGCTCGTGATCACGCTCGCCGTCGTCCGGGCGCGCATGGCGCGCGGCCAGCGCACCGCGCTCGGGCGGGCGTGGACCGACCAGATCGAAGGCTTCCGCACCTACATCGCCACGGCCGAGGCCGATCAGCTGCGCTTCGAGGAGGGCGAGGACATCTTCAGCAAGTACCTGCCGTGGGCGATCCTGTTCGGGCTCGCCGAGCGCTGGGTGCGCGTCTGTCAGCAAGCCATCGCGCTCGGCCGGCTCACGCAACCCGACACGAGCTGGTACGGGGGCACGTTCTGGGACGGACCCGTCATCCTTTGGAACCTCGACACGCTCGGCTCGTCGGTGGGACCGGCTACGACGCCGTCGATCGCTGCCGCCGGCCCGCGCTTCAGCAACGACATCGGCTTCGGCGGGGGCTCCGCCTTCGGCGGCGGGGGTGGCTTCGGTGGCGGTGGCGGCTTCGCCGGCGGTGGTGGCGGCGGTGGTGGCGGCGGCAGCTGGTGACGGACTCCGGCGGCGTCCGTCAGCCGAGCCGTGTCAGGCCACGCCCACCAGGTCGCACACGAAGACGAGCGTCTCGTCGGGCTTGATGACGCCGCCGGCGCCGCGGGCGCCGTAGCCGAGGTGAGGCGGGATGGTGATGCGACGGCGTCCACCGACCTTCATGCCGGCGATGCCGCGATCCCACCCCTGAATGACTTGTCCCGCACCGAGCGGGAACACGAGGGGCTCGCCGCGGTCGTAGCTGTTGTCGAACTCCGCACCGTCCGACCAGGCGACGCCCACGTAGTGCACGGCGACACGCTTGCCGGGGACGGCTTCGGGGCCGGTGCCGGTCTCGAGGTCGTCGAGCACCAGGTCGGCGGGCGGGTCTTGATCGGGAACGGTCACCTCGGGCTTGTCCATGGCCGCAACTGTACGGGTCGGGGGCGTGCTCGGGGGAATGCCTGATGTGGGCCGGACACCGCCCGGCCAGACTCGCCGTATGCCGCCCGCCGAACACCCGAGCCTCGCCCTTCGCATCTCCGACCTCGAACGTCAGCGGGCCACCGAAGCCCTTTCTGACGCCTACTGTCAGGGCCGCATCGACGAGGTCGAACTCGACCGCCGCCTCACCGGCGTCATGACCGCGCAGACCCGCCGCGATCTCAATGCCAGCTTCTACGGCATCCCGCCCGCGGTGCGGCCGGTCGGCGTCCGTGCGCCGGGCAACCAGGGCACGTTCGGCGGCGGCGTCGCGCA
>NZ_JARKOT010000246.1 GCF_029977985.1 Propioniciclava sp. | reverse complement strand
GAGATTCTGACAAGTCGGCATGGAGGGGCAGGGCGGCAGGGCGGCGGTCGACCGGGAGGACGATCCGGGGTTGGCGTGAGGAGCTGCCGAGCACGATCCGATGGGTCCCGGCGGGCTGGCGCCAGCAGTGTCCGGGCACGTCCACGACCGCGAAGTCGCGGACCCCGAGCCGCAGTTCCACCACCGCCGACTCGCCGGGCGAGAGGCTGACCTTGGCGAACGCACGCAACTCGCGGACGGGCTGCCCCGGCTCCGGTGTCGGCGGCTCGACGTAGAGCTGCACCACCTCGCTGCCTCGCCGAGTGCCGGTGTTCGTCACGGTGACCGCCACCTCCACTTCGTCATCGGCCACGACGCGGGCCGAGGCGGCCGAGTACTCGAAGGTCGTGTACGACAGGCCATGGCCGAACGGGTAGCGGACGTCGAGGCCTGCGGCGTCGTACCAGCGGTAGCCGATCAGCGGTCCCTCGGCGTACTCGATCCGGCCGGCCGCACCGGGGAAGGTGTCGTGGCCGGGGGTGTCGGCGAGGCGCAGCGGGTACGTCTCACCCAGCCGTCCGCCCGGCTCGGCGAGGCCGAACAGCACGTCGGCGGTCGCGCCGCCCACGGCCTGCCCGCCGAGCCAGGTGAGCAGGATCGCGGCGGCGGCGTCATGCCACGGCGCGAGGTCGACGGCCGAGCCGGCGGCGAGCACCACGACCAGCGGCGTCCCGGTCGCGGCGAGGGCGGCGAGCAGCTCGACCTGCTCCGCCGGCAGCGCGAGCGTGTCCCGATCGGTCGCCTCCACCTCCGCCGACAGCGGCAGGCCGGCGAAGGCCACCACCACGTCGCTCTCGCGGGCCACGGCGACGGCTTCGGCGCGCAACGCGACGAGGTCGGCCTCCGGCGCCGGGGCGGTCTCCTGGTAGAAGTCGGTCGCCGGCACCGGGTAGCCCTGTGCGAAGCGGACGCGGTCCCCGGCGACCTCGCGGATCGCGGCCAGCGGTTCGTCCACCCGCACCGGCCAGACGCCGGACGAGCCGCCGCCCTGGATCCGCGGCACCCGCGCGTAGCCGCCGACCACGCCGATCCGCTGCGTGCCGTCCGGGTCGAGCGGCAGTACGCCGTCCGGGTTCCGCAGCAGGGTCGCGGCGGCGGCCGCCGCCTCCCGGGCGAGGTCGTGGTGGGCGTCCGCGCCGAGCGCGGCCAACTGCTCGGGCCGCAGCCGCTCCCCCGGCACGATCCCGGCGTCCCGGACGGGGCCGGCCGCCGGCCCGTCGGACAGGCAGCCCTCGACGAACTCGACCACCCTGGTCGCGGCGCGGGCGACGGCGGCCCGCTCCAGCCGGCCGTCGGCGACCGCGGCCACCAGCGCGGCGGCGCTCCGTCCGCCGGTGCCGGGCATCTCCAGGTCGAGGCCGGCCGCCACGGCCGCCACCGGGTCGTGCACAGCGTCCCAGTCGGAGACGACCAGACCGCGGTAGCCCCACTCGTCCCGCAGCACGTCGGTGAGCAGCCAGTGGT
>NZ_JARKOT010000244.1 GCF_029977985.1 Propioniciclava sp. | reverse complement strand
GCCACCCGCACGGTGCTGGAGGTGGCCGGGGCCGGCGACCCGGTGGCCCTGCGGCTGGTGGAGGACCAGGCCAGGGCGTTCGCCGGCTACGCGGGCTGGGTGGCCGGCCAGGTCGGCGCCGTGCCCTCGCCGGAGTTTCCGATCGTGCTCAACGGGTCCGTGGTGACCTCCGAGCACCCGGTGTTCCGGACCGTGCTCACCGCCGCGCTGGCCGCCCGCTACTCCGGCTGTCCGGTCACGGTCGCGACCGCGCCGCCGCTGGCCGGCTGCGTGCTGGACGCCCTCGCCGAGGGCGGGGTGGCGCTGACGCCGGGCCTTCGCGACCGGGTGGCCGGGGCGACGCATCCGTCCGACTTCCTGGACACGTGAAGGGGACACCGTGAGCCGTGCGTCCGAGCTGGTCGCGTCCCTCACCCTCGAGCAGCAGGCCGCCCTGCTCAGCGGGGTCGACGACTGGCACACCTGCGCGATCCCCGAGGTCGGGTTGCCGGCGGTCGAGCTGGGCGACGGGCCGCACGGCCTGCGCACCGAGACCGGCGTCGACATGGTCTGGGTGCCGTCGACGGGCTTCCCGACCGGGTCGGCGCTCGGCGCCACCTGGGACGCGGACCTGGTCGCCCGGGTCGCCGCGGCGATCGGCGAGGAGGCACGGGCGATGGGCGTGCAGCTCGTGCTCGGGCCCGGGGTGAACATGAAGCGGACGCCGCTGTGCGGCCGCAACTTCGAGTACTTCGCCGAGGACCCGGTGCTCGCCGGTGACCTGGCGGCGGCCTACATCCGGGGCATCCAGGGCGTCGGGGTGGGCGCCTGCCTCAAGCACTTCGCGGCCAACAACCAGGAGACCGACCGCACCGAGATCTCCGTCGAGGTGGCCGAGGGCGCGCTGCGAGCGACCTACCTGGACGCGTTCCGCCGCGCGATCGCCGCCGCGGACCCGTGGGCGGTGATGTGCTCGTACAACCGCATCGGGGGCGTGCACGCCTCCCAGCACCGCTGGCTGCTCACCGACGTGCTGCGGGACGAGTGGGGCTACCGCGGCCTGGTCGTCTCCGACTGGGACGCGGTGCACGAC
>NZ_JARKOT010000234.1 GCF_029977985.1 Propioniciclava sp. | reverse complement strand
ATCGTGGGCGGCGTCCTGGGAGGCATCCTCTGCGGCGCCATGCAGGTGAAGATCTACGGCACCGGCGCGGCCTCAGTTCTGACCCTCCCGATCGGGTTCGGCGACCCCATGGGGTTCGGTTCGACCTTCCACTGGCTGGTCATCGCGACGGCGATCGGCTTCTTCACCGGTCTGCTCGGCACCTTCTTCTTCGGCATCTCCCGCGAGGAACTGGTGAAGGACCGTGAGCAGGCGCTGCTCGAGAAGGAGCACGCCCGGCACGGTGACAAGGTGTCGGGCGGAGCGGCGGCCGCTTACGCCGCGACCACGGCTGCCGGTGCGGTCGAGGGGAGCGTCGCCACACTGTCCGACGTGGACACCGAGGTGCTCGTCCCCGTCGCCGGCACTGTCATCCCGCTCGCGGAGGTCTCGGACAAGGTGTTCGCCTCCGGCGCGATGGGGCCGGGCTTCGCGGTCATCCCCGACGACGGCGCCATCGTCGCCCCGATCAGCGGGACGGTGCTCGTGTCGATGGGTCACGCCTTCGGCATCAAGTCGGCGAGCGGCGTCGAGGTGCTCGTGCACGTCGGGATCGACACGGTCCAGTTGAAGGGAGCTCCGTTCAGCCATGTGGTCGCCCAGGGCACGCAGGTGCGCGCCGGTGATCCACTCGCGGTGGCCGACCTGAACGCGATCGACGCCGCCGGCCTCGACAACACGACGGTGGTCGTCGTGACCAACGCCAGCCGGTTCGCCAAGGTGGAGGTGCTTGCCGAAGGGCCGGCGTCCATGCGGAACACGGGCCTGGTGGTCGTCAACTGAGGCAATGGATGCGGAGGGGAGGCCACGCCGAGGGTGTGGCCTCCCCCACACTGGTGAGCAGGAGGGGGTGCGCCAACCATGCGGGTCACGCGCGTGCTGAACAACAACGCCGTGATGGTCGAGTCGTCCGGTGAAGTCAGGATCGTGCTCGGCAAGGCCATCGGCTACGGACTGAAGCCCGGCGACCTGGTCGACCCCGATCGGGTGACCGAGACGTTCGCCCCCGATGGCTCACACCCCGTGGACAGCCTGGTGGCCTTCCTCTCCGAGGTTCCGCTCCGGGTCGTCCGGGTGGCGCGCGCGATCGTCGAGCGGGCGGCGTCCGATCTGGAGACCCCCGTGACGCAGGCACTCATCCTCACGATGGCCGATCACCTGCACTACGCGCTCGAGCGGCTCGACCAAGGCATCGCGTTCGCATACCCGCTGCGGTGGGAAGTGGCCCAGCTCTACCCGCGCGAGCTGAGTGTCGGCCGCGAGGGGGTCCGGCTGGTCGGCGACCGGCTCGGACGGCAGTTGCCCGACGACGAAGCGGTCGCCCTCGCGATGCACCTGGTGAACGCCCGCTTCGCGCGCGCCGGCCTCGACGCCACCGTCCGGATGACCGAGCAGATCGGGCAGATCCTGCGCATCGTCGAGTCGTCGCTGGGCGTCCAGCTCGACCCGGACTCCATGAGCGTGGCGCGCTTCGTGACCCACCTGCGCTACCTGTTCGTGCGGATGCACGACCGGCGGCTGTTCGCGGACGCCTCGTCGGGTCTGCTCGCTGCGATCCGCAAGGCACACCCGGCCGCCTACGCCTGTGCCGAGCGGATCGCCGTGGTCCTGCGCCTGGACGAAGCGGCCCTCACCCAGGACGAGTTGCTCTACCTCACGCTGCACGTGGCACGTCTGTCCCAGGACATGGCTTGACGCCACGCTTTGTACTGCTACGATTGATACATAAGGCAGTACAAAGGAGGAGTCATGGACGGCTACGGCATCGCCTTCGCGGTGCTGCTGGGGGCGATGGCGGTGGTGCTCGCCAACGTGCAGGCGTTCGCCTCGGACGCGGTGCGCCGCGAACGCTACGTGCGGGGCGGGGTGCTGAAGCCGGGGGACACCCCGGACGTGGACGCCACCGCCGCCTTCATCGCGCGGGAGAAGGCACGGGAACGCCTGGCGCTCGCGGGCAGCGCGGTGGTGGTCGCCGTGGCGGTGGTGGCGCTCGCTCTCGCCGGACCTCCCCCCACCGTGCAAGCGGTGGGCTTCGTGGTGCTGACGGCCGCCTTCTTCGGTCGGGCGGTGGTGATCGCCGTGCTGGGTGCCCGGGAGGCCCTGGACAACCGCGCCCCCGGGCCCCGGGCGTCCCACGGCCGGGTCGGCAGCCTGGGCGACTACGTGTCGGTGCTGCCGTGGGGGCTCGCCGCCGTGCTGCACCTGGCCTTCCTCGCGGCCTACGTGCCGCGCTCGCTCGCGCTGCGTCCTGACCTCGCGGGTTGGGTGCTCGCGCTGGGGAGCATCAGCCTGATCGCCCTGGTGGGGGCGTGGCTCCTGGCCCTGTGGGTGGCGCGGCAGCCGCAGCTCGCGGCCAGCGCCGGCGAACTCGCGTGGAGCGACGCGATCCGGTCCCGTGACCTCACCGGCCTGCTCCTCACCGGCCCGTTCCTCGCCGTGGGCGTCTCGATCTCGGCCTTCGCCTACGGCGGTTCCGGGTCGGCCGGCGAGCCTGTCGGCTGGCTCCCGGCGATCACGGTCGGCTACCTCGTCACCGTCGGAGCGGTCGCGATCTGGGGTGGCGTGCTTGCGCGGCGCCGAGCCACGCCCGGACCGAGGACGGGGGAGCTCGACCATGCTCGTCGTTGACCCGGCCCTGCCGACACCTCCGTTCGAGCAGATCAAGGCGCAGATCACAGCGCAACGCGCCTCGGGCGAGCTGCCCGCGAGCCACCGGCTGCCCCCCGTCCGGCACCTGGCGGCGGAGCTCGGCGTGGCCCCCAACACGGTGGCGCGGGCCTACCGCGAGCTCGAGGCGTCCGGGATCATCGAGACACGGGGCCGGCACGGATCCTTCGTGACCGGGACGCTGGCGTCCAGCCGCAAGGAGGGGGCCGCGGCGGCGCGTGCCTACGTGGAGCGCATCCGGGGGCTCGGATTGGAGGAGTCCGACGCGATCGGCTTCGTGAGGGATGCGTTTGGGCCTACCCTCGAACCATCATGACGACCATCGCCTTCCTGCACACCTCACCCCAGCACATCGCCACGTTCGACGCGCTCGTGGCCGACGCCGACCCACAGGCGAAGACCCTGCACCGGGTCGAGAACCAGCTCTTGGCCCAAGCGCGTCTCGCGGGCGCCGACGCAGTCTCCGACCAGGTTGCCGCGGTGCTCGACGACCTCGCCGCCGAGGGGGCCGACGTCATCGTCTGCACCAGCCCCGCGATCGCCGGCGTGGCCGAGCGGGAGGGCGCCTCCGTGCCCGTCCTGCGCGTCGACCGGCCCGTCGCGAAGGACGCCGTCGCCTCCGCCCGACGCATCGGCGTCGTGTCCGCGCTGGCGTCCGCTCTCGTGCCCACCATCGACCTCCTCAAGGAAGAGGCCAAGGCCGCCGGCACCGAGATCGAGATCGTGCCGGTCATCGTGGCGGGGGCCTGGCTCGAGTTCGAGGCCGGCGAGGAGGAGCTCTACGCCGAGGCCGTCGCCAAGGCCACCCTTGACCTGGCTGAGCGCACCGACCTCGTGGTCCTCGCGCAGGCCAGCTTGATGGGGGCGCTGAAGCATCTGCCGGAGCAACTGCACGTGCTCGTCAGCCCGCCGCTGGCCGTCGCCGCCGCCCTCGAGCTGGCGCAGAAGGGCTGATCACACCCAGCCGTTCTCGGTTGCCAGCCGCAACGCCTCCGCGCGGTTGCGGGCGCCCAGCTTGCTGATGGCGCTGCTCAGGTAGTTCCTGACCGTGCCTTCGGAGAGGTGCACCGTCGCGGCGATCGCGCCCGTCGACGCCCCACCCGCCGAGGCGGCCAGCACCAGCGCCTCCCGCTCGCTGAGCGGACACGCACCGATCGACAACGACGCCACCGCCAGATCCGGATCGACCACCCGCAACCCGGACGCCGCCTTCCGGATCCCCTCGATCAGCCGGTCGATCGGGGTGTCCTTCACGAGGAACCCGACCGCTCCCGCCTCCATCGCCCGCCGCAGATAGCCCGGCCGGCCGAAGGTCGTGAGCACGACCACCTTCGCCGCCGGCGCCCCGGCGAGCAGGGCCGGCAACGCCTCGATGCCGTCCTCGGCAGGCAGGCCACCGTCGGGCATCTGCACGTCGAGCAGCACCACGTCCGGCCTCGTCTCGGCGCACACCTCAACCGCCTCCGCGCACGTGCCCGCCTGGCCGACCACGGTCAGGTCGTCCTCGATGGCCAGCGTCGTCGCCAGTGCCGTCCGGATCAGCGTCTGGTCGTCCGCCACCACGATCCGGATCATGCGTCCTCCTCCTCGGTCGGCCCGTCGCTGGTCGAGCCCCTCTCGCTGGTCGAGCCGGTCGAGACCGCTGCGGCCGGCGAAAGCTCCAGCCGCACCGTCGTGCCGTCGCCACCGGTCACGATCAGACGGCCACCGGCGGCGTCCGCCCGCTCGGCGAGACCGCGCAGACCGGTACGCACGGCGTCCGGGCGCAGGCCCACGCCGTCGTCGCGGATGGTCACGGACGCGTCGTCGGCCGCGATCGTGCACACCGACGCCCCCGCGTGCCGCACCACGTTGGTGACCGCCTCGCGCACGACGTAGCCGAAGAGTTCGGAGCGGGCGTCGTCGAGGACCGGCAGGGCGGACGGCGTCCGGCACTCGACGCCGGCCGCCTCCAGCACCGACCGTGCGGAGGCCACCTCGCTCGCCAGCCGCACCTCGCGCATCGCGGACGCCGTGGCGCGCACGTCGGCGAGCGCCTGGCGGGCCACGGCCGCGAGGGCATCGATCTCGGCCCGAGCGGCGTCGTCGGAGCGGCCGACCAGGCGGCGGGCAAGATCGGCCTTGACGGCGATCGCGGTGAGGGAATGGCCGAGGATGTCGTGGAGGTCGCGGCCGATCCGTTCGCGCTCGGCGGCGACGGCGAGAACGGCGGTGCGTTCCTCGGCACGCTTGAGGGCCGCCTCGATCCGGCCGCGCTCGATGCCCGACCCGATGCCCCACCCCATCGTCAACCCCAACAGGGACATGACCACGCCGAAGGTGTCGCCCGCTGCGAGCGCCCACGCGAGCGCGAGCAGGGAGGCCGCCACGATCACGATCCGGGCCTTGCGCCACGCCATGAGCACCGCGACGACGGACGTCACGTAGGCGATGAAGTAGGTGGCGCGGGCATCGCCGTCGGTCACCCAGCCCAGCGCGACGATGCACCCGATCAGGCCGGCGATCCACAGCCATCGGCCCGTTTCACTCCAGTGGGCTACGAGGCTGGTCCCGAGGAAGAACACCAGGATGCCCACCGCGCACAGCGGTGCCAGCACCCAGGTGAGCGGCGTGTAGCCCTCGGCGAACAGGAACGGCACGAACACGAACAGCGAACTGGGCAGGAAGTAGCCCGCTCCCTGCGCCAGGGCGCGCCGCCACCAGGGCAGGCCCACGGCCCCCGGGTCGAACGCGGGGGCCGTGAGGTCGGGATCGAGGTCGGTGTGTGCCATGAGGTTCAGCGGCGGGAGGTCCGCACGGCCCGACGGTAGCCCAGGGCGCCGAGAACGACGAGCGAAACCGTCCAGATGCCGATGACCCACACGCCCTGCCACGGGAAGTCGCCCCCGGCGATCGGCCAGGTGCCGATCCGGCCGGCCCAGTAGGAGGGCAGGGTCCGGCCGATCGCGGCCATGGCGTCCGGCATCAGGTCGAGCGGGAACCAGAGCCCGCCGAGCATCGACAGGGCCAGCATGGTGAGGGTGGTCGCCGCGCCCGCGGCCGCCTGCTTGAGCCACAGCCCGATCACCAGCCCGAGGACGACCATAGGCAACAGCGACACGAGGATGAGGGCGCCGGATGCCGCCCAGGTGCCGGCGTCCATGCGGACGCCGCGGGCCGCGCCGGCCACGAACACGGCGCCGATGGCGGGCACGATGACGGTGACGGCGACGGCGATCTTCGCGACGAGGAACTGCGCCGGCGTGAGCGCCGTGAGCATGAGCTGCCGGAACCAGCCGGTCGCCCGCTCGGTCTGGATCTGCGCGCCTGCGCTCATCGCCGCGCCGAGGGCGCCATAGGTGGCCATCGTGACCATCATCACCGCGGCGACGCTGGCGCCGTTGTTGGCGCCGGACTGTTGGTCGCCGTAGATGTTGGCGAAGAAGAGGTACATGGTCGTCGGCATGGCGACGACGAACGCCAGGAACGCCCAGTCGCGCAGCGTGGCGAGGACGCTGTGCGCCACGTAGTGCGCGACGTGCCGCACGGCAGGGGTCGGGCGATCGGTGGGGGTGGCGGTGTCCCTCGCGGGGGAGGCGGAGGGGGCGGGAGCGGCGGTGGTGAGCGTGTTCATGGGATGTCTCCTTGGGGGATGGTGGTGCGGTCAGGCGACCAGTTCGAGGAAGGCGTCCTCGAGCCGGGGGGCGGTGACCTCGACGTCGCGGACGGCCGGGTTCGTGAGGAGGGCGCGCAGCGTCTGGTCGGAGTCGGAACAGGTCAGGAGCCAGCCGCCGCCTTCGGGGCGGGCGGCAACGACACCGGGCAGGGCGGCCCAGTCGGCCTCCGGGCCGGCGAAGCGCACGTGGCGTCCGCCGACGATGGCCTTGATCTGGGATCCGGTGCCGTCGGCGACGATGCGGCCGGCGTTCATGACCACGATGCGGTCGGCGAACTCGTCGGCCTCGTCGAGGTAGTGGGTCGCGAAGACGACGGTGCGGCCGCCGGTGGCGAGGTCGTCCATGGTGGTCCAGAAGCGGCGCCGGGCGTCGACGTCCATGCCCACGGTGGGCTCGTCGAGGATGAGGAGGCGCGGGTCGCCCATGATGGCGAGACCGAACCGGAGCCGCTGTGCCTGCCCCCCGGAGAGCTTGCCGACATTCGACCGCAGGATGGAAGCGAGATCGGCGCGTTCGATGACCTCGCCCAGGGGCAGCGGGTGCGCGTGCAGGCCGTGCATCATGCCGAGCAGCGCTTTCACCGGGATGTCGGCGAGCAGAGAACCGTTCTGCAGCATCGCCCCGATGTGTCCTCGCCGAACGGCCTCGCTCGGTGCTTGGCCGAACACGTGCACGGATCCGGAGTCGGGCTTCACCAGCCCGAGAACCATTTCGGTCGTCGTCGACTTGCCGGCGCCGTTCGGCCCGAGCAGGGCGAGGATCTGGCCGGCGGGCACGTCGAGATCGAGGGCGTCGACGGCGACGAGGGTGCCGTAGCGCTTCACGAGCCCGCGGAGGGTGATGGCTGCTGTGTTCGTCATGACTCCAGCGTTGCGTCGCCCGGTAGCGCGTCCCAGAGGCCGGTGTCACCAGTCGCGGGTGACAGCTGTCATGCCCGCCCCTCCGCATCCCAGCACGCGACGTTTGCTGAATCGTCGCGCAGGCGGGAGCGGGGGCGCTGCGTGCTGGGATCCGGAGGGTTCGGGCGATCGTCCGCAGTGCGAAGCCGGCGGCGGGCAGGCGGCCGCGGGTGCAGACTGGTGGCCGTCCCCGACGAGGAGGTTCGCGTGCTCGACGCACTCGCAGCCCACCCGCTGCTCGTTCTGATGATCACGATCGCGCTGGGCGGCCTGTTCGGGCAGATCCCGTTCGGTCCCGTGCGCTTCGGCGCAGCCGGGGCGCTGTTCATGGGGCTGGTGGTGGGAGCGCTCGATCCGCGGTTCGGCCAGGGGCTCGATCTCGTGAAGTCCCTCGGTGTCGTCCTGTTCTGCTACACGGTCGGACTCGCGGCGGGCACCACCTTCCTCTCCGACCTCAAGCGGCAGTGGCACCTCATGGTTGCCGGCACCGTCGGGCTGGCGGTGATGGCGGGCGCTGCCTCAGGGTTGGCGCGGCTGGGCGGCCTCAGCCCCGCGCACGTCGCCGGCCTGTACGCCGGCGTCCTCACCTCGCCCGCCATCGACACCGCCATCGCGGTCACCGGCGGTTCGAGCGACACCCTCGTCGGCTACGCGCTCAGCTACCCCACGGGCGTCGTCGTCGGCATGGTGCTCGTCGCGCTCGTGGTGGGGCGCCGGTGGCCGGGCACGGGTGACAGCCCGTCGCTGGCGGAGGCCGGCCTCACGGCGGACAGCGTGCGGGTGGAGCACGAGACCGAACTCGCCGACATTCCCGGTTACCTCACCCAGGCCATCAAGATCTCCTACCACGAGCGCGCGGGCGACATCCGCGTCCTCGCGCCGGGGCAGGCGCTGCGCCCGGGCGATCGTGTCCTGGTCGTCGGTAACCCCGACGACGTCGCGCGGGCGGCATCCGTGCTGGGCCACACCAGCAAGCACAAGCTCACCCTCGACCGCCGCGACGTCGACTTCCGCCGCTTCGTCGTGTCGAACCCGATCCTGTTCGGGCACACCGTCTCCGACCTCAACATGACCGGCGAACTGCAGGGCATCGTCACCCGGGTGCGCCGCGGCGACATCGACATGCTCGCCCGCGACGACTTCGTCCTCCAGCCGGGGGATCGCGTCCTCGCCGTCGTACCGCGCGCGCAGCTCGAGGGTGCGGCCACCTTCTTCGGCGACTCCGAGCGGCGCGTGTCCCAGGTGGACGCCCTCAGCCTCGGCCTCGGCATCTGCCTCGGCCTGCTCGTGGGCTTCGTGACGATCCCGCTGCCGGGTGGGCTGCGGTTCGGCCTGGGCGCCGCCGCGGGACCGCTCGTGGTGGGCATGGTGCTCGGCGCCCTGCACCGCACCGGACCCTTCCGCTGGGACCTGCCCCACGCCGTCAACGCCACCACCCGCCAGGTGGGGTTCATGGTGTTCCTCGCGAGCGTCGGGCTGGCGTCGGGGTACTCGTTCCTGCACGAGGCGTTCACGCTCACCGGGCTCACGGTCGTGGCGCTCGCGGCGGTTGCCCTCGTCATCGGCGCGGTGGTGCTCATCGCGGCGGCGTGGCTGCTCAAGCTGTCGGCGCAGCGCACGGCCGGGGCGCTCAGCGGCTTCATCGGGCAGCCGGCGATCCTCGCCTACGCGAATGCGCGGGTCAACGACGAGCGGATCGGCTCCGCCTACGGTGCGTTGTTCGCGCTGGGTACGATCGTGAAGATCCTGCTCGTCCAGCTCATCGCGCTGGCCTGAGCGTTCGCTGACCAGGAGGAACGCCGTGACCGACGACGGAACCATCACCCAGCGCGACGGCCTCGAGACGGCCGTGCTCGCCGGCGGCTGCTTCTGGGGGATGCAAGACCTGATCCGGCGCCAGCCGGGCGTCGTCGCGACCCGCGTCGGCTACACCGGCGGGCACAACGATCACGCCACCTACCGCAACCATCCGGGTCACGCGGAGGCGGTCGAGATCGTCTTCGACCCGGCGGGCACCACCTACCGCGCCATCCTTGCCTTCTTCTTCCAGATCCACGATCCCTCAACCCTCAACCGTCAAGGCAACGACCTCGGGACCAGCTACCGGTCGGCCATCTTCCCCCTCACCGACGAGCAGGAACGCGTCGCGCGCGCCACGATCGCCGACGTGGACGCCTCGGGGTTGTGGCCCGGCAAGGCCGTCACCACGATCGAACCCGCGGGCCCCTTCTGGGAGGCCGAGCCCGAGCACCAGGACTACCTCCTGCGCATCCCGAACGGCTACACCTGTCACTTCCCGCGGCCCGGCTGGGTGCTCGGGCACGCCTGAGGGCCCGGCCCGGGGAGCGCCGGGCGCACGGATGCTGAGACGTGCCAGTCGCCGCGGCGTCCGGGAGTAGCTTTGCGCGTCGTCCATCGCAGCTCCCGAAGGGACCACCATGTCCAACACCGAAGCCGCGCCGGCCCGCGAACAGTTCTCGGGCCAGTTCGGGTTCCTGATGGCCGCCATCGGATCGGCGGTCGGCCTCGGCAACATCTGGCGCTTCCCCGGCGTCGCCTACACCCACGGCGGCGGGGCGTTCATGATCCCCTACATCGTGGCGTTGCTGACGGCGGGCATCCCGATCCTGATGCTCGACTACGCGCTCGGCCACCGCTACCGCGGCTCCGCGCCCGCGGTGTTCCGGCGGCTGGGCAAGCGGTTCGAGGTGATCGGCTGGCTGCAGGTGGCGATCTGTGTGGCGATCATGAGCTACTACGTGATCGTGCTCGCCTGGGCCCTGCGCTACATCGGCTTCTCGACGACGCTGGCCTGGGAGGCCGCCGACTCGCCGACCACCTTCTTCGTGTCCGACTTCCTCCACCTCTCCGACCCCGGCTTCGCCCTCACCCTCGACTGGGCCGTGTTCTGGCCGGTCGTGATCCTGTGGGCGCTGACCGTCGCCGTCATGGTGGGCCGCGTCTCCCGCGGGCTGGAGTGGCTCAACAAGATCGGTGTGCCGCTGCTACTCGTCATGTTCCTCGGCCTGGTCGTGCGCGCGGTGTTCCTGCCCGGCGCGATGGAAGGGCTCAACGCGTTCTTCACCCCCGACTGGGCTGCCCTGGCCGATCCGGCCGTGTGGGTGGCCGCCTACACGCAGATCTTCTTCTCGCTGTCGATCGCGTTCGGCATCATGCTCACCTACTCCAGCTACCTCAAGACCCGCACGAACCTCGTGCCGACGGGGCTCGTGGCGGCATTCGCCAACAGCTCGTTCGAGCTGCTCGCCGGGTTCGGCGTCTTCGCGACCCTCGGCTTCATGGCCCACACCCAGGGCGTCGGCGTCGATGAGCTCACGGGCGTCACCGGCGTCGGGCTGTCGTTCTTCACGTTCCCGCAGATCATCAGCTCGATGCCCGGCGGACAGATCTTCGGCGTCATGTTCTTCGGCTCGCTGCTCATCGCGGGCTTCACGTCGTTCGTGAGCATCCTCGAGGTGATCGTCGCGGCCGTGCGCGAGAAGTTCGCCATCAGCCGCCCGGTGGCGGTGGCCGTCGTGTCCGCGATCGGCTTCGTCGCGTCGGTGGTGCTCTTCACCACCACCAACGGGCTCAACGCCCTCGACATCGTCGACGCCTTCGCCAACAACATCGGCATCCTCGCTGCCGCGGTCTTCGAGTGCGTGGTCGTCGTGCTCGTCGTGCGCAACCTGAAGGACCTGCAGCACCACCTCAACCAGACGTCCACCCTGCATCTGGGGGGCTGGTGGCGTTGGCTCCTCGCCCTGAACGCCGTCGTCCTCACCTACATCTTCGTGGTGACCGCCTTGCGCTACGCGGTGGAGGGCTACGACCCTGCGTCCTACCCGGCCTCGTTCAACCTGGCCTTCGGGTGGGGCACGGTGCTGTTCCTGGCGGTGGCCGCTGTCGTTCTGACCATGCTCCGGTGGCGCACCGAGGTCGACCGGTTCACCCCGGTGCCCCTCGAGCCGTACACCGACCGCAAGGGTGAGGAGGTGTCCGCATGACCCCCGCCGCGTTGATCATGATGGTGGTCGCCATCCTCATCATCTGGGGTGGCTTGGTCTTCTCGACCGTCTTCCTGGTGCAACACCCCCTGGGCGCCGAGCCGCACCCGCTCGACGACCACGATTACGACCGCTACCCGCCGGAGTACGAGGTCTGAGCCGACCTGCGTAGGCTGCCGCCATGAGTCGAGCCGCCGCACTGCTGGACGCCGCCCGTCGCGTCCTGTTCGTCCACGCCCACCCGGACGACGAGACGCTCGCGAGCGGCGGCCTCATCGCCGACCTCGTCGATCGAGGGGCTGTGGTCGCCGTCCTCACCGCGTCGCGCGGCGAGCAGGGCGAGGTCGTGCCCGGTTCGCTGCCGGCGGGTATCGACCTCGAGGCGCACCGGGAGGCCGAGGTGGCCGGCGCCTGCCGCGTGCTCGGCGTGGCGCACCACGCCTTTCTGGGGCAGCCCCCCGCCCGGGCGGCCGGCCGGCCCAGCCGCCACTACACCGACTCGGGCATGCGCTGGTGTGATGCCGCCGAGACCTTGGCCGGCCCCGGCGAGAACGCAGGCGCGGACGCCCTCAGCCTCGCTGACCCCGCCGAGGTGGCCGCCGACATCGCGGCCTACGCCCGCGCCGTCGGTGCCGACCTGGTGATCTCCTACGACGACGCGGGCGGCTACGGCCACCCCGACCATGTCGCCCTCGCGGCACCGAGCCGAGCGGCGGCGTCCGAACTCGGGGTGCCGTTCCTCGAGATCGCCACCGACCCGGACAGCGCCGGCCACACGGTGGAGACCCACCATCAGCTCGAGCGCGTCGCCGAGGCGCTGCGGCACCATCGCACCCAGCTGGTCGTCGAGGGCGACCAGGTGGTGCACGTGGGCGGGCAGCGGCAGGCGATCCAGCTCGTGTTCACACTGCGGGAGCCCGGGGCGTCCTGAGGCGGGTCAGGACTGGAGCTTCGGCCACGGCCCCGACCCTCACGGGTTCACGACCTGGTCGAGTCGGCCACGAGCACCGAGGAGTCGTCCTCGCCGCCCGAAAGGTGTTGCTGCACGGCCTGCTCTTACATGGGCATCCAGGTGATGCTCTCGCCCGAGCCACGCGCGCCCTGGGCGACCAGCGAGTCGGGCTGCACCGTGACCGTCACCGGTTTGCCGTCCTCGTCGAGCGTCACCTCCCAGTGGCCGTCGACGAAGTTGATGTGGTCATCGATCCACTGCGGACCGCTGTGCCCCACGGCGGCCAGCGCCGAGATGAGCCAGCGCTGGCCGGGATGTCGCCCTGGAAGAGGTCCTTGGGGTTAGGCGGGGCACGTCCCCGGGAGGAGGATCACAGATGCGACGACGCACGATCATGGGCGCCGCGCTGGGCACGGTGATGCTGGCCGTGTCCGGCTGCACGCCGGCGGAGTCACTCTTCGACACGGGCACCGTCAGCCTCTATCGCGCCCGCGTGGGCACCGACACCTGCACCGACGCGGCGCTCGGCCTCGACGGCTGAGGGTCAGCCGAGCAGGGCTCGACGCAGCACGTCCATGGGGACAGAGCCGATGTTCAGCGCCCGGGTGTGGAAATCCTTGAGGGAGAACTCCTCGCCCCTCGCCTGGGCCGCGGCGGCGGCGTCGGACCGGATCTGCTCCCACAGGCGCTGGCCGACCTTGTAGCTCGGCGCCTGGCCGGGCCAGCCCAGGTAGCGGTGCAGCTCGAACCGGAGGAAGGCGTCGTCCATGTTGACGTTGTCCTTCATGAGCTGCCACGCCTTGTCGTAGTCCCACGTGCCGCCCCCGTAGCGGTCGAAGGCCGGCTTGCTGAGGTGGACACCAAGGTCGAGCACCACGCGCGTGGCGCGCAGGCGCTGCGCGTCGAGCATGCCGAACCGGTCGCCCGAGTCGTCGAGGAAGCCGAACTCTTCCATCAGACGTTCGGCGTAGAGCGCCCAGCCCTCGCCGTGGCCGGACAGCCAGCACACCTGCCGGCGCCACCAGTTCAGCTCGGCCGCGTTGAAGACCGCCTGGCCGATCTGGAGGTGGTGACCGGGAACTCCCTCGTGGTAGACGGTCGTCTTCTCACGCCATGTGTTGAATTCGGTGACCCCCTTGGGCACGCTCCACCACATGCGGCCGGGGCGCGTCCAGTCGTCGGTGGGGCCGGTGTAGTAGATGCCGCCGTTCTGGGTCGGGGCGATCATGGCCTCGATCGTCTTGACCGGGGCGGGGATGGCGAAGTGGACGCCGTCCAGCGCGGCGATGGCCTCGTCGGCGGTGGCCTGCATCCACGTCTTGAGGGCCGCGGTGCCGTGGATCTTGCGGGCCGGATCGGCGTCGAGGGCGGCGACGGCATCGGAGACGGAGGCGCCCGGCCCGGCGATCTCGCGGGCGACAGCCTCCTGCTCGGCCGTGATACGGGCGAGTTCGTCGACACCCCAGTCGTAGGTCTCGTCGAGGTCGATCGTGGCCCCCACGAACTGGCGGGAGGCCCGCTGGTACCGCTCGCGGCCGGCCGCGTCGTCGGCCCGGGCAGCTGGGGCGAGCTCGGTGCGGAGGAACTCGGCGAGCCCCGCGTAGGCCGCACGGGCAGCGTCCGAACCCCGCGCGAGGTCGGCGGCGAGGCCGTCGGAGGGGAGGGCGCCCTGGGGCTGGGCGCCGGCGGTGAAGGTGGTGAAGAAGGACTCGTCGGGGTCGGCGAGGCCCGTCGCCTCGGCGATGCCGAGCTCGACCTGGCGCAGAGCGGGAACATTGCCGGCGGCGATGCCTGCGCGGAGGCAGGCGGTGTAGCCGTCGATCGCGCCGGGCAGGGCGGTGAGGCGGGCAGCGATGTTGGCCCACTGCTCTTCGGTGTCGGTGCCCATGAGGTCGAAGATGTCGCGCAGACCTTGGAGTGGGGAGTTGATGTTGTTGAGGTCGGCGGTGTGGTCGCCGGCCTCGTACTGCTCGATCTCGAGGCCGAGGCGGTCGCGCATGGCGGCGGCGGTGACCTCGTCGACGGCGTCAACCGGGGTGAATGTGGCCAACTGCGCGAGGGTCTCGCGGTTGAGCTGCGCGAGCTCGGCCTGGGCGTCGGGGGAGAGGTCGTCCATGAGGTGGTCGCGTCCGGGGACACCGAGGTAGCTCGCGAACATCGGGCTGTGGTCGACCAGCTTGGCCGTGTAGTCGTCGGCGAGGCGGTCGATGGCGCTGGTTTCTCTCACCTGCGGCACGCTACCCGCGTGCGGGGCGCCAGCGCAGGGTGCGGCCGGTCATCACTCATCAGTTGAGAGGGTCGGCTGGGGGGTGGCGCCGACGAGTTCGAGGGTCCAGTGGACCAGGGACTCCAGAGGCAGGTCGGTCATCTCGGCCGGGGTGAACCACTGGGCGCGGAGCGTGCTGCCGTCGATCTCGTCGGTGAGCTCGCCCCCGGTGACCCGGGCGCGGGAGACCACCCGGACCAGCCGCAGCGGCCTCTCAGAAGCGGTGATGCGTTCGGCGGGGTCGATGTCGATGATGGCGACACCGAGCACCGGGCCGATCTCGGCGTCGTAGCCTGTCTCCTCTCGGATCTCGCGGACGGTGGCGTCGATGATCTGCTCGCCCCACTCGACCCCGCCGCCGGGGAGGCTCCAGTGGGGCTCGATGCCGCGGGCCTCATCGCCCTGCCAGAGGGTGAGGAGGATGCGGTCGTCCTGCTCGATCCAGGCGTAGGCGCCGACGCGGCCATCGGGAAACATGAGGGCATCGTCGCACGGGATGGGCGAGGGTCCAACGGGCGGATCGGTGCCGAGCGCCAGGAGCCGCCTGCCACCATGAAGGGCGTGACGGAGATCTGGGGGCATCGCGGCGCCAGCGCCTACGCGCCGGAGTGCACCCTGCCCGCGTTCGAGCTGGCGCTGGAGCAGGGCGCGGACGGTCTCGAGTTCGATGTCCAGCTGACCCGCGACGACCAGGTGGTCGTGATCCACGACGAAACACTCGAGCGCACCACGGACGGCACCGGGTGGGTCGCCGACCACAGTCTCGCCGACCTGCGCGCCCTGGACGCATCGGCTGGCATGGCCGGGTTCGCGGGAACCGGCATCCCGACGCTCGATGAGGTGCTCGAACTCGCGGGGGGCGTGACGCTCAACATCGAGCTCAAGAACTCGCGCATGCGCTACAAGGGGCTTGAGGAACGCGTGCTGCAGATCGTCGCCGACCACGGCGTGGGAGATCGGGTGGTCCTGTCGTCGTTCAACCACTACTCCTTGCGGCACCTCATGCAGCTGGGCGCGCCCTACCCGCTGGGTGCCTTGTACTCCGATCCGCTGTTCCAGCCGTGGAAGTACGCCCGCCGCCTCGGCGTGACCTGCCTCCATCCGCCCCTGCGGGCCACACGGCGCAAGCTGGTCGAGAACTGCCACGCGCTGGGCATGCGCGTGCACGTGTGGACCGTCAACGACGTGCCCGACCTGGAGCGGATGGCCGGGCTGGGCGTCGACGCGGTGATCACGAACAACCCGGACGTGGCCCGTTCCGTCGTGGGCTGACCTCACGCCGGAGCGGCGCGCAGCAGGGTGGCTCGAATCGCCACGATCGCCTGCACCGCTGCGGCGAACTCATCGGCGTGCTGGAGCACCCACCCGGCGGCGACGCGCACCACCTGCCAGCCGAGCAGGGTGAGGTCGAGGTCGCGCTCGCGGTCGGACAGGAATGCGGCCAGACCGCCGTGGTGCTCGTAGCCGTCGATCTCGATCGCGAGCAGCAGGTCGTCGAAGGCGATATCGGGGTAGGCGAACCTGGTCGCGGTGCGGGCCACGGCTCGGTTGGCCAGCCAGCCCTCGATGCCGTGGTCGCGCAGCGCGCGCTGGGCCACCCGCTCGGCCGCCGACCACGGTTCGTCGCGCGAATCGCGCAGGATGCGGCGGAGTTCGGCGTTGCCCGGCAGGCGATACCGATCGAGCACGCTGTTCAGATCGGTCAGTGTCACCCCTTGTCGCAGGGCGTTGTCGACCGCATCGCTGCCGCGCTCGCGGGCGAGATCGACCGCGGTGACGGCCGGGGCGGTGATGCGCACCGCGACCCGGTCGGCGGCGGGGACGTCGCCGTCGCTCCACGTGGCCACGTCGTCGGGGGCGATGCGCCGGCGGACGAGCCGGTAGCCGCGCTGTTGGGTCTGCAGCCGGTGACTGGTGGCCGTGATCACCTCGTTGGCCTCGGCCACCCGCCAACCGAGGGCGACCTCGGCGCTGGGGCCGATGAGGATCGCATCCGGGTCGGCCGTGATCAGGGCCAACACCCGGACGCGGAAGTCCGTCGCATCGCCTTGGGCCGCGTAGATGCCCGGCCAGACGGCGACGACCTCGCCGCGGCGCTTCGCGCTGCGGAGCGCCCAGGCGAGCTCGGGATGGGTGCGGAGCGCCACGACTCCCGCCCGGTCGCGGAGGGCCTGTTCAAGTTGTTCCTGCACGCCCTGCACATTCGCCCTCGGGGGCATGAATCCGTCACGCCGGAGGAAATCCCCAGGGGTGGGGCGAGTTGTCCACAGGATTCCAGCATGCGACGCGCACTGAAACGTCGTGGGGAGCCCCGGCGGTGGGTTGCGTGCTGGGTTTCGGTGGGGCGTGCGCCGTACCGGCCGGCCTCAGGCTTACGTTGGCCCCATGAACGTCGACTGGGTCTCCCTGTTCTCTGCCATCGACATCCCGTGGCTCGAGAAGGTCGTGCGCACCGTGGCCGTCTACCTCGGTATCGCCGTCCTCATCCGTCTGGCCGGCAAGCGGCTCATGGCCCAGATGAACTCGCTCGACCTGGTGGTCGTGCTCCTGCTGAGCAACGTCGTTCAGAACGCGATCATCGGCGAGGACAACTCACTCGTCGGCGGACTGCTGGGCGCGGTGGTGCTCGTGGCCGTCAACGCCGGCCTCGACCGGCTCGCGCAAGCGCACCCAACCCTGCATGCGGTGATCGAGGGGCGACCGACCCACGTGATCGCCGACGGGGAGGTCGACGAGGGTGCCCTGTCCCGCCTCGGGATGACGAGGGATGAGCTGCTGATCGGCCTCGGTCGTCAAGGCGCTGACGAGCCGGGGGAGGTGGCGCGTGGCCTGCTCACCCCCGGCGGCGACTTGCTGGTCGACCTCAAGCAGGGCGAGCGCTCGGCGACCCGAGACGAACTCGAGCAGGCCGTCGCCGAAGTCAAGGCTCACATCGACGCTGTGCTCAACCGTCCTCGAGACCGATGAACGTCCGCACGGCCTCGACGCCCTCCACCTCGATCGCCGGACCGGGCACGAAGTCCTCCTTGATCAGCAGCAACCGTCTCGTGGTCGAGCTGTCCCCGCGCCGCGTCTGCCAACTCCTGCCGTTGTCCTTGTAGCCGAGTTTCTCGCTGACCCGCAGCGACGCCGGGTTGTCCGTGAACGCCGCGGACGTGACGAACTCGAAGTCAAGATGGTCGAACAGCAGGGCGCACATGGCCTGCCGCATCGCGGTTCCGATGCCGCGTCCCTGGAACCGTCGGCCCAGCCATGAGCCCGTCTCACCGAACCGCAACGTGAGGAAGTCTCGTGTCGCGACCCCCTGCACGCCGACGACGTCCCCGTTCCACAACGCGCACAGATCGAGCGACCACGCGTCGGTCGCCCAGGTGGCCATGCCCCGCCACCACCACTGAAGGTAGTTGAGGGGCAGGTCGGCGTCGGTCGCGTCGGTCCACGGAAAGGCGAACGGCATGGCCTCCGGGGCATGCACTCCGCCCTTCACCACGTCGAGCAGCGCCAGCACCTCGGGTTCGCCGATGCCACGCAGCTCGAGCGGACCGCTCGTCACCCGCAATCCCAGCGGCGGAAAGATCTCGACAAGTCGGGGGTCAGTCATGCCACGAAACTCCCACGCACGCGCCGGGCGTGCAACTGTTCACGCTCGCCGCTGCCACCCGGTCACGATCAGCGCGCTGCCCGTGCGAGGATGACGCGCATGAACGTGTTCGGACGTCTCGCTCCCCTCCCCGCCCGCGAACACCCCGAGTTGCTGGCCGACCCCGTTGCGCGAGCCTTGTCCGTGTCAGCGCCCAGCGCCCTGGTGGCCGCCATCGATCCCGCATTCGCCGACACCGAAGCCCTCTGCGCGAAGTATGGCGTGCCCATGGAGGCGAGCGCCAACGCCGTCGTCGTGCGAGGCACTCGCGCCGGCGTCGAGCGCCACGCAGTGTGCATGACCCTTGCCCATCGCCGTGTCGATGTGAACGGTCTCGTCCGTCGCCGCCTTGAGGCGCGCAAGGCTTCCTTCGCCCCCATGGACTATGCGGTTGAAGTCACCGGCATGGAGTATGGCGGCATCACACCCGTCGGCGTTCCGGCTGATTGGCCCATCTGGGTGGACGGCGCCGTCGCGGACTCCGACTGGCTCTGCATCGGTTCGGGAATCCGGGGTTCGAAGCTGTTCCTCTCCGCGGCCGACCTCCTCGCCCTGCCCAGCGCCGAGCGGGTCGAGGGGCTCGCCCGCGACATAGCCTGAGAGTCGGCGAACAGCCGACGGTCTCGGCGGATCAGTGCGTCACCAGGCGCCGCCTCCGCCGCCCCCACCCCCGCGGCCGGGCTTGCGACGCAGGTCCTGTTCGGTGAGCTGCTCAGGTTCGCCCACGGGGCCGCCCTCGCTGATCATCTTCTTCTCCTCCGGGGAGGGCACGGGCTCGGGGTCTTCGCCGCCCGAGTAGAGCATCTGCTGGGCCTTGTCGTCGGAGACCGGTCCCTTCACTTCGGATTCGCCGTGGCCGGAGGCGATGTCGCCGCCGTCCTTCTTCTCCTCGCTCATCGCGCTTCTCCTTCTCCGTCGGTGTCCCCACCCTAGTCATGACGGGTGCGCCCACCGCGATACCTGATCCAACCAAGATACTTGCAGCGCAAGGTACCCGGCGCTACCATGAAACGGTGTCAGCCGATGATCCGCACACGACCCAGATCCGCAAGGGAGTCGTCGAACTCGCCGTGCTCGGCCTCGTCGCCGACGGCCCGACCTACGGCCAGCAGCTCGTGGACGAACTCGCCCAGCGCCCCGGCCTGGCCGTCCCCGCGGGCACCGTCTACCCGCTCGTCTCCCGCCTCCTCAAGGACGGGGCGATCGCGTCCACCTGGCAGGAGTCGCCCGTGGGTCCGCCCCGGAAGTACTACCGCCTCACGGACGCCGGCCGCGCCGCCCTCGCCGCCCAGACCGAAGCGTGGCGCCAGGTCCGCGACACCCTCGACCACATCCTCAAGGAGTCCCGATGATCACCACCCTCTCCGCCCTCGCACCCGCGACCCGCGCGGCCGCCGAGTCGTGGCTCGCCACCGCAACCGGCACCCTGGACGCCGATCTCGCCGCCGGGTTGCGCGACGAGCTCCAGGGGGCTCTTCTCGAGGGGCTGGACGTCGACGCCACCCCCGCCGACGTGGCCGCCCTCGCCGCGCGGATCGGCCCCCTGGCCGACGATCCGGTCGGTGCCCCGCACGACCGTCGTGTCGGCACCTTCGCCGGCATCCCCTACGACTGGCGCCCGCCGACCGGTGCGCGGATCAAGGCCAACCTCTGGGACCCGGCCAGCGACCGGCTCTTCAAGCCACGCAGCTTCGGCGCCGGCTGGGATCTCAACTTCGGTGCGCTCGCCGTGAAGCTCGGCCTCCTGGAGCCCGACGCCGAGGATGCGCCGTTCACCCAGACGCCGGACGCCGCCTTCGCCCTCGCGGCCGCCCTGCCTGCCGCGCTCGCCGCGGCGGTGGGCTTGCACTACGCGGCCCGGTGTGCGTCACTCCCGGAGCGCCTTCCCAGCCATTGGAGCCTCGCCGGACATCCCGATCGCTGGATCGCCAAGCGCCGCGCGGCGGCCCAGGATGTCGTGCTCACCACGGCGGCGGCAGCAGCCTCCGCCGCTGCCGCCGCGAGCCGTGGTGACCGCCCGTCCCGCGCAGGGGTACAGGCCGTTGCGGCGACCTTGGCCACGATCGGCGCGTTCGTGACCGTCCAGCGCTCCTTGGATGACAAGCCGCGCTGGTGGGTCGCGCCCCTCTTCGCGAAGCTCGCCTTCGGAGCCGCCGGCACCACCCTGGTCGGCTTGGCTCTTGCCGGTCGCGCGGCCGAACAACGCCGCGACCTGGGGAGCGCCTCATGATCGCCTACCGGCCCACACC
>NZ_JARKOT010000225.1 GCF_029977985.1 Propioniciclava sp. | reverse complement strand
GGCGCGGAACATCCGGTCGCCCACCGGGTCGTCGGCGACGGAAGCCCTGATGAACCGGGTGTGCGGGTCCAGCGACATGCCGGTGGCCACCCAGTCGAGCAGCCGGATCCGGCGCGACCACGGCCCCTGCGGTTGCCGGGCGGTGCGCAGCACGACCGCAGGGCCGATCGGGTCCTCCGGCGCGGACGCGGACAGCATCAGGTAGCGGCCGACCGCGTCCGCCCAGCGCACGCTCACCTCGCCCAGCGCCGCCGGAGCGAACAGCGGGACGGCGTCCGCCTCCGCGTCCGACCAGCCGCCGCCCGCCCAGTAGCGGACGCCGAGTGCCCGGGCGTCACGGGTGGCCCGGCCGGAGAGCCGGCCCAGCGCCGCGGCGTCGAGGACGGCGAGCCGCAGCTCCGACGCCCGGTACGGACCGGTGCCCCAGACCAGCAGCACGTCGCCGTCCGTCCCGCAGCCGGGCACGGCCGCCGCCGGCCGCAGCTGCGCGGAGGTGTTGATGAAGTGGCGATCGCTGAAGGTGCAGAGCGCCTCGAACCGCAGCGGACGGCGGCGGGCGGCGGGGTCGACCACCGGGTCGGCGGCCACGGCCCTGGCCAGCACGGACCGGCCCATCACCCGCCGGCGCCGGAAGTGGTTGGAGCTGAAGAAGCCGTACAGCCGTCCGCCGGAGGAGAAGCCGTCCAGCGGCACGTCGTACTCGCGCATGGTCACCCATCCGGCCGCCCGGCCGACGAGCTTCAGCGGCGAGCCGTGGAACCGGACCGCCGGCAGCGGATCGCCGGGCAGCACCTCGGCGATGGCGTCGCGCGTGGCCAGCCAGGGCCGCGTCCAGTGGGTGTCGCCGAACAGCAGGAAGGTGCGTCCGGCATGATCGACCCGGACGCCGAGGTCGGTGCCGCGGACGCCCGCGGCGGCCAGCGAGTCACTCAGCGTCCGGGCGCGCTCACCCCACGGGGTGGGGGTCGCGTCCCGGTCGCCGGTGATCTGGGCGAGCTTCACCGATTCGGGTCCGGGCACGACGAACGGTTCCGGGTCGGCCAGCCGCAGGCAGCTGTCCCGCTCCCACTCGCCGTCGCGGCGGTGGTAGCAGAAGACCGATCCGTCCTCGTCGGCCAGCGCGAACCGCCTGCTGCCGAGCGCGGCCGGTGCCCACGGGGTGACCTCGGCTTCATTCGGACGCGGCACCACGCCATCGACGCGCGCCCAGGTCGTCCCGTCCAGCCGGAAGGCCGCCGGGCCGTCCGCCAGGGTGACCCCTGCGTGCAGCGTGCGTCCGCGCCGCACCAGCCACCCGGGCCCGACGGCGCCGCCGGTGACCGTGCCCAGCCGCACCCACGGCCGGTCCGGACGGGACAACGCCCGCCGGTAGTGCTCGAGCCGGTCACCGGCGAGCACGAGGGCGTCCAGCGCAGCCGGCCGGCGTCCGGCGCTCAGGCTGCCGGGGCCGAGCACCGGTCCGGTCACGGCGGAAGCCTAACCTCTCCGCGAACGAACGTCGGGCACCCCTGTGAGAGGACTCTCATTCGGCTCTCCCGCTGCCTTCACCCTCGCCCGGTGGAGTGGAGGAACAGCAACGGATACACCGAAAGGACCACATCATGAGGATCAACCGTTCGACCGCGGCCTGGGCCGTCGCCAGCGCCCTCGGCCTGACCGTTCTCGGCGGCACGGCGATCGCGACCGCCGAGACCGCGACCCCGTCGCCGCAGGCCACCTCGTCGGCCAGCCCGTCCACGGAATCGTCGAGCCCGTCGGTGAGCCCGTCGGCAGCGCCGACAT
>NZ_JARKOT010000217.1 GCF_029977985.1 Propioniciclava sp. | reverse complement strand
TCGACGCCCTCATCGCTCAGGTGGATGCGACAGCCGGTTTCCCGGTGGCTGAGCTCGGCACGCCGCGCGGACGCCAAGGGACGCCGCGCGACAAGGTCACGCTGCCGTACGGCTGGCTCGACAGCAGGACCCTCGGCGATGCGGATCTCTCCGCCGCCGAGTCGGACGCCTCGGGCGGCTGATCAGGACAGGTACGGCATCATCGCCATGATCATGGCGACGAAGGCGATCATGGGGGCGAGGACGCCGAGGATGATGCCGCCGAGCCCGTAGCCGCGGCCGGCGCGGCGGACGAACGCCACGATGCTGAGCACCCAGCCGGCTATGCCACCCAGCGTGGCCAGCAGGCCCAGCATCACCGTCGGCGTCATCTGCGCCTGGAACTGCTGCACGTAGGGATTGGAGGGGTCCATCTCACTGGCCGCCTCCGTGCCGATGACCTGCGAGAGCTGGCCGACGCCGTCGCCGAGCTGGAAGCCGGAGACGCAGATGAGGATCGTCATGAGCGCCACGAGGGCCAGCCCGAGGATGCCCAGCAGAGGGCCGCGCTTCTCGGGCTCCGCGTTCCACGACTGGTTGTAGGCGGCGTACGGCGACTGGCTGGCCGGCCACGTCTGCGGGTAGGCCGGATCCTGGGCCGACTGGGCCGACTGTGGATAGTTCTGCTGGGGGTAGCTCTGCTGCGGGTAGCCCGGATACTGCTGCTGGCCGTAGCCCTGGCTGTAGTCGTAGGACTGCTGCCCGTAGCTTGGCTGCCCGTAGCTCTGCTGTCCGTAGCCCGGCTGCCCCGACGCCGGCTGCTGGCCGTAGTCGGCGCCCTGCTGCGGGTAGGCCTGCTGCGCGCCGGGCTGCGGGTACTGCTGACCGTACCCCTGCTGGGCACCCTGGTCGCCGTAGCCCTGTTGCGGCGTCTGCTGACCGTAGTAGGGGTTCTGTTCGTAGGGCGAGGGCTGCCGCTGCGGATTGGTGTTGTCGTCGGCGGGGCTGGGCGTCTGATTGGTCATGATCATCCTCATCACGCTGGTCGGGGCCTCACTCATGATAGGTGCGCCGCGGTTGGTGGTCGCGGCGGCGTCCGAGAAGATGGTCCCATGAGCGACGCGCTGAACCCTCGAGCCATCGCCTGGGCGGCCACCATGCATGGCCACGCCGGCGAGGGCGTGGTGCGTGCCCACGCCGACTCGGCGGCGTCGCTCGAACCCGGCCGGCCATTGGGGCGCCTCGCCCGCGAGGAGCGGGAACGCCTCCTGCTGCGCCCCGAGGCGGCGTTCAGCCACGAGGCCGGGAACCGCGCCGTCCCTGAGGAGCCCGACATCGAGCGCACGTGCTTCGAGCGCGACCGCGACCGGATCGTCCACTCCACCGCCTTCCGGAGGCTGGCCGGCAAGACGCAAGTGGTCGTCCACCCGTCCGATCACGAACGCACCCGGCTCACGCACGCCCTCGAGGTCGCCCAGGTGGCCACCTCGATCGCGCGCGGTATCGGCGTCAACGTGACGCTCGCCGACGCCATCGCGCTCGGCCACGATTGCGGTCACGGGCCCGGTGGGCACGCCTCCGAAGATGCCTTCGACGCCTTCCTACCGGAGGGATACGACCACGGCCCATGGGGCGCTGACGTGGTTCTGACGGGGCTCAACCTGTGCAGCGAGACGCTCGACGGCATCCGGAACCACTCGTGGTCGCGGCCGGCACCAATCACCGTCGAAGGCGAAGTCGTCAGTTGGGCCGACCGGATCGCCTACTGCGCCCACGACCTCGAGGACGCCGTCGCCGCCGGCATCGTGACCCTCGCCGATGTGCCCGCCGAGATCGTCGAGGTGGCCGGCCGGACGCGCCGCGAGCAACTGGCCACGTTCATCCGGGCCGTCATCGGGACGGTGGCGCGCACGGGCGTGGTCGGCATGGACGCCGATGCCGCCGCCGCCCTCGCTGCGTTGCGCGCCTTCAACTACGAGCGCATCTACACCCGCCCTGAGTCGCTGGCCCAGTCCAACGCCGTCATCGCCGTCCTGCACGCTCTCGTCGAGTTCTACTGCGAGCAGCCGGGCGCGATGCCCGCGGACTTCCAGCCGGGCGGCGACGATCCTGTCCGTTTCGCGGTCACCTACGGGGCCGGCATGACCGATCGCTACGCCTTCGACCAGGCCGTCGCCCTCCTCGGCTGGGATCCCGACCGGCTCCCGCAGGGCATCGGTCGCGTGGGCTGATCAGTCCTCGCGCGCCCAGACCGCCGGGTCCTCCGGCTCGCGGTAGGTCTCGATGGGGGCGGACGCCGCCGGTGCAGCCTCGTCGTCTCCGGGAGCGGTGGGCTCGGCCTCGTCGAAGACGGGCCCGGGTGGGGGAGCCGGTCGCCCGCGTCCGCGGAGCCACCAGCCGGCACCGATCCCGGCCAAGAGCACCCCGGCCGCTCCCACCACCGTAAGCACCCAGGGAGGCGGCCCGGGGTGCCGGGCACCCACGACGAGGAGGCCCTCTGACTTGAGGACTTCGGGATCGGTCAGGCGGACGGTGTTGCTGCCGGCTTGGCTCCCTGGTGGCGAGAGCAGGACAGGTCCGGGGAAGGTGATCGTCAGGTCGACCGTCGTGAGCGGATCTGGGGTCTCGCTGAAATAGGACCGCTGCAGGAGGATCGCCACGCGTTGGTCGCCGACGGCGCTGGCCCCCAGGAGGTAGACGGAGTCCCAGTTATCGGGTTGGTACGGTTCGGTCATCGCCAACCGGCAGCGTGTGCGGCCGTCGGGCAGCGTCGATTGGGTGACGTGTGTGGACCCCTGGCAGAACCCGGTATCGGTCGAGTCGATCGTGAGGTCGTAGGTGACGCTGTCGGGCGCGAAGTCGATCGTCCCGGACACGTCGCACCCGGCGAGGCAGAGGGCTGCGGCCATGACCCCGGCTGCCAGCCCGCGCGGGTGCTTCATGAGGCCCACCCTAGGGCCGATCGGGGTCGGGGGCCCACGCGGCGGGGTCCTCCGGCGGGTCGTCGCATCCGACCGGCTCGACCAGCGGGGAGCCCCGGCCACCGGGCTCGTCGACGACCCGACGACTGTCGCCACGCGCGCGACGCCACGCTGCGACGGAGAGGGTGCCGACCAGGCCGGCCGCGGCGGCGCCGAGGCCCCACAGCACCGGCCCGAGGTCGGCCGGCGTCCTCCGTGCGACCGCGACGAGGCCGCGCTGGGCCATGGAGTCCGCATCGGTCCAGCGGACGGCGGCGGCGTGGATGTCACCGTTGGCGGCCGACACCTCGGCGGGGAACACGACGGTGAGGTCGAGCGACTCGAGGTCCTCCGGCCAGGGGATCTGCTCGCGGAGCGGCCAGCCGCGGACGGTGGCGAGGTCGCCCGCGACCGTGACCGAACCGAAGTCGTTCTCGAGGACGCCGTTCGCCAGCGACGCGGCCCCGGTGTAGTGGCAGGCCACGCGGCCGTCGCCGCGGTTCTCGACGGTGGCCACCGACCGGACGGCGAGAGACGGGCACCGGGGGACCGCGCCGGCCCGGATGACGGCGGTCACGTCGAAGCCGACCTCCTCCTCAGAGACGGTGAGCGTGCCCGACACATCGCAGCCCGCCAGCGCCACGGCGAGGGCGGCGGCGCCGAGCGCGGCCGCGGCGCGCCTCACGGCGTGCCCCTCGGCCGGCCGTGAGCCCGGCTCCGCAGGGCCAGCCCCGCGAGGGCGAGCGTGAGGCCGACGACGAGGCCTCCCGCGGCCCACGCGAGGGCGGGAGGCACGCCGGGGCGCCGGCCGGCCACCAGGGTCAGCCCTTGGGCCCGCACGGCGCGCGCGTCGAACACGACCACCCCCGTGCCCGTCACCCGCGCGCCCTCGCCGGCGATGCGGACGGCGCCGGGGGTGCGCACGGTGAGGTCGATGGCGGTGAGACTCTCGACGCCGCCCGCGGAGAAGACGCTTGCCGGCACGGTGACGAAGAGGGTGCCTCGCTCGGTGACCGTGTATCGGTCGAGGAAATGGCGGGCGCGCGCGTCAACCGAGTCGTCGCGCAGGGTTCCGGTGAGGCGGCAGATGGGCGCCCCGTCCGCCGTGGTGCCCACCCGTTCCAACACCAGATCCGTGGGTGCGGCGACGCAGTTGGGGCCGCTGCGGGTGACGAAGGTGAGGTCGACGACGGTGGCGTCGGTACCAACGTCGACCGTGCCGGACACCTCGCAGCCGGCGAGCGCGAGCGCCGCGGCGCCCACGCCGAGGGTGGCGACGAGGCGTCTCACGAACGGTCCTCCGCCCAGACGGTGGGGTCGTCGGCCGGGGGCGCTTCAGTGCTGGGGCCGGGATCCGGGTGGGCAGGGGCGGCGGGGACGGCGTCCGGCCGCGCGGAACGGCGACGGAGCAGGCCGAGCCCCGCGACGACGCCGAAGCCTGCGGCGGCGCCGCCGCCGGCCCAGGCCCACGCGGGCACCGCCCAGCCGGAGGGACGGGCGACGATGAAGAGACCGTCGGACTGGGCGGCGGCGTAGTCGGTGAAACGGACCGTGTTGCCGCTCACGCGGCCGTTCGCGCTGGCGGCCTCGACCGGTCCCGGGAGGGTGAGCGTGACGTCGAGGGTGCCCTCTGCCTCCACCTCCCACCACGTGTTCTGCGGCTCGAAGGCGGCCCAGACGAGGTCGCTGCCGACCCCGCCCTGGCCCAGGGGACCGTTGAACTCGCCCTCCGCGACGGGGAGCGTTCCGGTGATGCGGCACGCGCGCCGCCCGTCGGCGTCGGCCGGGGCCAGGTCGAAGGTGAGGGTGTCCAAGCTGGCCATGCCGCAGAAGTCGTCCTCGTCGATGCCTTGGACGAGGACGAGGACGAGGTCGACGGCGACCCGATCCGCTCCGATGTCGACCGCGCCCGAGACGTCGCAGCCGGCGAGCGCGAGCGCCGCGACGATCGCCCCCGCGATCCTGAGCGCGCGCCCTCTCATCGCCGCCCCTCGGCGCCGGCGCGCGACCTGCGACGCGTCCAGATGCAGCCGAGCGCGGCGCCGGCAATGAGGCCGCCGAGGCCGGCGAGCGGGGCGACCGGGACCGGCGGGCGGTGGTCGGCGACCACGACGATCCCGTGCTCGGCGAGAGCGGCCGGATCGGTGTAGCGCACCGCGTCGCCGGAGACCGTCCCCGCAGCACCGGCCGTCCGGACCGGGCCGTCGAACGTGAGCGTGACGTCGAGCGACTGCGGGGCGCGCGACCGGAAGGCGGAGGCGGGGATCGCGACGATCGTCTGGCGCGCGTCCTGGGTCGCGAAAGGGCTCACCAAAGCGACGTAGCTGCTCGACCGGCAGGGGAGCGATCCGCTGATGTGGCAGGAACCGTCGGGCCGCGCTTCCGCAGCCAGCGTGGACCGGAGCGCCTGCGCGGTGCAGGCGAACCCCGGACGGGTGAGAGTGAGGTCGACATCCACAGTGGAGGCCCCGAAGTCGAGCGTCCCCGTGGCCTCGCAGCCGCACAGGGCCACCGTCGCGGCCACGACGCCGGCCGCCTCGAGGGCGCGCGATCTCATGCAGCCAGCCTAACGGCCGGGCCTTGTGCCCCTCACAGGTGCAGGACGCCGCGCAGGTCGTCGGGGACGATCCGCGTGCGCGCCACGAACCACCCCATCAGGGCCACGGTGCACGCCTGCCCGGCCATGATGCCGATGAGGACCAGCACCTGCGCTGCGCCGGCCTGCAGCGGCGACCCGCCGCCGAGCAGGACGCCGATGAACGCTCCCGGCAGGGTGACCAGCCCGACGGTCTTCGTCTGGTCCAGGTTCGGGACCAGCCCTTCCGCGATCACGGGGTCGGTCACCTCGCCGATGGCCATCGGCCGCTCCATGCCCAGCGCGAGACCCGCCTCGTAGAGCCCCCGCTTGTCGCGCAGTTCGGCGAACAGACGGCGTCCGGTGAGGGTGTGAGCGGTCATCATGTTGCCGGTGACGATGCCGCCGAGGGCGACGATCGTGGTGCCGTTAAGCGGGGCCGCGCCGGTGAGGAACACGGTCAGCATCACGGGGACGATCCCCACGAGCAGGGCCGCGGCCGTCCACGGCCAGCAGGAGCGGACCTTGACCCGGCCGGTCGTGGTCCACACGGCGATCGCGAACATGAGCAGCCAGAAGGCCAGCCCGCCCCACACCGTCTGCACGGCTGCCGCGACGACGAGCGAGACCACCGCCAGCTGGGCGATCGCCCGCAGGGCTGCCACGACCTGTTCGCGGGCGATGCCGAGGCGACCCACGATCGAAGCGACGACCGCCAACGCGATCAGCAGCACGAGCGCGACGACGAGCCCCACCCCGAGATTGACGGTCACCCCAGCACCCTAGAAGATCCTGCGGCGTCCGGACGCCGCCGCGCGGCTAGACTGCCGCGCATGGCTGGGCGGATCCATCCCGAGGATCTCGAGACGGTCCGCGAGCGCTCCCGGATCGACGAGATCGTGTCGGCCTCCGTCCAGTTGCGGCCGGCCGGCGGCGGTGCCCTGACCGGCCTGTGCCCCTTTCACGACGAGAAGACGCCGAGCTTCCGGGTGACGCCCAGCAAGGGCTTCTACTACTGCTTCGGCTGCGGCGAGGGCGGCGACGTCATCAGCTTCGTCCAGAAGATCAACAACATGGGCTTCGCCGAGGCCGTCGAGTTCCTGGCCGACCGCTGCGGCGTCCAACTGCGCTACACCGAGGGCGACGGCGGGCCGCGCCACGAGCCGGGTCTGCGGATGCGCATCCTCGAGGCCAACGCGGCGGCCGCCGAGTTCTTCGCCGCCGCGCTCGCCTCGCCCGAGGCCCTCGAGGGGCGGCT
>NZ_JARKOT010000213.1 GCF_029977985.1 Propioniciclava sp. | reverse complement strand
CGGCAACAGATGCCCCGCCAACGACTCCACGTCCAACACGTCCCGCTGGGGACTCGACCCGCCCTGCACACCCCAACAATTCCAGCCCGACAACCCATCAGTGCCACAGGCACGCGGACGGATTGTTCAGCAGACTCCTAGAGCGTCGCCTGGGCGCCGACGACTACCGGGCGCTCCAGCGCATCCTCGCGGTGATCCTCACGACTCATTCGCCCTGATCCGGTTCCGGACGGCCACCGTGCCGACCCGGAAGCTGTCATCGGCGAGGGCGCCGGAGCGATCGCGGTAAGGCCGCCCGTAGCGCGAGTCAGTCCCAAGCGCCGGGCGCCGGCGTCCTGCCCGCGCGGGGTTCGTGCCCCATGTCGAGGCCGTGACCCTCGCGGGTGTAGAGGTGGTGCTCGATGCCGTCGGGGTCGGAGAAGATGAGCATCCAGCCTTGGGTCGCGGTGATGGTGGGCGAGTGGGGGATGCCCAACTTGTCCAGGTGTGCCGCCCAGGCCTCGATGTCGGACAGGCCCTCCACCGACCAGACTGCGAGGTTGAACCCGCGGACGCCGGCCGCCTGCTCGGGCGCCTCGCGCAGGGCGATGCCGCAGTCGGCGTCCGGGAGCTCGAGAGCGACGCCGCGGATGACGCCGTCCTCGATGTCCGGGAACTCGAGCACCGGCTCGGCCCCGAAGACCCGCCGGTACCAGCGCACGGACTCGCGCAGTTCCGTCGTCGGCAGCTTCAGGACCTTGACCCCTGCGAGTGTCGGCATGATGCGCTCCTCCCGTTGCGCTATATTTGATGCAGTAAGACTGCATCTAAAAGGGAAGGGTGTCAATGGGCACGCGCGCCTACCGCTCGGAGCGTCGCGAGGCGGATGCCGCCGCCACGCGCGCCGCGATCCGGGATGCAGCGAGCCGCCTCTTCGTGGCGCAGGGGTACGCGGCCACGACGCTCAGGGACGTGGCGCGCGAGGCGGGCGTCGGGGAGCGGACGGTCTATGCCGCCTTCGCCTCCAAGTTCGACCTCTACCATCACGCCCTCGACGTGGCGACCGTGGGCGACGAGGAGCCGGTGCCGGTGCGCGACCGCCCCGAGGTCGCCGCGGCGCTCGAGGTGCCGGACCCCCGCGCGTCCCTCGCCGCGGGCATCGACTACGGTGTCGCCCTCTTCGAGCGGGCCGGTGACCTCATCTGGGTGGGCATCCAGGCGGAGGGTGCCGACCCACAGGTGCGCGCGTTGGCTGAGGGCGGCAGCCGCGAGACCCGGGCGGTCATGCTCCGGACTGCGGTCGACCTGGCCGAGCGCCGTGCCCTCCGTCCCGGGTTGGGCGCCCACGAGGCTGCGGACGTCCTCTTCTCGCTCTCGTCGCCGCACGTGTTCCACCTGTTGCGCCGCGTCTGCGGCTGGTCGGCCCAGGCCTATCGCGCCTGGCTGCAGCGGACGCTGGCCGACCAACTCCTCGGTGAATGAGCCGGCTCCTCGGGGACTGGGCCGGCGGGCTGGCGTCGGGGCCCGCTGTCGAGCCGCTCGCTTGGGGTCCGAGCGCTACTCGGCGGCTGAGGGCAGCCCGGCGAGGAGGGCGGCCACGCTGAAGGCGTACTGCTGCTCGACCCATGAGTCGTCCGCACCGGTGGTGTTGACGAACTCGCCCGAGGCGGTCAGCGCGGCCACGTCGGGGCAGGACGCCGCGAGCGCGCCGACGAACGGGGCGAGGGCGTCCGGATCGATCGCCTCGGTGGGCTCGGCGGCCATGCTGCGCTCGACATCGGCGTAGAACGCCGCCAGGCCCGACAGCGCCAGGACGGTGGCTAGCTTCTCGGGGGCCGTGAGGGGGAGCCCGTCCAGTGCCCGCAGCGCCAGGTCGGTCATCCGGGCAGAGTTCGGCATCATCGCCGAGGTGGACGCGCGGGGCACCTCCGCCAGCCATGGATGGGCGCGGTGGGCGTCGCGCACGGCGTCCGCCCAGCGGCGCAAGCCGGAGGCGCCCTCCCCGCGCTCGACCTTGAGGTCGGGGAGCGCCACGGCCGCGTCCGCCATGAGGAGCAGCAGCTCGGCCTTCGTGGACACGTAGCGGTACAGCGCCATCGTGGTGAAGCCGAGCCGCTGGGCGACGCGCGCCATGGTGACCGCGCCAAGGCCCTGGTCGTCGGCCACCTCGATCGCGGCCGCCGTGATCGCCGCGTGGCTGAGCCTGCGCGCGGGTCCCCGCGCTGAGGCGTCCGTGAGGCACCAGGCGATCGTCACCACGCGCGGCAGGCCGTTCATCGCCCCAGCCTACTGTGTACAACGCATACAGCAACGCTGTACCGTCTGCGTATGACATACACAGAAGTGCCGACGATTGAAATCGAGGGGCTCACGAAACGCTTCGGCGTCGAGCGCGTGCTCGACGCCCTCGACCTTCGGCTCGTCCCCGGCGTCACGGCGCTACTCGGCCGCAACGGTGCCGGCAAGACGACGCTGGTGCGCATCCTCGCGACTCTGCTCGCCCCGGATTCAGGCCGTGCGCGCGTCTGCGGCTACGACGTGATCACGAACGCCGCCGCCGTCCGCCGTCGCATCGGCGTGACGGGGCAGTTTGCCGCGGTCGACGGCGTCCTCACCGGTCGGGAGAACCTTGAGCTCGTCGGTCGCCTGTGGGGGCTGGGGCATCGAGCGCGGGCACGAGCCGACGAGTTGCTCGAGCGCTTCGCCCTCGACCCGGCCGCCGACCGTCGCGCCGCCAACTACAGCGGCGGTATGCGCCGGCGCCTCGATCTCGCGATGACCCTGCTCACCACGCCGGCGGTGGTCTTCCTCGACGAACCCACCACGGGGTTGGACGCCTCGAGTCGCCTCGCGCTCTGGGAGGATATCCGTCGGCTCGCAGGCGGTGGGACGATCGTGCTGCTCACCACACAGGACCTGGACGAGGCCGACGCCTTGGCCGGCCGCGTGGTCGTGCTGCACGGCGGACGGGTGGTGGCCGACGACGCCCCCGGCCGCCTCAAGGCGCGCGCGTGGGCACCCACCACGTCGACGTCCTCGATGAGCGGGGGGTGCCGGTCCGCTCGGTCGCGACCGGGCCGACGGCGTCCGAGCTCGCTACCACCTTGGCCGCGCTGCCGGCCGGACGCCATCGTCGGCATTCGGCACCCCACGCTGGACGAGGTCTTCCTCGAGCTCACCGCCGCCAACGACCACCGGGTGGCAACGTGAGCGCCGGGGTGGGCGCCCTGCGCGCGGGCGCGCTGTTCGCCGGACGCAGCCTGCGCCACGCGGCCCGCGACGTCGAGTCGCTGCTCGTGGCGATCATGCTGCCGGCGCTGGTGACCGTCATGTTCACCGTCGTGTTCTCCGGCATCGTCGACGTTGGCGGGGACTATCTCAGCTACGTCGCGGCCGGCGTCGTGCTGCTGTGCGCCGGGTTCGGTGCCGCATCCGCCGCGGTCGGAGTCGCGCGCGATCTGGAGGCGGGCTTCCTCGACCGGCTGCGGACGCTGCCCATCGCCAGCGCGACGGTGCTGGCCGGCCACACGATCGCGAGCCTGCTGCGCAACCTGCTGGCCACGGCGGTGGTGCTGGGGGTGGCGATGGCCCTGGGCTATCGGCCGAGCGCGAGCCTCGGGGGCTGGGCGGCTGCCGTCGGACTGATCGGGCTGTGGATCCTCGCCATCACGAGCGTCTACGTGCTCGTCGGTCTGCTGACCTCCTCGCCTAACGCGGCCAGCGGCTACGGGTTCGCGCTGCTGTTCCTGCCGTACGTGTCCAGCGCGTTCGCGCCGGTGGACAGTCTGCCTGGCTGGCTGCAGCCCTTCGCCCGACATCAACCACTGACGCCGCTCATCGAGTCGCTGCGCTCCCTGCTCTCCGGGGGTGCTGCTCCGGACGCCTCCCGCGCCGTCGCCTGGTGCCTGGGCATCACGGCGTTGGCCACCGTCTCGATCGCCGTCAGCTTCCCACGGCGCTCGACCCGTGCTCGGTAAGACCTACCCGATCGGCCGACCCTCGCCCGCGACCGCCCTCAGCCGCC
This sequence comes from Propioniciclava sp., assembly GCF_029977985.1. Taxonomy (GTDB): domain Bacteria; phylum Actinomycetota; class Actinomycetes; order Propionibacteriales; family Propionibacteriaceae; genus Propioniciclava. Next base: position 26,437 of record NZ_JARKOT010000213.1, on the reverse strand, counting down.
GGTTCAACAGGGCGCGGACGCCCCACCCCACCAACAGCCCGATCAGCGCGAAGACCCCGTAGATGACCGCGTAGGGGAGGGCCGAGTCGTTGAGGAGCAGGTAGACCGCAGGCACGAGGGCGGCCGCCGCAAGCGCCGGAAACACCCAGGCGAACCCGTGGCGGTAGCCGACGAAGGCCCCGACCGCCAGGGTCACGGCCGGGTTCAGCCCGACGAGGCACGAGAAGATGACGCCCTTGTCGGCGGTCGTGTCTTCGGGGGCGCTCCAGCGGGCGATCGCCCCCCACACGCTGGGAACGACAGTGTAGAAGGCGGCGAGCCCAGCGGCCCAGGGCCAGGTCTTGCGGAGTTGGGTGAGCATGGTCGTTCCTTTCAGAGACCGAGGAAGGTGAGGTAGAAGACCAGCCAGATCGCGAACAGCACGAGGAGTCCGAGCCCGACGAAGCCGACGACAACGGCCGGCCGGAAGCGCGGGGTGTGCGCCTCCTCGATGGGCCGTTGGACGTCCTCGGCTCCACCCATGCGTCCGAGGGCGGCGGCGACGGCGTCCGCCTCGGATGCGCCCTTTGCCCGCTCGTCGGCGAAGGCCTCCATGAGGTGGTCGACGATCTCCTCGGCGGCAGCCCTCCGTTCGCTGCGGTCGTCGATGCCGGCGCTCGCGCGGTGGGCGTAGGCACGGAACGGTTCAGGCACGTCCACGGCTCTCTCCTCCCACGATCCGGCCGACCGCGGACGCGAAGGCCGACCATTCCGATGCCCGGGACGCCAGCGCCGTCCGTCCGCCGGGGGTGATTTGGTAGTACTTGCGCCTGCGGGCCCCACCCGAGGCGTCCCAGTAGCTGCTGACCAGACGGTCGCGCTCGAGCCCGTGCAGCACGGGGTACAAGGTGCCCTCGGCGAAGGTGAAGGCACCGTCGGTGCGGTCCTGGATGGCCTTGATGAGCTCGTAGCCGTAGGTGTCGCCCTCGGCGACCAGTTGCAGGACAAGGAGGGGCAGGGTCCCCTTGACGAGCTCCTTGTCGAACGCCACGCCGGCTCCCCTCGGTCACAGATGCATTGACTTACGATGCATAGTAGTTCGAGGTATTGGGTCGGCCATCATCCCGTGGGCGGATCTGCGCCGGTCAGCGGCCACGCACCTCGCGGAGGTCACGCAGGAGCCACGGCAGCTCGGTCTGGACGGCGTCCACGCCGAGCTCGAGGAGGCGCGACCACGCGGCGGACGGGCTTTGCAGGACGCAGCGTTCGTCGTCGTAGCCGCCGAATAGGGGGATGCCCGTGGTGAGGGTCTCGGAGTTGACCCACACCATGAGGTCGCGGTCGTGGATGGCGGCGATGGTGTCCGGGTCGAACCACACGTTGTTCTCGTCGTGCGCGATGAGTTCGACGCCGACGATGTTGAGGTCGTGGTCGCTCAGGGGCAGGCCGTCGAGCTCGTCCAGGCTGGAGCAGATGGCGAGGACGGGGTACGGCGTCCGGTGCTGACGCAGTGCGTTCATGGCCGCCGTCTCCCACGACGGCACCTTGAGCAGCAGCTGCGACGGCATCCGCAGGCCGTCGAGGACGCGCAACAGCGTCGGCCAGCGCCACCACGACCGGTCGAGGGCGAACAGCGCGGGCGCGCCACGGAACTCGGCCAGGATCGCGACCAGCCGTTCCACGTGCGCGCGGCGTCCGGGCCTGTTCTTCCAGTGATAGGTGAGTTCGGCGATGTCCGCGGCCGACATCGACTGGATGTTGCGGTCGACCCCCAGCAGCTCGGGTTCGGTGCCGTCGTGGAAGGCGTAGAAGATGTTGTCGACGGACGCCGACACGTCGATCTTCACGATGTCGGCCCCGGAGTGGAGGGCGGCGCGCACGGACGCCGCCGTGTTGGGGGGGATCGTGCCGACCGCCACCCCGCCGTGGGAGACGACGAGGGGTCGGTTGACGTGGGCCATGCTGTTGAGCAGTCCGTTGATGCTGGCGTGAGCCTGCGTCCCGAACACGTGAACCTCCTTGTCACGTTCTGACGATGCGAGCGACCCGAGCGAACCCAGTCTAGTCGCCTCCCGAAATCCCCGAGTGTCGGGCTCAGGTGAGAGGATGAATCAGAACCCGCACGCAGGAGGAACCATGGCCGAATTCCGCTACTCCGACATGCTGCCCATCGGGCACGACCAGACCCCCTACCGACTGGTGACGACCGAGGGCATCGAAACGCTGGAGGGCCCAGACGGGCGCACCTTCCTGAAGGTGGCCCCGTCCGTGCTGGAGACGCTCGCCGAGACCGCGATGCACGACATCGCCCACTACCTGCGGCCGGCGCACCTCGCCCAGCTGCGGAAGATCATGGACGACCCCGAGGCGTCCGACAACGACAAGTTCGTGGCGCTCGATCTGCTGAAGAACGCCAACATCGCCGCCGGCGGCGTCCTGCCCATGTGCCAGGACACGGGCACGGCCATTGTCATGGGCAAGCGCGGCCAGCACGTGCTCACCGAGGGCACCGACGAAATGCCCTTGTCGAAGGGCGTCTTCGACGCCTACACGCGGCTCAACCTGCGCTACAGCCAGAACGCGCCGATCACGATGTGGGAGGAGAAGAACACCGGCTCGAACCTGCCCGCGCAGATCGAGCTGTACGCCGACACCGAGCCCGGCCACGAGACCACCTACAAGTTCCTGTTCATGGCCAAGGGCGGCGGCTCGGCCAACAAGAGTTACCTGTTCCAGGAGACGAAGGCCGTGCTCAACGAGGCGGCGATGATGCGGTTCCTGGACGAGAAGCTGCGCGGCCTGGGCACGGCCGCGTGCCCGCCGTACCACCTGGCGATCGTCGTGGGTGGCACGTCGGCGGAGTTCGCACTCAAGACGGCCAAGTACGCCTCGGCCAAGTACCTCGACACGCTGCCCACGTCGGGCGATATGAGCGCCCACGGGTTCCGTGACGTCGAGATGGAGGAGAAGGTCCTCAAGCTCACGCAGGAGTTCGGCATCGGCGCGCAATTCGGCGGAAAGTACTTCTGCCACGACGTGCGGGTCATCCGGTTGCCGCGCCACGGCGCGTCCCTGCCGGTCGCGATCGCTGTGTCGTGTTCGGCCGACCGTCAGTGCGTCGCGAAGATCACGCCCGAGGGAGCGTACATCGAGCAACTCGAGACCGAGCCCGGCCAATACTTGCCCGACGTGGTCGACGAGGAACTGGACGCCGAGGCGCATGGTGTCTCGGGCACGGGCAAGGGCGCGGCGGTCAAGATCGACCTGCGCCAGCCGATGCCCGACATCCTGGCCGAGCTGACCAAGCACCCGGTGAAGACACGGCTCTCGCTGACGGGCACGGTCGTCGTGGCGCGCGACATCGCGCACGCCAAGATCAAGGAGCGCCTGGACGCCGGCGAGGAGATGCCGCAGTACCTCAAGGACCATCCCGTCTACTACGCTGGGCCCGCGAAGACGCCGGAGGGCATGGCGTCCGGCTCGTTCGGCCCGACGACGGCGGGGCGCATGGACTCCTACGTCGAGCAGTTCCAGGCCGCCGGTGGGTCGATGATCATGCTGGCGAAGGGTAATCGGAGCCAGCAGGTCACCGACGCCTGCGCCACCCACGGCGGCTTCTACCTCGGCTCGATCGGAGGCCCCGCCGCGCGGCTGGCGCAGGACTGCATCACATCCGTCGAGGTGCTGGAGTACCCCGAGTTGGGCATGGAGGCGGTCTGGAAGATCGAGGTGAAGGACTTCCCGGCGTTCATCGTGGTCGACGACAAGGGCAACGACTTCTTCGCCGACGTCACCAAGCCGGCCCTGCTGCACGTGCAGAAGAGGAGCTGACGCCCGGCCCGACCAGCTGGAGGGTGCGCACCGGCGTGGCACCGGAAACGTCGGAGGCACCTGCCACCGTGGATCCATGAGCACGATCTACTGCACGGCCACGAGTCTCGACGGCTTCATCGCCGACCCCGATCACAGCCTCACCTGGCTCTTCGACACGCTCAATGCGGAGAACGACCCCGGTGGGAGGTACGGGGACACCGACACGCTCGACTTCGATCGTTTCGCGGCAGGAGTGGGGGCGGTCGTGTGTGGCGCGTCCACGTTCGAGTGGGTGCGCGATCATGCAGGTTCCGATGTACCGTTCGTCAACCCGTTCGGGCATCCCGCTGGGTGGTGAGCCTTCGGCAACTCGACGTGCCCGAGGGCGTCCAGGTGTTCTCGGGGAACGTGGCCGAGCTTCACCCGCTGCTGGTCGAAGCGGCCGGTGACAAGGATGTCTGGATCGTCGGGGGTGGTGATCTGGCGGGTCAGTTCGCGGACGCCGGCTTGCTCGACATCGTGTGGGTGCACGTGACGCCGGTCGTCCTGGGGGAGGGCGCCCCGCTGCTGCCTCGCCGGTTGCGGCTGCATCGGGAGCACGTCGAGCGCGACGGCCAGTTCACGGCGATGAAGTTCACCGTTGTGGGTCCCGAGCCACGGGGGTGAACCTCAGGCGCGGCGCAGGAACCGGTCCACCTGGTCGATGTAGGCCGGGCGGTCCATGAAGTAGCCGCCGCAGTGATCGGCACCCTCGAACGTGATCAGCTCGCAGGCCGGGCCGGCGGCGTCCGCGAGGTGGCGGGCGTGGTCGTAGGGAATGACGCGATCGTTTGTGCCGTGCATGAGAAGGATCGGGCGCGGGGCGAGGTCGGCGATCACGTCGAGGGGGCGCACCTGGCCGTAGCCGTAGCCGTAACGCAGTTGATTGACGAGGTCCGCCAGCGGCAGCAGCGGGGTGGGGAGACGGTAGCGCCGGAACGCGTTGGCGACGACGTCGCCCATGGTGGCGAAGGGCGAGTCGAGCATGAACGCGGCGACGCGCGGATCGGTCGCACCCTCGAGGATCGCCGTGGCCGCCCCCATCGAGAAGGCCACGACGGCGATCTTCGCGTCCGGACGCCGCTGGCGCGCCAGGTCGATCGCGGCGCGGAGGTCGAGTTGCTCGTGGTGGGAGAGCGACTGCGGCCCGTCGCCGGATTCGCCGTTGCCGCGGAAGTCGAACAGGATCACCGTGTGCCCCGCGCGCCACAGCCCGGTCCCGAGGCCGAGGCAGTCCGACTTCGAGCCGCGATGCCCGTGGGCGCAGACGATGACGAGATCGGAGTCGGGTCGGTCCAGCCACCATCCGGCCAACCGGACGCCGTCGGCGGCGGTGAACCGGAGGTCCTCGAAGTCGGCGCGGGTCTCGAACGGGGTGAACGCGTAGTCGAGCCCCGGACGCCGCGGCGCGTTCAGGCTCCAACCGGTGAAGACCGCCACGCCCAAGGCGCCCAGTCCTGCGCCCGTGGCGAGTGCCGTGAATACTGCGGTGGATCGACGCATGCGCACCTCAGCAGCCTAGGCCGCCGCCAGCCCCACAGGTGCGTCAGGCGTGCCACGCCGCGAGCGCGGCGTCCAGAATGGCGTCGCTGTCTGTGCCGGCCGTTGCGTTCGCCGCTGGGGCGCCGCCGAGGGCGAGGCCGTTCGCCCAACCCTCGTGGTCACCGAACAGGTGACCCGCGCCGGGGTACACGTGGGCCTCGGTCCGCGGCGGATCCACCGCACCCAGAGCGTTCGCTGCCACGTCGCCCGGCCACATGGCGTCGTCGTCGCCGGCGAAGGCCAGCAGGTGCCCCGTCAACTCCAGCGGGATGCGCGCCTCGGCAGCGTTCGGGTCGGACGCCGCCGCGGTCGCATACAGCTCCCGCAAGGGCATGGGGTAGTTGAAGAGCATCGCTGCGAACATGGCCGCTGTCGCCGACGGCGCGGCCCGCTGCGTCGACACGTAGGGCAGCGGCTCCCCGCGGAACGTCCACGACGACGCGGGCCGGCTGAGGTCCAGGCCCTGCCACACGTACTCGGTGGGCGTGTACACCACCACGTTGTCGATCTCCGGATAGCGCGCCTGCAGGGCCAGCGCCAACTCGGCGCCCTTCGACGTGCCGAGCACGGTCAGCGGACCGTCCGGCACGTGCTGCGCCCGCCACGCGAGCACCTCGTCGAAGAAGTCCAGCGGCACCTCGGACAGGAGGGGCTTCTGGTTCGCCTGCCCGAAGAAGAACAGGCTCAGCACCTCGTACCCCTGGCCCGCGAGCCGCACGGCGCGCGAGTAATCGGGCCCCCCGTCGGAGCCGCCCCACAGCACCACGAGGCCACGGTGGGTGACGGCGTCCGGGTGCAGGTGGAAGCCGTTGAGGTAGTCGCCCGTCAGGCGCTCCACCGTCATGCCTGGCTGGGACAAGGAGTAACGCGAGGCGTCCTTCAAGTCGCCGGTGAGCGATTCGGGGGTCGGGTAGCGCAGACCGTTGACGAGCCGCACCGCGAACACGAGCACCACCAGCACCACGACCACCGCGAGCGCGCGCAGCAGGAAGCGGCCGAGACGCTTCACGACGAGACCTCGATGTCGCCCGCCCCCGTGGTCAGGTCGACCGGGACGCCGTCGCTCGCCTTCGTCACGTCCGCGTCCACGTCCACGTCACCGACGCCGGCCGACGTCGTCACGGCGTACCCACCCGCCGGGAGCGACACGTCGATGTCGCCGGTGCCGGTGCGCACGCGGAGCGGCGCCCCGCTGCCCTTGACGGACACGTCGCCCGCGCCGGTGACGACGGTCACCTCACCCAGGTCGCCGGACAGCGTCACGTCGCCGGCCCCGCCCTCGGCGTGGACCACGGTTCCGACCGGCACGGTCACTTCGAGGTCCACCGAGCACAGCGTCCCGAGCGGGCAGACGCCCGTGCTGTCGATGGTGAGCGTCGCGGAGTCGCCGGTCACCGGCGCCGCCTCGGACCGCTGCAGTTTCTGCTTCACCGTGATGTCGGACGCCTCCGCGCGCGCCCGCACGGTCACGTCACCCTGGGAGCTCGTGATGCGGAGCGTCTCCGCGGCGGACACGGTCACGGAGCTCATGTGGGCGAACAAGCCGCCGCCGTTGAAGTACTGCACGCCGAAGAAGAGGGCCACCGCAAGGGCGAGAACTCCAGCCACGATGAAAAGGGGGCGTCGTGCCATGAGTCCAACATAGCCCGGCTCTTCTGGGACAACCAGAAGGCGAGCCACAGCTTGCGCACAGGTTCGCCCCCGAACCTCGAACCATGACCGCCACATTGCCCCACCGCGCACCCGCCGCACCGGTGTCGTCCCCCCAGGACGTCCGCGGGCGCCTCGCCCGGCGTTTCGCCGCGCAGCACCGCCGCCGCTCGTTCGCGCGTGACCTCCTCTACGTCGCCGCTTGGACCTCCATCGCCCTCCCGATCGGGTTCTGGCTGCACGACGGCGGCTGGGCCGACATGACGGCGTCCGTGAGCGGGCTCATGACCGGGCTCGGCATCCTGTGCGGGCTGATCGCCACGTCGGCGATGGTCATCATGCTGTGGCTGTCGGCGCGCGTACCGTTCATCGACCTCACCATCGGCCATGACAAGGCCCTGGAGATCCACAAGTCCCTCGGTCAGTGGACGTTCGGCGGGCTCGTCCTGCACGGGCTCTATCTCGTCACGGGCTATGCGCTCGCCGACCAGGTGTCGTGGCTCAACGAGTTCGCGAGCCTGTGGGGCGTGGGCGACTTCGTGCTCGCCGTGGTGGCGATCGTGCTGCTGGCGGCCGTGGCGGTGTCGTCGATCGCAGCGGCCAAGCGCAAGCTGGGCCACGAGGTGTGGCAGGGAATCCACCTCACGACCTATGCGGCGATCCTGGCCGCGGTGCCCCACCAGTTCTCGATGAGCGGCCTGTTCTCCGAGGGACCCGCACGCTGGTACTGGCTCGCCCTGTGGGCGGCCACCTTCTTCGTGATGCTCGCGTGGCGCGTGCTCCTGCCGATCTTCGCGTCGCTCGAGCACGGGGTGCGCGTCAGCCGCGTCACCTGGGTGACCCCCGACACCGTCGCCATCGAGATGACCGGACGCCGCATCGCCGCCCTGGGTGCCCGCCCCGGCCAGTTCATGCACTTCCGCTTCCTGCAGTCGGGACTGTGGTGGCACCAGCACCCGTTCTCGCTGTCGGCATCCCCGTCGGGCGACGTGATCCGCATCACGGTCCGCATGCTCGGCAAGGGCACCCGCCAGCTCGCCACAACCCTCAAGCCTGGCACACCGGTGCTGTTCGAAGGCCCCTACGGCGTCTTCACCGACGCCGCCCGCACGGCCCCGGACGTGGTGCTCGTCGGCGTCGGCATCGGCGTCGCGCCCACCCGTGCCCTGCTGGAGACCACCGAGTTCGCTCCCGGTCACGGCACGGTCATCCTCCGCGCCAGCAGCGATGTCGAGGTGGCGCACTTGGCCGAGTTCGAGGCCTGGTGCCGCGCCCGGGGCGCCCGCCTCGTGACGCTGACCGGACACCGCGGCGTCCGCACCGACGGGACCACCTCCTGGCTGCCGGCACCGCACGCCGAGCTCACCCTCGCGGACCTCGCGCCGCTGGCCGACGCGGACGTGTACATTTGCGGGCCGGAGGGAGCAACCGGCCTTGTCCTCGCCGATGCGAAGGCGGCCGGGCTCCCCGCCGACCGGATCCACCATGAGGCTTTCGACTGGTGAGATCCCCCCGCCTGCGGGCCCGGACAGGGGTGGCCGGGCCCGCAGGCTTCTTCTTGCGCGGCAGAATGGTGCCGACGACGTCGAAGGGATGATTCATGACCGCAGTTCCCACACTCCACCTCGCTGACGGCACGTCGATTCCGCAGCTCGGGTTCGGCACGTGGCAGGTGCCGGACGCCGACGCCACGCCCGCGGTCCTGGAGGCCCTCGAGGCGGGCTACCGGCACATCGACACGGCGCAGGTCTATCGCAACGAGGCCGGCGTCGGCCGGGCGCTCGCCCGGTCGGGGCTCCGCCGCGACGAGGTGTACGTCACCACGAAGCTGTGGAACGACAGCCACAGCCCCGACGACGCCCGCGCCGCCATCGAGGGCAGTCTCGAGAAGCTGGGCCTCGACCACCTCGACCTCTACCTCATCCACTGGCCCGCCACCCTCAAGTACGGCGACGCCTACATCGAGGCCTGGGACGCCCTGCAGGAGTTCAAGGCCGAGGGGCTCACGCGCAGCATCGGAGTCAGCAACTTCCACAGCGTCCACCTGGATGCGCTGCGCGGCGAGGTGCCCGTCGTGAACCAGGTGGAGGTGCACCCGACCTTCGCGCAACGTCCCCTCCGGGCGGAGCTCGATCGGCGCGGCATCGAGGTCGAGTCGTGGAGCCCGCTGGGCTCCGGCGCTGACCTCGGCCACGCCGACATCGAGGCAGTGGCGGTGTCCGTGGGCAAGTCAGTCGCACAGGTGATCATCCGCTGGCACCTGCAGCACGGCCTCGTCGTGTTGCCCAAGTCGGTCACCCCTCAGCGGATCGCCGAGAACCTGGACGTTCTCGACTTCGAGTTGGACGCCGACGACATGGCGCGCCTGGACGCGCTCGACGCCGGCAACCGCGTCGGACCGGATCCGGAGACGGCGGACTTCTAGATTCGGGGCGTCAGGCGTCCCGGCGCGCCTCACGGGCGGCGCTGGCCTCGTCGCCGAACAGTAACTCGGTCATGACGACATGGACACGCTCCACATCGGGCACATCCGGCAGGGCCAACGGCTGTTCGGCGGCGGTGGTGAGCACGAGGGTGCCGCAACCCAGCAGGCGGTCGAGGAACGACCGCTCGTACGCGATGTTGTTGACGCGCGACAAGGGCAGATCGTGCCCCGTCTTGTTCAGGATGCCCTTGCGGGTGATCACGCGACGATCGGTGATCGTGTAGGTCGACGTGCGCCAACGCAGGAACGGGACGACGACCAACGCCACGATCAGGACGACGACGATCGCAGCCACCGCCCACGAACCCCACGGCTGCCACGTGGCCGGCAGCAGCGCCAGCGCGACGCCCGTGAACACGCCAAGCCCCACGAGCCACAGCACCGGCCCCACGAGGGCCTTGGCGTGCGTGCGCAGTTCGATGATGACGTCCTCGTCGGCACCGAGGAATCTCCGGGGCAAGGCCATGCGGCCATGCTGCCACACGCGGCGCGGACCGACACCGGCGGCGTCCCAACGCTCGTATGCCCGCGACAGAACCTGCACAGCCTGCGCACAGACTCCGGTTCGACAGTGGACACACCAAGGCAGGAAAGGAACCGATTATGAGCAGCAGGGCCAAGGCAGCCGCAGCGCTGGCGTCCCTCGGGATTCTGGGCCTGGGCTGGGGAACTGCGACCGCGAACGGCAGCACCCTGGCCCTCAACCCCACGACCTCCACCACGACGACCTCCACCACGGCGACGCCCTCGACCACGGAGTCGACCCCGTCCGCGAGGACGACCACCTCCACCTCGTCGCCCACCGCCTCGTCGGGCTCGAGCAGCGCCTCGTCGGGCTCGAGCGCGGGCACGTATGCCGACGGCACCTACACCGGCTCGACGGTCGCGCATCGCTACGGCTCGGTGGCCGTGACGGTGACGATCCAGGGCAGGCAGATCACGAGCGTCACGGAGAACGTCGTCAGCGATGGCGAGCGCAAGTCGAACCAGATCAACTCACGCGCCGTCCCGACGCTGCGCAGCGAGGTGGTCGCCGCCAACAGCGCCAGCGTTTCGACGGTGTCGGGCGCCACCTACACCTCCAAGGCCTACCTGACCTCGCTCCAGTCCGCGCTCGATCAGGCGGTGGCGTGATGTCGTCGACGCACCCGTTCGTTTTCGTCGCCATGGGCACCATGGTGAGCCTCACGTCCGTTCAGCCGCTTGATCGTGCCACCCAGGACACCGTCATCTCCGCTTTCGTAGACCTGGAGGAGCGCTTCAGCCTCTACCGCGACGACACCGAGGCCTCCCGGTTCGCGCGCGGCGAGCTCAATCTCCACACGGTCTCCGACGCGTTCCGATCTGCCTACGACGAGGCCATCCTGTGGCGCATCGCCACCGGAGGCGCGTTCACCCCGCACCGTCCCGATGGCGTCGTCGACCTGTCCGGCATCATCAAGGCGTTCGGCATCCGCAACGCGGGACGTGCCCTGCGGGAAGCGGGCGTGACCGACTGGTGCCTCAACGCCGGCGGTGACGTGCTCACCTCGGGCCGCTCGGCCGACGGCGAGGCGTGGGTGGTCGGCATCGTCGACCCGGCGGACCGCACCGAGCTGTTCACCCAGTTCACCACCGGTGACGAGCGCTGGGCGGTCGCAACCTCGGGCATCGCCGAGCGCGGCGAGCACATCTGGAGGATGGCTGCCGACGACACGTTCGTGCAGGTCACCGTGTGCGCCCGTGACATCGTGACCGCCGACGTGCTGGCCACGGCGATTCTGGCCGGCGGTCGCGAGGCCCTCGCTCGCGCGCAGGAGCTCGACGACATCGACGTGCTCGCCTGCAGTGCCGGCGAGAAGGTGTACGCCAGCCGGTGCTTCCTGGCCGCCTGAGAAGCGCGACATGCCCGGGTCGACACGGCACATCAAGGGAGTGGACGAAGGGCTGCGCGGAGCGCTAGGCATTGTGGCAATCGATGAACTCATCCTTTGGTAGCCCCCACCTGATAGAACCATCGCCCCAGGGGCGATTCGGGGTGGGGTAGGGGGTTGCTAGCCTAGCCACACCCTGATCGCAGTTCTTAGGATTTTCTTATGAGTCGCCCCACCGCCCTTGACTGCTTGGTCCGCTGGCTGGCACTCACCGTTGTCGGTGCCGGTCTCGTAGCCCTCACGCCCACCCACTTGCCCGGCGCCCTGGCCGGGAGCATCATCATCGCCGCCGCCTCGGTGATGTGTGTCGTCCGCCTCTGCCGTCCCCGCATGAACGGCGGCGCCGGCCCTCTCGGGTCCGGCGCCGTGGTCGACTGATCGCTGGGGGCTACCTCAGAGGTAGTCCTCCAGGGCGCGGATCAGCGAAGCCTTCGTCCTGCCGCCCGTCAGCGACGTCACCACGTTGCCGTCGACGAACAACTGCAGCGTGGGCAACCCCATGATCCCCTGCTGTGCCGGCACCTGCGGATTGTCGTTGGTGTCGAGCTTCACGAAGGTGATCTGGTCGCCGTACTCGCCGGCGAGCTCTTCGATGATGGGTGCGATCTGCTTGCAGGGCGAGCACCAGTCCGCCCAGTAGTCCACCAGGACCGGCTTGGGTGACTTCAGGACCACCTCGTCGAACGTGGCGTCCGTGACCTCGGCGACGGAACCCATGCTTGCTCTCCTTCTTCGTTGTAACCTCCACAACCCTAACTGGTACCCGTGCTATTCCCGACCGCTCCCGGGCTACGGTTGCCCCCGTGGACTCCGACGACGACTGGCTCCGCATCGGCGAGGTGGCCCGCCGCAGCGGCCTGACGCTGCGCACTCTCCGCCACTACGACGACCTCGGCCTGCTCGTCCCCAGCGCCCGAACCGGCGGTGACTACCGGTTGTACGCCCCCGACGACCTCCGCCGCCTTCTCGACATCCAGCACCTCAAGTCCCTCGGGCTCAGCCTCGACGAGATCGCCGCCGCCCTCGACGACCCCGCCTTCGATGCCCGCGCCGTGCTCGAGCGCCACATCGGCCTCGTCGAGGAGCGGCTCGCCGCCGAGCGCGAGCTTCTCGCGCGCCTCCGTTCCCTCACGGACGCCGCTGGTTCCGGCTGGTCCGACGTCCTCGGCGTGGTGGCCCTCACCGAACGCCTCCGTCACCCCGAGCCGTGGGTCCGGCTCCGGGCAGCCCTCGAAGCCCCGGACGACGCCCCGCTGGCCGAACTGTTCGACCGCCTGCGCGACGAGCCCGAGCCGGGCGTCCGTGAGACGCTCACCTGGGCCATCGTCCGTCAGGGGCCGGACGCCCTCGCCCCCGCCCTCGCCCTCCTCGACGACCCGGACGCCGGCGTCCGCTTCCAGATGGCCCACCTTCTCAGCAAGCTCGCCGACCCCGGCGCCGTGCCCGCCCTCGCGTGCCGACTCTCCGACGCCGATGCTTCCGTCCGCGCCAAGGCCGCCTTCGCGCTCGGCCAGATCGGCGGGCCCGATGCCCTCGTCGCCCTCGTCGGCGCCCTCGGCTCGGACGACCCGCTCCTCGCCGACGCCGTCGTCTCCGCCCTCGACCGCATCGGATCGGACGCCGTCGCCCCCCTCGTGGCGGCGCTCACGTCCGGGCAGCCGATGGTGCGCGAACAGGCTGCGGAGGCGCTCGGCTTCCTCGGCGACCCCTCAGCCACCGACGCCCTGCTGGCGGCCGCAAAGGATCCGGAGACCGGCGTCCGCTTCGCCGCCCTGGTGGCTCTGGGTGCGGTGGGGACCGACGCAGGGCGAGCGGCGGCGTCCGGCTTGGTCGATGATCCCGACCGGCGGACGCGCACCCTCGCCCGGCGCCTCGCCGCGAGTTAACCTAACCGCATGTGTGAATACTGCGGCTGCCGGGACATCGCCATCATCGGGCGGCTGTCGGAGGAGCATTACGGCGCGGTCAACGCGCTCGGCGGGCTGCATCGGGGCATCGAGAGCAAAGACCCGGACGAGGTGCTGAAGGCCGTCCAGGCGCTGGCCAGCCACCTGTTCCCGCACAACAAGTCCGAGGAGGTCGGCCTCTTCCATGGCCTCTGCAAGGCCGAATACTGCGACTACTTCGGGTCGACGGTGGAGCAGCTGAAGCGCGAGCACTGCCTCATGCGCGAGCAGCTGGGGGCCATCCGGAAGGGCGAGTGGGCGGTCTACACCGAGCTCGAGAACACCCTGCGCCACCACATCGACAAGGAGGAGAACGGCCTCTTCCCGGCGACCGCCGTCACCCTCGACGGCGAGACGTGGGACGAGATCGACGAGCTCACCCACGCCTTCGACCACGAACAAGGGCGCGCCCACGAGCACTGAGGTGTGGACGCGCCCTCGTGGGTGCGTTCAGCCCCGGCGCTGCACCAGCGCCTGAGCGACGGCCGCGACGACGGCGTCCTGCGACGCCTGCAGCTCGGCCAGCGGCGCGTCGGCCACCTCACCGAGCTGGCCCAGCGCGGTCGTGGCGACCAGCCGGACCTCGGCGTCGGTGTCCTGCGTGGCCGTGGCGAGGGCCTCCGCCGCGGCGTCGGCGTCCAGGCCGAGGTGGCCCAGCGTCTCGGCGGCGTGGTGCCGCACGCCGGCGTCCTCGGACGCCAGCGCCGCCACCAGCGCGCCGACGCCGGCCTCGCCGAGCGTGCGGAACGCGTTGGTGAGGGCGTCGGTCTGGTGGTGGTCGCCGTCGCCGAGCCGGTCGGCGAGGAGCGGGATGAGCGCCGGGTCGCCGGTGTTCGCCGCGGCCCGGTAGGCCTTGATGGCGACCGAGGCGTCGGCGTCCGCGATGAGCGGGGCGAGGTGCTCTGCGAACTCGGGGCGAGCCGCCTTGCTGAGCACGTGCGCGGCCTGCATGCGAACCGCGGGCTCGTCGGAGCCGAGGGCGTCGAGCAGGCCGGGCAGGGCAGCGTCGATGACGCGGACCGTCGCCCACGTGACGCGCTCGCGTACCTGGCAGTCGGTCTCGACCCCGAGGCGGGCGACGAGGGCGTCCGCGGCGTCCGTCACCTGGTCGATCCCGATGAGGGACGCGGCGTCGAAGCGGGCGGCGAGGTCGTCGCTGCTGAGCTCGCGGATGAGCAGGTCGGTCGTGTAGGTCGGGTTGTGGGTCATGTTTCGGTTCCTCCTTCACCGCAGAACGTAAACCGTCACGTCGCGTGAGGGTCAAACGGGCGGTGTCCGGTGGCTGAGATGGCGGCTTACCGCGGGCACGCCCGGGGTGCAGGATGCAGCGCATGACTCAGCTGGTCAGCCGTCGCGCCGTGGATCTGCGTCGCGTCGCGAGCGCGATCTGTCGCACCCGCTGACCCCCGGCCCGCGCGGGGCCGCGACGCCGCGCCTTCCCCTTCCCGACGTCCCGCGTCGCCCTCCACCTTCTTTCGCCGCACTGCGGCGCGTCCGCCCTCGTTGCGGACTCTGCCCGAAAGGGATTCATCATGCGTACCCTCATCCTTCTCGCCCTGGTCGGCTTCGCCGCCCAACTCGTCGACGGCAGCCTCGGCATGGCCTACGGGGTCACGTCCACCACCTTGTTGCTCGCCATCGGCACGAACCCGGCGGCAGCGTCCGCCACGGTGCATCTCGCCGAGATCGGCACGACGCTCGCCTCGGGCGTCTCCCACTGGAAGTTCGGCAACGTCGACTGGAAGGTCGTCAGGCGCGTGGGCGTGCCGGGCGCGGTCGGCGCGTTCCTCGGCGCCACGTTCCTGTCGTGGCTGTCGACCGAGATCGCCGGCCCCTTCGCTGCCCTCCTGCTCCTCGCCCTCGGCCTCTACCTGCTCACGCGGTTCACCTTCCGGGGCGTCTCGACGAAGCACCTCGGACGGCCGCTGCGCCGGCGGTTCCTCGCCCCGCTCGGGCTGGTCGCCGGGTTCGTGGACGCCACGGGCGGCGGCGGGTGGGGACCCATCGGCACCCCGGCCATCCTCGCCTCCGGCCGCCTCGAGCCCCGCAAGGTCGTGGGTTCCATCGACACCAGTGAGTTCCTCGTCTCGGTGGCGGCGTCCGCGGGCTTCCTGCTCGGGATCGGCACGGCAGGCATCGACGGCGCATGGGTGCTGGCCTTGTTGGGTGGCGGGCTCGTGGCGGCCCCGCTCGCCGCGTGGCTCGTCCGGCATGTGCCGGCGCGCGCGCTCGGGTCGGCGGTGGGCGGCGTCATCGTGCTCACGAACACCCGCACCCTGCTGCGCAGCGACCTCATCGACGCCTCGGCTGCGGTCCAGGTGTGGACGCTGGCCAGCATCGCTCTGGTGTGGGCGGCGGCGGTGGCGTACTCGGTGCGCGCGTACCTCCGCGACACCCGCGCCATCGCGCGCGAGGACGCCCGCGCGGAGGAGGGGGCTACGCTGCCCGCATGACGCCGCGCATCCGTTCCACCAACCTCGCCCGGCCCAAGCCCGACCCCGGCACGCCGCGGCTCACTGGGATCGACAAGCGCCCGGTGCCGTCGATCGAGGTGTTCGCGCCCGGCCCGCACTACGGTGACGGGCCGGGCGTCGTGGGCGACCTCATCGGCGACGTCGAGCACCACGGCGGCATGCACAAGGCCGTCTACGCGTTCGACCGGGCCGAGCTCGACTGGTGGCAGATCGAACTCGATCGTGAACTGCCCGACGGCTTCTTCGGTGAGAACCTCACCACCGAAGGCTTCGATCTCGACGGGTTGTGCATCGACCAACGCGTCCACGTGGGCGAGGTGGTGTTGGAGGTGTCGGTCTCGCGCCAACCGTGCGCGACGTTCGCGCGGCACCTGGGCGTGGACAAGTGGGTCAAGCGGTTCACCCAGCACGGCCGGTGCGGGGTCTACTTCCGGGTCGCGAGGCCCGGGGTGATCGCGGCGGGGGCGTCCGTCGACATCATGGACGCCCCGGGTCACGGCATCCCGATGACCACCCTGTTCGCGGCGAACATGGGCGACAACGACGCGGCGCGACAAGTCGTGGCGGCGAAGATCCTGCCGCCGCTGTACCACGACCGGCTGGAGCGGCGGCTGGTCCGGGACTGACCCCGAGGGTCAGACGGGGCTCTGGGTCAGGCGGGGTCAGGCGCGGGCGTGGGCCTTGTCGATCATCACCGCGTCGGCGAGGGACTGGAGGTAACGCTCCGCGTCGAGGGCGGCCTGGCAGCCGGTGCCGGCGGCGGTGATGGCCTGGCGGTACGTGTGATCCACGAGGTCGCCGGCGGCGAAGACGCCCGGGAGGTTCGTCTCCGTCGTGCCGGGCTTCGTGAGGACGTAACCGCCGGCGTCCAGATCGACCTGGTCCTTGACCAGGGCCGACCGCGGATCATGCCCGATGGCCACGAAGACGCCCTGCACGGGCAGGTCGCGGGTCTCGCCGGTGACGGTGTCGCGCAGGGTGATCGACTCGACCGAGGTGTCGCCGTTGATCGACTCCACCACCGAGTTCCACTCGAACGTGATCTTCGGGTCAGCTTCCGCGCGGGCCCGCATGATCTTGGACGCCCTCAGTTCGTCCCGGCGGTGGACCAGGGCCACCGACGACCCGAAGCGCGACAGGAACGTCGCCTCCTCGACCGCCGAGTCGCCGCCGCCGATGACCGCGATGGGCTTGTCGCGGAAGAAGAAGCCGTCGCAGGTGGCGCACCACGACACGCCCCGGCCGGAGAGCTTGTCCTCGCCGGGGACGCCGAGGCGCCGGTAGCCCGAGCCCATCGCGAGGATGACGGCCTTGGCCTGGTGGGTGTTCCCGGCGGCGTCGGTGACGCTCTTGACCGGCCCGGTGAGATCGACCGACACGATGTCGTCGGTCACCAGCTCGGCGCCGAACCGTTCGGCCTGGGCCTGCATGTTCATCATCAGGTCGGGGCCCATGATGCCCTCGGGGAAGCCGGGGAAGTTCTCCACCTCGGTGGTGTTCATCAACGCGCCGCCGGCATCCACGGCGCCCGTGAACACGAGCGGTTCGAGGCCCGCGCGGGCGGTGTAGAGGGCCGCGGTGTACCCCGACGGGCCCGATCCGATGACGATGACTTCGCGGACGTCGCTCATGCTGTTCCCTTGTTGGTTCCGTTTGCGTGGCAAGCCTAGCGAGGACTCGAACGCTGACACGCCCGGGGGTATTCCTCGGGTGGACGCCCCGCGTTGGTCGAGCATGTCGGGACGAGCTCAACCAGCGAGCGACGCCGCTTGGGCGCTCATGCGCCGCGCAGACGCGGCGTTTCAGCGCCCAAGCGGCGTGTGAGCGTACCGAACCGGGATTTCTGCGCCCAAGCGGCGTGGATGTGCCCACCCGGCGCGGTGCGGTGGGCGTCCCTTCAGCAGCGGCACCCTCGCCGCTCAGTTGCCCACGCGGATCTCGTGGATCGACCCCTGGTAGTTCGGTTCCACGCGGGGCAACTGGGTGAGGTAGACCAGCACGAAGCGGGTCGTCGTCTTCTCCAGCAACTGCACCGTGACCTCACCGGACGCCGGACCGAACGCCGCCACCTGCGTCCACTGATCGATCGACTCGACGGGCGGCGCTGCCACGCTGGCGTCCGTCGGCACCCGGATCTCGCCCGTCGTCGCCCCGTCGCCCAGCACCACCGCGACCCACGCGACTTCCCGCGGCTCGCCGAGGTCCACGACCACTCCCGCCCCCGGCTTGCGGTTGTTGAACGTGGGGGTCCTGCCGTACCGCTCGGTCGTCCAGGCGGTCGCCAGGTCCCCGTCGGCGGCGTAGTGGGCCAGGTCGGGGTTCTCGGTGTCGTCGCCGCCGTCGCCGCTCGGGTCGAAGTCGCGGGCGGCCACGATCGCGAACTCCACGGGCTCGGCGGTCCGCTGCTCGAACGCCCCTTGGAACACCATCACGAGCCCCATCGCCAACGTCACCGCGAACAGCCCCAGCAGATAGCCCTGCCACGCCCGCGACGGCTCGGGCGGTTCATTGAGGGAGTTCCCGGACGCCGCGGGCGGCGGGATCGGCGTGATCGAGGCCGTCCCTTCCTCGGGTTCGTCGTCACCGAACAGGAAGGTCGCGGTCGACTCCTCCGCATCGTCCACGTCTTCGCGGCGGAGGTCCAGGTCGGGCTCGACCGCCGAGGAGGCGGACCGGCCGGGCAGGGCGGGTCGCTCGTTCGGGTTGCCGCGCAGGCTGGGGGAGACCGCAGTGAAATCCATGGGCGCGGCTTGTTGGGGGGCTTCGAGCGCGTCGTCACCCTCGAGCGGCGGCGGCACGTGAGCGGTCACCGCGGCCGAGTGGGTGGCGTTGGCCTCCGTGCTCGGCCGTGGCGCCCTGGGGGCGGTGATCTTCACGGGCGCCACCGGGTAACGCAGCCGCTGCTCGAGCGAGCGCGAGGCGTCCTGACCCCGCAACACGTGGCCGAGGGCATGGGCGATCTCCTGCGCCGTGCGCAGGCGAGACGCGCCGCCCTTGGGCGTCCGGGACAGGATGCGGTCGACGATCGCCGAAAGCTCCGTCGAGACGCGTGGCGACACCTGCCGGGGCAACAGGAGGCGACCGCCGGCGTCCCGGGGGGCTCCGGGTAGACCGTAGCCCGGTCCGCCCGGCCAGCGGGCGACCATGAGCGCGTAGAGCAACTCGCCGAGGGCGAGCACGTCGGCGACTTCGCCGTCGGAGTCGTGGGGCGTCGGGTGCAGGGCGTTCTCGACGAGGAACCCGACGATCTTGACGTTGCCGCTGGCCGTCACCACGACCGTGTCGGGGTTCAACTGCCGGTGGTACAGCCCCTGCGCATGCATGGCGACCAGCCCGGACGCCACCTCGCGCACCACCCACGCCGCCTCCACATCGCTGAACCGTCCGTGCCGCAGGGCCAGCTCGAGGGACTGGCCGGGCGCGTACTCGCACACGATGTAACTGCCGTGCGGCCGGTCCTCGACGAGGACGGCGTCCCACACGCGGAGGAACCGCGCGTGGACGGCCGGCGCGGACCGTTGCGCCTGGTCGAGGATCTCCAGGGCCCGCGGCTCGTCGGGGTGCATCACGTGCAACAGGACGCGGCGCGACAGCTTCGTGTCGAATCCCAGCCAGGTGAGGGTGCCGCCCCGGCGGGCCAGCGGCTCGTCGAGCCGGTAGCGTCCGTCCAGCACCTGCCCGGCCTGGACGTGCCCGACGGGCAAGACCCCGTCGGGAATGTCGGACGCCGGCGTCCGGTTCGGGTCGTCGGGGTCGGGATAGGCGAGCAGGGGTGCCTCGTCGAAGACCTGGGCGACGGGTGGCGTCCCGGGTGCCTGGCCGCTGCCGTCGACGGCGAGGTCGTTGGCTTCGAGGGTGGGGTCCTCTGACGACGTCGTGCCGGGGGACCGGCGACGCAGGACGCCGGCGAGCTGGGTCGTCTCGGCGATGCCGAGGCGTTTGGCGACGAAGAAGAAGCTGACCACGGCGATCCCGGCTGCGACGAGGAAGGCGACCGCCTGGACGACGAGTGAGTCGCGGCCGAGGATCCACCAGGACACGGCGAACGCGATGAGCGACCCGGGCAGCGCCGCGGCGGCCAGTTGGCGCAGATGGCCGAGGAGCGCCGCCCCGGAGAGGTCGGGCAGCCGCCGCTTCAGGGCCAGATGGGTGATGACGGCCCCGACGAGGTACGACAGCGAGTACGCCAGGGCGAGCCACGGCGCGACGCGGGCGGGGTCGTGGTCGAGGGCGGTGAACGCGTAGGCGAGGGCGATGTTCACCACGGAAATGGCGAGCTGGATGAAGAAGGGTGTCCGCGTGTCCTCGAGGGCGTAGTAGCCGCGCAGGTACAGGTACTGGATCGTGTAGGGCACCAGTCCGAACGCGAACGCGACGAGTGTCCAGCCGATGAAGACCCATGCGGTGGCGTTGGCTCCGTGCCCGAACGCGAGGCGGGTGAAGGGCAGGGCCAGCGCGACGAAGCCGAATGCGCCGAGGACGATGAACGTGGTCGCGAGACGCAACGTCCGGAGGGTCTCGGCGGCGACGCCGGGCAGATCCCTGGCCGCGGCCAACCGGGACGCCGACGGGAGCATCGCCGTCGCGAGCGAGACCGTGAGCAGCGAGTGCGGCAGGATCCACACGGTGTACGCGGTCTGGTAGGCGGTCAGGCCGGCCGCCTCGACCGTCGCACCCGGGTCGGCGGTGCCCAGCGAGCCGGTCGCATTCGTGGCCAACCGCGTCACGACGGTCTGGACGAGCATCGTCAGCAGGACGTAGCCGAGCATCCACTTGGCCAGGTGGAAGGTCTCCATCAACCCCTGGCCCTTGAGATCCCAGCGGGGCCGGTAGCGGAACCCGATCGACGCCATCGCGGGCACGAGCGCGACCGTCTGGAGCACGATGCCGAGCGTCGAGCCGAGGCCGAGGAGATACACCTGGTCGTTCGTGAACGGGACGCCGGAGCGCGCATTGGCCCCCCACAACGCCACATACGCGCCGAGCACCGCGATCCCGACCACGTTGTTCAGGATCGGCGCCCACATCATCGGCCCGAACCGGTCGCGGGCGTTGAGCACCTGCCCGATGAGGAAGAACGCGCCGAAGAAGAACAGCTGCGGCATGGTGAGCGTGGCGAGCAGCAGCAGTTGCTGCCAGTGCGTGGCCATGGCGGGGGAGCGCCAGGCGTCACCCGTCCAGACGGACATGACGGGGCCGGTCAGCAGCGTGGCCACGACGGTGACGCCCGCGAGCAGGACGAGGAACGCCGTCATGATGCGGTTGATGAAGGCTTCGCCGGCGTCCGGGTCGTTGCGGATGTGGCGCACGATCTGGGGCACGAGCACCGTGTTCAGGGCGCCGCCGGCGAAGATCATGTACAGGCTGTTGGGCACGAGCGTGGCCGCGGAGTAGGCGTCCGCGAGTGGCGTTCCTGCGCCGAGCACGACCACGAGCAGCAGTGCCTTCGCGAACCCGAGGATGCGGCTGAGGAGGGTGCCCGAGGCCATCACTGCGGTGGCGTCGAGCAGCCGCCGGCTGGACGCCGCGGGGGTCGACCCGCCGTCAGCCATCCGTCCCTGCCTTCTGCCGTCGCACCTGCCGGATCCTCAGGGCGGTCGTGACGACGAGGACCACACCGGAGGTGATCACGAGAATCCACCCGATCAGGCCGAAATTGGTGGTCTCGACCACGATGGATTCGCTGGGGCCCAGCCTACGACCGTCGAGCGTTTCGATGTGGACCTCGGCGTTTACCACGCCGCCGCCCGACGCCGTCGCCCGCAGCAGCAGCGCCTCGCTGCTGGCCGGATTGATCGTCGCTGCCACCGGATCGCCGAAGTCGATGCGCTGCGGGTTCTCGCTGATCCCGACGAGCCGGATGGTCACCGGGTCGACGAGGTTGTTGGTGACGGTGACCGGGTAGTCGCCGCTCGCGCCGGCCAGCGAGAAGCGGGGGATCGCGGTGATCGCCAGCCCGGCACGGAGCGCCTCCCAACCGGCCCGGCGGTCGACGGCGTCCAGCCACGCCGCCTGCGCGGCGGCGTCGTCGACCCACCAGACGGACGCCGCGCGGGCCCGCACCTGGTACGCGAGGTCGCCGAGGCCGGCCTCCGGGGCGGCCTCGGCGTAGGCGTCCACGCCGTCGTCGAGCCGGTCGACGCGGGGTCCGACGGTGTCGAGGGGATGTGTGGTGGCCACGGGGGTGAGGGCGTCCACGGCGACCGGATCGCGGCCGAGCAGGCTGGCGAGCGGCGCGCGCTCGGCCCATCCGGGGAGGGTGGCGTCGGCGGCGAGGTCGTCGGCGTCGCGGAGGAGGCGCACCTGCGCTGCGTCGGTGCGGGCGAGGGCGGTGAGGATGGAGGCGCGGTGGAGGGCGGTGTCGGTCCAGGTGGTGTTCGCGGTGACCGAGGCGGGGCGCAGCGCCGGGACGACCCGGACTCCGTCGACCAGCAGCGGTCCGGTGGCGAGGACGCCGGTCGCGAGGACGGGATGGCCGAGCGTGGCGGCCTGGGCGAGCCTGTCGGCGTCGGGGGCGTCCAGCCGGGTGAGGGAGGTCAGGTCGAGGCCGACGGCCTCGGCGCTGCTGGCGGCTGCAGCGGTCACCTGATCGGTGGGTAGATCGGCGAGGGCGAACTGGCTGGCGGCTCCGCGGGTGGGGGGCAGGGCGCGGAACCGGCCCAACCACGCGGCGGCCAGGTCGGCGTGCGTGCCTTCGACGGAGCCGTCGTCCGTCTGGATGCGGTAGCCGTCGGCCATGTCGGTCACCTCGGCGATGAGGGCCGGGTCGACGAGCCAGTCGCGCTGGCCGTCGGCGGCGGCGTCCAGCAGGCTGGCGAGGCGCTCGGTGAGCTCGTCGGCGAGGCCGTCGTCGACGAACAGGTTCTCCTTCACCTGCCGTGGCGGCGCGGTGAGCTCGACCACGGAGACGATCGTCGCGGTGGTGGCGGCATCGGCGGGCGGGAGGGTGATGAGGGTGCGATCGTGGCTGACTTCAGCAGGCGTGCCGGCGGCGGTGGACGCCGCCTCGACGGTCACGCCCACCCAGTAGGAGGCGTCGCGCGAGGTGATGCCGAAACTGGCGAGGCGTCCGGTGACGGAGACGGTGCGGGTCGCGCCAGCCGGCCAAGCGGCGCCGGGCGCGGTGACCGCGGCGGAGTTCTCGGGGGCGATCGGCGAGGCCCATCCGGTGGGGACCGCGTCGCCGGTGAGGGCGGCCGTGACGGCGGACTCGGAACGCAGAACGGCCGTCGACCGCCACAGCCGGGCCGTCACGCCGTAGAGGGCGGCCCCGGTTTCGTTGGTGAGTTCGGCGGTGAGGGTGACGGTGAGGTCGGCGCCCTCGCCCGACAGGCGGGCGTCGGTGAGTGTGGTGGCGACCGTTCCGGCCGCCGCAGCCGGGGGCGTCCGGGGGGAGAGGGCTGCGCCGATCGGCCCGAGCAGCCCGAGCAGGACCGTGAGCAGCACCACGAGCCAGGTCCTCACCCGTCCCATAGTAGGGCCGGTTGCGGTAGCGCCCGGTAAGCTGGATCGCCGTGCCGAGCTTGAGCCCCGACCAGCGCCGCGCCGTCGAGTCCGTGGTGACGGCGACGCCGATCGTGCGCGCCATCGCGGACGCCTTCGCGGCGGCCGGGCACGACCTGCACCTCGTGGGCGGCCCCGTGCGCGATGCCTTGATGGGGCGCGACGTGCACGACCTCGATTTCACCACCGACGCCCGGCCCGAGGCCATCGAGGCGCTGCTCAAGCCCTTGGCGCGGGCCACGTGGGACATCGGCCGGGCCTTCGGCACCATCGGTTCGGTGTTCGGGTCGGGAGAGGCCGAGGTGGTCGTCGAGGTCACCACATACCGGGCGGACTCGTACGATCCGGCGTCGCGCAAGCCGACGGTGGAGTTCGGCGACACGCTGGCGGGCGATCTCGGGCGGCGCGACTTCACGGTGAACGCCATGGCGCTGTCGGTGGTGACTGGAGCCTTCGCGGACCCGCACGGCGGCCTCGGCGATCTCGCCGAGCTGGTGCTGCGGACGCCCTCGGCGCCGGAGGTCTCGTTCGGCGACGACCCGTTGCGGATGATGCGGGCCGCCCGGTTCGCGTCCCAGCTCGGGTTCTGGCCGGCGCCGGAGGTCGTGACGGCCATGACCGGCATGGCCGAGCGGATCGACATCGTCTCGGCCGAGCGGGTGCGAGACGAGCTGTCGCGGCTCTTGCTTTCGGACGCCCCCCGCCCCGGTCTGGACCTGCTGGTGCGCACGGGGCTGGCCGAGCGAGTGCTGCCCGAGGTGGCCGCGCTGGAGCGCGAGGTGGACGAACACAATCGCCACAAGGACATCTACCAGCACACGCTGACGGTGGTCGAGCAGTCGATCGAGTTGGAGAAGGCCCGGGGACACGCTCCCGACCTCGTCGGACGCCTGGCCGCGCTGCTGCACGACATCGGCAAACCGGCGACGAAACGCTTCGAGGGCGGCGGGAAGGTGTCGTTCCACCACCACGACGTGGTCGGGGCGAAGCTCACCAAGAATCGGCTGACGGCGTTGCGGTTCAGCGCGGACGAGGTCAAGGCCGTCGCGCGGCTGGTCGAGCTCCACCTGCGCTTCCACGGCTATGCGGACGCCGACTGGACCGACTCCGCCGTGCGCCGCTACGTGCGGGACGCCGGCGACCAGTTGGAGCGCCTCCACATCCTGACCCGCGCCGACTGCACGACCCGGAACACCCGGAAGGCCAACCGGCTGCGGACCGCCTACGAGCAACTCGAGTGGCGCATCGACGCGTTGGCGGAGCAGGAGGAACTGGACGCCCTCCGCCCCGACCTCGACGGCACGCAGATCATGGAGGTGCTGGGCATCCGCCCCGGTCCGGAGGTGGGCCAGGCGTACAGGTTCCTGCTCGACCAGCGCCTCGAACACGGTCCCCTGGGCGAGGACCGGGCCAGGGAGGCCTTGCTCGCCTGGTGGGGGTCCCGGTAGGCGCCGGGGCGTGCGGCGATCAACGGCGCGAGGACACGACCACCCCGATCGAGGCCACCACGACGCACGCCATGGCGACGATCTCCACCGCGCGTAGCCCCTCACCGAGCAGCACCAGCGCCGCAAGCGCGGCCATGGCGGGCTCCAAGCTCATGAGGATGCTGAAGACGCGCGGCTCGATACGCCGCAGGGCGACCATCTCGAGCCCGTAAGGGATCACCGAACTCAGCAAGCCGACGAACAACCCTTGCAGCCACGGCATCGGCGCGGCCGGCGGCCAGGCGCCGAGCACCACGACCGGCACGGTGACCGCCGCCAGCCCCGCCCAGAGGGCGATGGTGACCCCGGTAACGCCGTCGAAGCGCTTTCCGACCGGCCGGGCGAGGAGGATGTACGCCCCCCACAGCGCTCCGGCGAGCAGGGCCAGACCGACGCCGACGGCGTCCAGGTCGCCAGGGGTGACACCGAGGAGCGCGACGCCGAGCGCGGCCAGACCGACCCACACGAAGTCGCGGGCGCGCCGGGACCCCGCCACCGACACCCCGAGCGGCCCCAGGAACTCCAACGTCACGGCCATCCCGATCGGGATGCGCGCGATGGCCAGGTAGAACGAGAGGTTCATCGCGGCCATCGCCAGACCGTAGCCCAGCACCCAACCCCAGTCCGACGCCGCCCGTCCCGTCAGTCGGGGGCGGGCGACAACGGCCAGGATGACAGCGCCCGCGAGCAGGCGCAGCCAAGTCACCGTCAGGGGTGTCGTTTCGGTGTAGAGATCCTTGGCGAACGACGACCCCAGCTGGACCGTCACGATCGCGATCAGCACCAGCACCACGGGGGACGCCGCGAGTCGCGTCCTCAGTGCGCTGGGTTCCACGCCCCTACTGTGCCCTGCTCCGGGACGCACGGGGGCTGCATCCCGGGGGGCGACGGGCCCGGTCGGTCGGCCGGACGGGGAGGATATTGCCCCTGTTCGGCATCGAGCCGGGCGGTGCCGTCGTCGACGCCCAGATCGTCGCCGGCGTGTTCGCCGTCAACCTGTTCGCCGGCGTCTGGGGGTTCGCCCTGGGCTTCCTCTTGCGCAACCCCGCCTTGGCGGTGGGCCTGTTTGCCGTCCGGACCTTGCTGCTGGAGACGTACGGGGCCAACGACGTCGGCAAGTACGTGTTCACCTCCGCGATGGGTTCGCTCTACAAGGATCCCGGCCCGCTGTCCATAGCCGTGCTGCCTGCGGTGTGCGTCGGTCTCGCCTGGTCGGGCTGGCGTTGGTCGGTGCCGCCGCGACGTTCCGGACGCGGGACGTCTGAGGCCGCCCTTCAGCGGCGCCAGGGCTCCTCGGCCCGCGATGGGGTGCCGAGGAGCCCTGGCTCGCATGCGGGAGCGCTCAGATGAGCGGCTGCGTGTGCCAGATGCGCTTCAGGTAGTCGCGCATGGAACGATCCGAACTGAAGAAGCCCGTCCGGGCCACGTTGAGGACCGCCGACCGGGTCCACGCGTCGGTATCGGCGTAGCGCTCCTCCACCTGGGCCTGGGCCTCGATGTAGGAATCGAAGTCGGCCAGGGCCATGAACCGGTCGCTGTGCAGCAGGTTGTTCACCACCGAGTCGAACATGTACGTGTCGCCGTCGGAGAAGTGCCCCGACAGGAT
>NZ_JARKOT010000196.1 GCF_029977985.1 Propioniciclava sp. | reverse complement strand
GCCAGGGCGATCCGCCGCGCCGCGGCACGCGTGAGGCGGACCGAGTTCACTCCTTCGGCAGGTCCAGGTGGATGACGCCGTAGTCGTAGGCGCGACGGCGGTACACGACGCTCGGGGCGCCCGACTCGGCATCGACGTAGAGGAAGAAATCGTGGCCGACGAGCTCCATCTCGTCGAGAGCCTGGGCGAGGGTCAGCGGCGTGGCCGGGAAGATCTTCTCCCGGACGACGAGCGGGCCGTCGCCGGTGATCTCGAGGCCGGCGATGCGCTGGACAGGCGCAGCCTCGGGGTCCGCGGGTGCCTTGACGGCGGGGGCCTGTTCGAGGGAGTCGGCGACCCGCAGGCCACGGTGCACCTTGCGGCGGTCGGCCGCGCGGCGCAACTGGCTCTTCATGCGGTCGAGGGCGTGCTCGAAGGCCATCGACTTGTCATCGGCGGAGGCCTCGGCACGCACGACCGGCCCGCGGCCGTACAAGGTGATCTCCACCTTGGTCGCCTGATCGGGCTGCTTGTGCGGATAGGCGGAGACCTGGACCTCCACGCGCTGTACCCGGTCGCGGAAGCGCTCGATCGCGCCGATCCGCTCCGACACCTTGTCCCGGAACTCGTCCGAGATCGTGCAGCGGCGTCCGGTGACGATGACGTCCATGTCAGTCCTTTCTCGAGGGGCCGATGGAAATGGCACCCGGGCCAGCCTTCGGCGACGAACGCCGAGGGTCTGGCTGTGGTGCCATGAGGCGACCCTAGCGCAGCGCGGACCGCTTTTCACGGCGCGCGCGCACCCGGTGTCTCCAGCCCCGACCAGCGCCCGTAACGAAGGTGCAACACGCCGCTAACAGACGCGGAACATGGACAACACGGAAGCGAAACACGGCCCCGTCACGATCATGAACATGATCTACGAAATCTCCGCGGGCGACACCGCGTGGGTTCTCACCAGTGCGGCTCTCGTGCTGCTGATGACCCCCGGCCTCGCCCTCTTCTACGGCGGAATGGTCCGGGCCAAGGGTGTACTCAACATGATGATGATGTCCTTCATCACCATGGGCACCATCGGCGTCCTGTGGGTTCTCTACGGCTACTCGATGGCCTTCGGCAACTCGATCGGCGGGGCCGGCATCCTCGGCAACCCCTTCGAGTTCATCGGCCTCAACGGGCTCATGAGTGAGGACGCCACCGCGGGTACCCTGCCCGCCATGGCCTTCGTCGCGTTCCAGGCGTGCTTCGCCATCATTGCGGTCGCGCTGGTCTCCGGCGCGATCGCCGACCGCGCCACCTTCAAGGGGTGGACCCTCTTCACGATCCTGTGGGGCACCTTCGTCTACTTCCCGGCCGCCCACTGGGTGTTCGCGTTCTCGTCGGAAGACGGCAGTGTCGTCGGCGGCTGGATCGCCAACCAGGTCAAGGCGATCGACTTCGCCGGTGGCACCGCCATCCACATCAACGCCGGCGCTGCGGCCTTGGCGCTGGCTCTCGTCCTCGGTCCCCGGCTGGAGTTCGGCTCCCGGCCGATGCGCCCCCACAACATGACCATGGTCATGCTCGGCGCCGCCCTGCTGTGGTTCGGCTGGTTCGGCTTCAACGCCGGCTCCGCTGTGGCCGCCAACACGACTGCTGGCGTGGCCTGGGTGAACACCCTCGCTGCGACCTCCGCCGCCCTGTGCGCCTGGCTCATCGTGGAGGTCTTCCGAGACGGACACCCGACGTCGCTCGGTGCGGCGTCCGGCATCGTCGCAGGCTTGGTCGGCATCACGCCGGCCGCCGGTTCGGTCAGCCCCCTCGGCGCGCTCGTCATCGGCGCGGTCGCGGGCGTCGCCTGCGCCTACGCCGTCGGGCTGAAGAACCTCTTCGGCTACGACGACTCGCTCGATGTGGTGGGCGTCCACCTCGTCGGCGGCATGGTGGGCACCCTGCTCATCGGCCTGCTGGCCGACCCGGACAGCCCTGCAGGCGTCGCGGGCCTCTTCTACGGTGGCGGTGTCGACCAGCTGTGGCGCCAGGCCGTGGGTGCCTTCGCCGTGCTGGTCTACTCGTTCATCGTGTCGTGGGTGATCGGCACGGCGATCCACAAGACCATCGGATTCCGGGTCACCCCGGCCGAAGAGCTGTCCGGCATCGACTTGGTCGAGCACTCCGAGGTCGGCTACGACTTCAGCCCCGTCTACTACTCCGCTCTCGGATCGGGCGTTCGCCGCTCGCTGCTGCTGGACGCCAGCCACCTGCCGGAGAGCGAACTGAACGCCGAGGAGGCCCAATGAAGCTCGTCACCGCCATCATCCAGCCCGACCACCTGGACGACGTCCAGCTCGCGCTGATCAAGTACGGCGTGCGGGGCATGACCCTGTCCGAGGTGTCCGGCTACGCCCGACAACGCGGCCACAAGGAGGTCTACCGTGGCTCGACCTACACCATCGACTTCATCCTCAAGGTGAAGCTGGAGATCCTCTGCGACTCCGACGAGGCCGGTCCCATCGTCGACGTCATCGCCGAAGCGGCCCGCACGGGCCAGGTCGGTGACGGCAAGGTCTGGGTGACCGACATCTCCGAGGTCGTGCGGGTCCGCACCGGCGAGTCCGGCGTCGCGGCCCTCTGACCAGGCACCAGGCGCCAGCACCCCGCGCCCCCGGTCCCGGGGGCGACCGTGAAATCGACCGAGCGTCGCCGACCCCCCGGCGCACGCTCGGTCGATTTCCTGCGTCAGCCCTGGCTCACCCGGGATGCTCCGGGTGCCGGCGCAGGGCCGCGCAGAGGACGCCGCAGCCTGCGACGCGCATGCCCTCCGCCTGCAGCGCCCGGACGGCCTCCGCCAGGCTCGCCCCGGTCGTCACCAGGTCGTCGATGACGATCACCGTCCCCGGCACCTGTCGGCGCGCCCGGAGCGCACCTCTCAGGTTGCGGCGGCGCTCCCCGATCGTCAGGCCGGACTGGTCGGTCACCCGGCGTGTGTGGGCGAGCACGCGCGCCGAACGGGCGGGCAGGCCCACGGCGTCCAGGAGGGACGCCGCCCGGCGGGCCAGCAAGGCCGTGGTGTCCAGCCCCCGCTCGCGCACGACCGTCGCCCGCGACGGCATGGGCACGAGAACGACGGGCTGCGCCTGCACCCCGTCCCCACCAGCCGCCAGCACCTCGGCAACCGCGCAGGCCAACGACCCCGCGAGCACATCGGTGAGGCTGCGCGAGCCGCGCTCCTTGAACGCGACCACCGCGCTTGCCCACACCCCCTCATAGGCGTGCGCGGCGACCACCGGCACGCCCGCCGCCGCCCAGGGGACCCTGAACGCCTCCGGTGCGCCGAGCACGGCGCGGCAGGCGGCGCAGGCTCCGGCGGCGTCGGCGCCACACGTCGGGCAGGCCGCACCGAGGAACCAAGCGGCCGCGGCGTCCAGGAGCGCTCTCACGCCCGCACATTAGGACCGGTCCGTCACCCTGGGTAGAACAGCGAGCTGACGGTCGCCGGGAGGGTCGACCATCGGAAGTCCGCGTTGTAGCGCAGCACCTCACCGTTGGCGCGGCGGACGAAGGGCACGACGCCGGGCGCGACGGCCATCTCGACGAGGTTGTCCTCCCCGGAGGGACCGACCGGGGCGATCGTCGACCCGTCTTGGGCGAGCGACATGACGATCGACGAGTGGCCGTCGGTGGTGAGCACCATGAGCGTGTCGGCCGTGCGCCAGCCGACGTCGCGCACCGCGCGCGCGGCAATCGAGTCGGACACCGACAACTGCCGGACACCCTCGATGGCCAGTTGGGTGCCGATTCGGGAGACGACACCGACCGCCACCGACGACGTGCCGCCCGGCTGCTCGATGACGAGCGCGACCCGCACCCCGTCGGGCGCCAGGCGGAGCACCGAGACGCGGCCGTCGCCCAAGCCTGTGACCGATGCGGTCACCCACGTTCCGTCTGCCAGGACCGCGGAGATGGCCCCACGGTCGTCGGACACCCACAGCTCGCCCTGTCGTGCGTAGTGCGGCCGCCGGAGGCCGATGGCGCTCGCGACGGGCTGACTACCCGGCTCCGACATGGGGGCCGTCACGAGGGCCGTGCGGTCGCCGGTCACGGCTGCGACCTGGAGAGCGTCCGGACGGACGGCGGCGAACGACACGCCTTCCAGCCCCGGTGCGGCCGGGATCGACTCCAGCCCGCCCGCACCCTCCATCGCCCGCACCACGCGCCCGCCGACGACCGCGAACAGCTGGCGGCTCGTCTGGCGGTCCTGCGGGTCGGCCGCGGGAAAGGCGTCCAGCGGGACCGCCCGGGTGTACGTGTCCACCTGCCAAGGGATGCCGTCGGTCCAGGCCACTTCGACGCCGGTGGCGTTCTCGAAGGGACGCAGCGTCCAAACGAGCCTCGCGACGAGCTGGCGGCGCGCCACATCGTCCAGATCTGGCCCAAGCCGCTCGAGGCGGACCTGAACGACCCCGGTCGAGTCGATGTGCGCCGACGCGAAGCCGACGAGGAGCAACTGGTGGTCGAGGCCGGGCGCGAGCCATGAGGGCGGGTCGGCTGTGACCGCACGGACGGCCCCTTCGAGCGCGTAGGCGCCCCGGGGGAAGAACCGCGGGTCGGGCACCAACCATTCCCGCCCCGGGGCCCAGTGGTAGACGACCACCCGCGTGAACGCGCTGCTGAACAGGTACTCCGACACGATGAGACCCTCGGGCGGGGAGTCGATGCGCCACTGGTCCGCCACCTGGACGAGCCCGAAGTCGTGCTCCAGCTGGCCGGTCGACTGGTGGTAGGAGCCGGCGGCGTCCAACGTCCCCACGATGGGGGCGACGAGGCGGGCTCCCGTGTCGGTGGAGCTGACGGGGTTGCCCTCGGCGTAGATGCGGACGCCGGCGGACGGGTTCCACGTCTCGTTGGCCCTCTCCGTGAGGTAGGTGCGCGCGACGCCGTAGTCGGGCTGCCAGGACGCCATCGCGTGCAGGAAGCCCTCGACGACCTCGCCGGGAGACGCGTTGCGGTCGGGCGGCGCCGGGGCGATCTCGACCCCTGGGTTGATGCGGCCGGGGTCCGCCGACACGCGCGCGACAGGCCCACTCGTCGGCACCCCGGCGCAGCCGGCGGTCAGTCCGGCCAGCCCGAGCGCGACGAGCAGCTGACGGCGGTGCATCACTGACCTCCCTCCGGCACGACAGGGATGGGTGACTCCAGCACGCTCTCCCCCGGCCGCACGGGCAGCGTGAGCCGGAACTGGGCGCCCCGCCCCGGTCGTCCCCATGCGTTCAGCCATCCGCCGTGCAGTTGGGCGTCCGAGAGTGCGATCGACAGCCCGAGGCCGGACCCGCCGACCGTGCGCTGGCGGGAGGGGTCGCCGCGCCAGAACCGCGAGAACACCTGGTGGCTCTGGGCGGCGCTGAAGCCGACGCCGAAGTCGCACACCGCCACCGCCACCGCCGACGCATTGGCGGCCACGGTGACGATCACGTCGCGCCCCTCGCCGTGCTCGATCGCGTTGGAGAGCAGGTTGCTGACGATGCGCCGGATGCGACGCGGATCGACGAGGCAGTAGGCGTGGCGGGGGGCGTCCAGAACGATGGTGGTCTCGTAGGCGTCCGCCAGCGCCTGCTGAGCGGCGACCTCCACGGACACGAGGTCGACGAGATCGACGTCCTCGAGCTGCAGTTCGGCGGCGCCGGCGTCGAAGCGGGAGATCTCCAGGAGGTCGGTGAGCAGCGTCTCGAAACGGTCGATCTCGCCACGCAACAGCTCGACCGACCGGCGCGGGACGGGCTCCATCCGGGCACGGTTCTCGTGGATCACGTCGACGGCCATGCGGATCGTGGTCAGCGGCGTCCGGAGTTCGTGCGAGACGTCGGAGACGAACTGGCGCTGGACTCGGGACAGGTTCTCGAGCTGGCCCAACCGGTCCTGCAGTTCGGCGGCCATGTGGTTCATCGATTGGCTCAGGCCGGCCAGGTCGTCCGAGCCGCGCACCGTCATCCGCTCGGCCAGGTCGCCCGCGGCGATCCGTTCGGACGCCTCACGCGCGGCCCGGATGGGCCGCAGCGCCTGCAGCGAGATCAGGTACATGATGCCGGTCATGAGCGGCAGGAACGCTGTGGCGGCGAGCAGCGCCGAGCGCCGGACCACCTGCAGGGTCTCCTCCTCCTGGTCCATGAGGAACAGGAAGTAGACCGGGTAGCGGCCGCTGCCGGGCGCCAGCAGGGCCCCGCCGACGACGAGTCCGGCCGCGTCCGCACGGCCGTCGGAGAACCGGATGAGGGTCGGGGTCGTGAAGAGGTCCTGGCCGCCATCGGCCACGGCCGTCCGGATGGAGGGGGGCACGCTGCCGACGTCCACCCCCGCCGAGGCAATGTCGGAGACCGGCCCCGAGATGACCACCTCGTACTGGTTGCCGACGTTGCCGCGACTGGCGGCGTCCCGGGCGAGGACGGTGAGTCGCTCGTTGACGGTGGAAGTGCGCAGGTCGGCGTCCCGGAGCGAGCTCTGCATGCTCTCGATGACGGCGGACGCCTCGGAGACCGACTGCGCGGTTTTCGCCTCGAGGATGCCGCGACTGGAGGTGTCGACGAGAAGCCAGCCGGTGAGGGCGAGGACGATGAGGGACGCCGTCACGCTCATCGTGACCACCCGGAACGACAGGGACCGCGCCCACCAGGTCCACGGCGCGGCCAGCAGACGCCGGACGCGCGTCATGAGGAGGGCGAACCCGCCCGGTAGCCGATGCCGCGGACCGTGACCACGATCTCGGGACGCTCGGGGTCGCGCTCGATCTTGGAGCGGAGCCGCTGCACGTGCACGTTGACGAGGCGCGTGTCACCGGGATGCCGGTAGCCCCACACCTCCTGCAACAACAGTTCGCGCGTGAACGCCTGGCGCGGCCTGCTGGCCAGCGCGAGGAGCAGGTCGAACTCAAGAGGGGTGAGTGCGATGGGCTCGTCGCCGCGGTGGACCGTGTGCGCCTCGGCGTCGATCACGACGTCGCCGATGCGGAGCACCTTCGGGTCCTCCTCTGGGGGTGTCGACCGGCGCAGCCGGGTCTTGACCCGGGCCAGCAGCTCCTGGGTCTTGAACGGCTTGGGCACGTAGTCGTCGGCGCCCGCCTCGAGCCCCTCCACCACGTCGCGCGTGTCGGACTTGGCGGTCAACATGACGATCGGCACGTCGGATTCGGCACGCAGGTCGCGACACACGTCCACACCGTCGCGACCGGGCAGCATGAGGTCGAGGAGCACGAGGTCGGGGCGGCAGCGCCGGAACTCGTCGAGGACGCGATCGCCACGAGACACCCAACTGGTCTCGAAACCGGAGGCCTGCAGCACGATCTGGAGCATCTCGGCCAGCGCCACGTCGTCGTCGACGACGAGGATCAGGCTGCCCGATTCAGCCATCGTGTCTCCCCTCCCGTTCCGCCCAGTGTGGCATTCAGTTCCACTCGGGCGTGGTCGTCCACGTCGACAACCAGCCTAGTTCGCCCGGCTGGCGGGCCAGGACCCGGCGCCACAGGCCCTCGGGGTCGGCGTCGAACACGTCGGAATACGTGCCGGGCAAGCAGAACCAGAGGTCGCGGGCGACCTCATCGGCGAGCTGCCCCGGCCCCCAGCCGGCGTAGCCGGCAAAGATCCGAAGGTCGCGGAAGGCTCCGTCGGCAAGTTCGAACGGCGTCTGGAGGTGCAGCAGGCCGACGGAGGCGAACACGCGACGCCAGCCCGGCGGCTCCTCGTCGGCGTGCAGCGGCGAGGCGAGGCAGATGGCTCCCTCCTGGGACACGGGGCCGCCGTCGTGGAGCCGGTGCGGATAGCTGGCGAGGCGTTCCCAGCCGGGCAGGGCATGGGCCAGTTCCAGGTCGGCGAACCGATTGAGGACGACGCCGAGCGCACCCGAGGCGTCCACGTCGAGCAGCAGGACGACGCTGCCGTCGAAGACGCCGTCGGTGAGCATCACCCCGGCCACCAGCAGGGTTCCCGGCTCGAGGGGTGCAGCAGCGGCGTCCACGCCCTCATCCTGCCAGAGGGGCTGTTCGCGCGAGGGCCCGGACTCCCCACGTGCAACGCCGGCGATGAACGCCTCTGCCCGCCAGAGCGAAGGTCGGCCATCAGACGCGGACCACTAGGCTGCCCGCGTTGAGTTCCTGACAGCGCCCAAGGCGGCGGTGGGAGACAAGGTGGCCGTCCTCTCCCCGTCGTTCGCCGCCCCGGCTTGAGGACCGTGCCGCAGACCTCAACGCGCGTTCGCCGACCCCGAGATCAGGGCGATCCTCACCACCATCGGAGGCGAGGACGAGATCACCGTCATCCCGCATCTTGACGCCTCGACAGCGAGGAGTGACCCCAAGCCGTTCCTCGGCTACAGCGACAACACGAACATCCTCGGCTGGCTGTGGACGCAGGTCGTCCCGGGCTTCTACGGCGGCGCGACCCAGGTCACCTCGGCCCCGGGCCGCGCGTGGACGAGTTTCACGCCGCCTCGCTGCGCGCAGCGCTGCTCACGGGAGAGCGCATCGAACTCACCGAACCCGGTGAGTCGGAGGACTTCGGGCACGACTGGAACGACCCGCGGGCGCTGTTCGAGTTCGGCGTACGCGAACCCACCGAGCCCTGGACGTGGTCGGACCGGGGCTCCATCAGACGCTCGTGCTCAGCCAGCGAATCTCCCCATCGAGCTCCACCGCGGTCGGGGCCATTCCTAGCTTCGTCGCGATGGACTGCGAGGCCAGGTGGTCAGGATGGATGTGCGCGACCAAGTCGTTGATCCCGCTCCCCGCGAGGCGCTCGACCAGCAGCTGTGCCGCGCGCGTCGCGAAGCCATGCCCCTGCCAGGGCCTCCCGATCACCCAAGCGATCTCAGCTGGCTCCCCATTCTTGGGCACGGTGGCCTGCACGTAGCCTATGGGCTGCTCGTCGGGTAGCCGCATGACCACCAAGTTGATCCATTCCTCCGAGCCATCGGAGGAATACCCGCGTGCCTGGATCGTGTACCTCCGTTCAAGTTCCGCGACACTCGGGGGCTCTCCACCGGTGAACTCGTACAGTGACGGGTCCGCCAGCACCCGGGACATCACCTCCGCGTCTTGGACCGACAGCGGGCGTAGACCGACAGCGTTGCCCATGCGGAGCAGTCCACCATCCGACCCTCAAGCCCGGCAAGGCATTTCCGGAGCAAGGAGGCACTGCCATGCCGCGTGGGTCCCGATCCATCAGGAGAATGCCCAGGTCATGGCCCATGCCGATGGCGCGGGCCAGATCGGACTGTTGGGCGTCGGTGAGGAAGCTGATGGCCTGGGGCATCCACCTCGTCGACGGCCTCCTCCCCGAGCCCAGCTGGCCCAACCCAAGGTCGATGAGCTCGTTGACCGCACATCTCACCTCGAGGGATGGACGACCGCGGGACTGGAAACGGACAGCGGGATCATGATATGCACCCGTCTCCAGCCGTCGACGTGACCGCATCCACCAGTGGTCCTGATTCGCTCGCTTGCCACCGCGTCCGAGACAACGAAAGGGGTGGAGAGCTACCGCTCCCGGCCTCTTCGCACGGGTGCTCTCGAGAGTTGCTGACGCACACCAGCCGTGAATTCACTGTAGTCAGCATGAACCCCTGCCACCGCCCAGGAGGCGAACGATGACGACCATGACCGTGCGCATGAACGCAGAGGACGCCGAGCTCGTCCGCAAGTTCGCCCAGTTCGAGGGCGTCACCATCTCCGACTTCGCCCGGAAGGCCATCCTGGAGAAAATCGAGGACTCCTACGACCTGCAGGAACTCCGCGAAGCCATCGCCCACGATTCCGGCGAGCGGTTCAGCATCGACGAGATCCTCCACGAGCTCGCCCGGTGAGCATTCCCCCAGGCACTTATCGCGTCGAACTGACAGCGAGGGCACGCAAGCAACTGACGAAGATGGATCGCTTCGACGCCAGGATTCTCGCGACCTGGATCAAGAACAACCTCGACGGGTGCACCGACCTCCGATCCCTCGGCAAGGGTTTGACAGCCACTCACACCGGCGAGTGGCGCTATCGGGTTGGTTCCTACCGAATCCTCGCGCTGATCCACGACTCTGTGGTCACCATCGAGGTGTTCTCCATCGGGAGACGAGACAAGGTGTGCACGGACTAGCCCCCGGAGGCCCACGAGTGCGACTCCTCGCCTCCTGCGTGGACGACAACACCGCCAGCATCGGAGCCTGGAAGCGGCGGGCCTGATGCCACGGACGCCGCGCACGTCAACGGCACCGGTTGGTTCGAACGAAAAGACGAGCGGGTGATCGGGTGAACTCATACTCCGGACCCCGCACGCCACAGGGCCGGGACCGCTTCCGCGGCCCCGGCCCCGTCACAACAGAGGTGAGTGGAGGTGGCGGGAATTGAACCCGCGTCCTCGAAAGGCGAACCAGGTCTTCTCCGTGCGCAGCCGGTGGTGTCGTTCTGCTCGGCCCCCGCGCTCGTCACCGGCACGTCGCGGACAGGCCCAGCCCTGGTGAAGTCCCGACCAGCCGCCAAGGCGTCAGCTGGTCAGCAAGCCTCCTTGATGAGGCCGGACACCGGACGGAAGGCTACATCCGGGCCGACCCTTCGATCACTGATCAGGCAGCGAGAGCGAAGTCTGCACGAGTGTTGTCGGCAGTTATTGGTTTCCGACGGTCGTTTGCGAGTTGTCGTCGGCTCCTCGGCACGCTTCTCCTGGGACTACCGTCCCGAGTCGAAACCAGTCACCCCCTCTTGAGTTGTCCCGACCGCGCCCACCGCAGTGGCCGAGCCGGTCGGGCCATCCTATCAACGCCCGCGGGTGTCCAATGCTTCCCACCGGATCACCCGGGTCACCGGGTTGCGCCACGGCTGCCCTGAGAACGCCCGGGCGCCGCCCAGGATCGTGAGAACGAGCCACGTGAACCAGCCGACCACCGCGATGGTGGCGCCCACGGCCTCCGGCAGCAGGAGGCTGCCGAGCAGGACCGTCGCGAAGAACGCGATCCCCGCGATGAGCTGGAAGTTGAAGGCCTTCGCCGCCTCGCGGCGCGCCGGCGAACCCGACGGCGAGACCGCGTGCACGAACAGCGGCCCGAGGATCCAGGTGAACAGCCCCGACAGATGCGCGACGCCGCCGCCGAACGTGCCCTGGTTGCCCGGCGCACGGACGCCGACCGGCCGCACCGCGGGCGGGATGCCGTAGAAGCTGGCATTGAGATCGCGGCGGGTCTGCGCGGTCATGACGCCGGTGAGGCGGCGGTCG
>NZ_JARKOT010000190.1 GCF_029977985.1 Propioniciclava sp. | reverse complement strand
CGTCGTAGCTCAGGGCGACGTGGATCGGCTCCCGCAGCGGCTCGGCGAGCATCGCCGGCAGCGCGGCGAGCACACACGCGTTGAAACCCTTCATGTCGGAGGTGCCGCGGCCGTACAACAGCCCGTCGCGCTCGACCAAGGTGTAGGGGTCGGACGTCCACCGCTGGCCGTCGGTGGGGACGACGTCTGTGTGTCCGCTCAGCATGACCCCACCCGTCGTGCCGCCGGCGGCGTCCGGGATCGTCACGACGAGGTTCGCCTTCCGTCCGTCCGGTGTCGGGAACAGGTGCGGCTCCAGGCCGAGATCGCGCAGGTGGCGCGCGACGGCGTCGATCAGCGGCAGGTTGGTGTCGCGGCTCGTGGTGTCGAACGCGATCAGACGGGCGAGCCAGTCGAGGGTCTCGGGCGTCGGGGAGGTCATGCTCCCCATCCTGTCACGGCTGCCAGGGCTCGCCGCCGCGGAGGTCGTGGACGGTGGTGGGCGTCATCACGTTGTAGCGCTGGAACGCGAGGTTCCAGCCGCGCTCGGACAGCAGTCCGTCGTGAACGCCGAAGCCGGACGCCGCCCCGACGGCCCGGGCGAAGTCGATGTGCTCCTTCATCGCCGCCCACGGCCCCATCATGGGCAGGGCTAGGACGTCGACGCCCGCGGGCGCGGTGTCGAGGCAGTCGCCGGGGTGGAAGAAGGTGGGCTCCCCCTCGGCCGTCACGACGAGTCCGACGTTCGCGATGCGCGGGATGTCGCGGTGGATGACCGCGTGCAGCCCGCCCACCGCCGCGACGGTGACGCCCCCGAGATCGACGCGGGTGTCGGGCGCGATGCCCTGAGCGCGATCGGGCAGGTCGTGCTGATCGAGCACCGTCGGCTCGACCCGGATGGCGGCGTCCGGGTTGGCATCGATGAGCGCGCCGACGTGCTCGGGGTCGATGTGGTCGGCGTGCTGGTGGGTGACGAGGATCGCGTCGAGGTCGGTCAGGCCGTGCCAGGCGGCGGAGAAGTTGCCTGGATCGAACAGCAGGCGTCGGTCGGCGACCTCGACGAGAACGGCGGCGTGTCCCAGATGGGTGATCTTCATCACCTCACCCTGCCGCACACCTCCGCGGTGCGGAACCCCCGCGTCGAGGATGTTCGTGCTCGCAGGGGTGAAACTGCTCCGCTGCGCTGAGCAGTTACCCCCTTCGCGGAGTGGGTCGCCCGGCCAAACGCTCCGGCGCGTGCGCCGTCACCACCGCCACAAGGTCGGGCGCCGTCAGCTTGCGGCCGAACACCGGCCCGGAGGGCTCGAGGAGCTCTGCGGCATCCATGCCGACGACGACCGGGTCGAAGCCGAGGGCGTCCACGAGCCGGGCGACAGCGCCGACGGCGACCTGATCGTCTCCGGCGACGGCCATCGCGCGGCGTCCGGGGGCGCCGGCGGGGCGGGCGTCGGGCAGCAGGTCGGCGTACGCGTACTGGTTGAACGTCTTGACGAGGCGCAGGTGGGGGTGGGCGGCGAGCAGCGCGGGCGTCGTGGGGCCGGTGCCGGCCCGGACGCCGTCGGTCGCCTCCCAGGCGTTGGTCGCATCGACGAGGACGCCGGCGGCGGCGTCCAGAGGAAGCGTGGCGAGGACGGGCTGGGGCACGGCGAGGATGATGATGTCGCTCGTGGCGAGGAGGTCGGTGGCGTCGGTGAACCGGGCTCCGGGCAGGATGCTCGCGACGACGAGGCCGACGTGCGGGTTGGCGGGGTCGTCGGCGACGCTGAGGTCGAGGCCCGCGTCGAGCGCGAGCCGCCCGAGCGCGCTGCCAAGCTTGCCGACGCCGATGATGCCGATGCGCTGGTTCACGTCGTCCCCAACGCAACCGGTTGCCCCCGCATTCCCAGATAGTTGAAAGATGTATTAGATTAGGTGCATGAACCTCGAACTCGGCATCGACCACTTCGGCGACGTGACCCACGACGCGGCCGGGCAGCCGCTCAGCCATGCGCAGGTGGTGCGCAACGTCGTGGAGGAAGGCGTGCTGGCCGACGCCGTCGGCGTCGACTTCATCGGCATGGGCGAGCACCACCGCGACGACTTCGCCGTCTCCAGCCCCGAGATGGTCCTGGCGGCCATCGCGGCGCGTACGAACCGGATCCGGCTCGGCAGCGCGGTGACGGTGCTCAGCTCGGACGATCCGGTGCGGGTCTACGAGCGCTACGCGACGCTCGACGCGCTCAGCAGCGGGCGCGCCGAGGTGATCCTCGGCCGCGGCTCGTTCACCGAGTCGTTCCCCCTGTTCGGCTACGAACTCGGCGATTACGAGGCGCTGTTCGAGGAAAAGCTCGCCCTGTTCGCCACGCTGCGGCGCGACCTGGCCGCGGGCCGGCCGGTGTCGTGGCAAGGCACCCACGCCCAGAGCCTCACCGACGTGACCCTCTACCCGCCCGTCGAGCACGGCGCGCTGCCGGCGTGGGTGGCGGTGGGCGGCAGCCCACAGTCGGTGATCCGCGCGGCGCACCACGGCCTGCCGCTCATGCTCGCGATCATCGGCGGCCCGGTGGAGCGATTCGCACCGTTCGCCGACCTGTACCGCCGTGCACTGGCCGAGTTCGGGCAGCCCGAGCAGCGGGTCGGTTACCACTCCTTCGGCCACATCGCCGAGACCGACGAGCAGGCGATCGAGGAGTTCTACGACGCCTGGTTCGCCTCGGTGAGCCGGATCGGCTCCGAGCGCGGCTGGAGCGCCCCCACCCGGGCCTCGTTCCTGCACGAGGTCGAGCACGGCTCGATGGTGGTCGGCTCCCCCGAGACGGCCGCCCGCAAGATCGCCGCGGGCGTCAAGGCGCTCGGTGCGTCGCGTTTCGACGTGAAGGTCAGCACGGGCCCGCTCAGCCACGAGCGCATCATGTCCAGCATCGAGTTGTACGGCACCAAGGTCGCCCCCCTCGTCAAGGACATGCTGGCCTGATGCCCCGCGTCGTCGTCCTGGGTGCCGGGCAAGCGGGGCTGTCCGCCGCGGCGCACCTGGTCCGGCGAGGCCTGACGCCCGGGGACGACCTCGTCGTGCTCGACGCCAACGACGGCCCCGGCGGCGCCTGGCGTCACCGGTGGGACGACCTCACTCTGGGCCGCGCCCACCGTGTCGCCGACCTGCCCGGATTCCCCCTCGGCGAGCCCGACCCCGACGAGCCCGCCTCCGCGGTGGTCTCCCGGTACTACGGGGCCTTCGAGGAACGCCTCGGCCTCGCCGTCGTGCGACCCGTGCGGGTGGACGCCGTCACCGCCGAGCCCGACGGCACCCTGGCCGTGCGGGCCGGGGAGCACGTCTGGGCCACCCGGTTCCTGGTCAACGCCACCGGCACCTGGGACCGGCCGTTCTGGCCCGCCTACCCCGGCCGTGACCTCTTCGCCGGCCGCCAATTGCACACGCACGACTTCGTGACAGCGGCCGAGTTCGCCGGCCGGCACGTCGTCGTCGTGGGCGGCGGCACCTCGGCCGTGCAGTTCCTCCTCCTGTTGGACGCCGCGGGCGCCGCGACCACGTGGGTCACCCGGCGACCGCCGAACTGGACGGACCGCGCCTTCGACGACGCTTGGGGCCGCGACGTGGAGGCCACGGTCAGCGCCCGCACGAGCGCCGGCCTGCCGACGCTCAGCGTCGTCGCCGCGACGGGACTGCCGCTCACGAGTGACTACCGGCACGGCATCGAGTCGGGTCTGCTGGTCTCCGCCGGGCCGCTGCGCGCCCTCACCCGCGACGGCATCCTGCTCGCGGACGGGCGGGCCGTGCGGGCCGAC
Source organism: Propioniciclava sp. (assembly GCF_029977985.1). Classification (GTDB taxonomy): domain Bacteria; phylum Actinomycetota; class Actinomycetes; order Propionibacteriales; family Propionibacteriaceae; genus Propioniciclava. The sequence goes on along the minus strand of NZ_JARKOT010000190.1, from coordinate 3,613 downwards.
GCGGTGCTGTGGGCCACGGGGTTCCGGCCGAGCCTCGGCCACCTGGCGCCGTTGGGGCTGCGGGAGCCGGGCGGCGGCGTCCGGCTGGACGGGGTGCGCGCCGTCCGTGATCCGCGGGTCTTCCTCGTGGGCTACGGCGCCTCGGCGTCGACGCTCGGCGCCACCCGGGCCGGCCGGGAGGCCGCGCGCGGCGTCCTGGCCGCGCTTGCCGAGGCGGGCGAGGGCGTCCGGGCGTAATCGCCCGCGATTCAGCCCGCCAGGATCTCTCCGAGCACCGCGCCGGCCCGCCCGGCCTGGGCCGCCGTGACGTCGAGATGCGTCACCGCACGAACGACCCGCGATCCCACCACCGACAGCGCCACTCCCGCCGTGGACGCGCGCGCGGCCACCTCGGCCGCGGGCACCGTCCCGGTGCGGACGACGACGATGTTCGTCTCGGGGTCCGCCACGCCCGCCGAGCCCGACCCGCCCGAGGCACGCACCGCCGCCGCGAACGCGCGCGCCGCGACGTGGTCATCGGCGAGGCGTTCGACGTGGTGGTCCAGGGCGTAGAGACACGCCGCCGCGAGCACCCCTGCCTGGCGCCAGCCGCCGCCGAGCCGCTTGCGCAGCACGCGGGCCGCGGCCATCTGGTCGGCCGACCCGACGAGCACCGAACCCACGGGCGCACCCAGCCCCTTGCTGAAGCAGACGCTCACGGTGTCGAACAGCGACCCGTAGACCCCCAGCGGCACCCCGGACGCCACGTGCGCGTTCCACAGCCGCGCCCCGTCGAGGTGGCGGCCCACCCCGGCGTCGGCGCACAACTCGGAGACCGCCCGCATGGCGTCGAGCGGCTGCACCGTGCCGCCGCCGAAGTTGTGCGTGTTCTCCACCTCGACGCACGCGGTGGACACCAGGTACGGACCGGCGTCCGGCGCCAGCAGCCCCGCGACGGCTGCGGCGTCCACCAGGCCGTCGGCCGTCACCCACGTGCGCATGGTCATGCCGGTCAGTGCGCCGTGCGCCCCCATCTCGGCGCGCGCGATGTGCGCGCCGGAGTCGCACAGGACCTCCTGGCCCGGGCGAACGTGCGCCGCCACGCCCAGCGTGTTCGCCAACGAGCCGGTCGCGCAGAAGAGCCCCGCCTCGTGTCCGAGCAGCGCCGCCACCCGGGACTCCAGCTCACCGATGGTCGGATCCTCGGCATAGACGTCGTCGCCGACGGGCGCGGCGGCCATCGCCGCCCGCATGCCCTCCGTCGGGCGCGTGACGGTGTCCGACCGCAGGTCGATCACAACTCGACCGGCTCGAACGTCTGCACGGGGTTGTGGCCCCGCCGGGTCCGGTCCTCGTTGAGCCGTTCGGCGAGGTAGAACGCCAGCTCGAGCCCTTGGTTGCGGTTCAGGCGCGGGTCGCAGGCCGTCTCGTAGCGGTTGGCCAGGTCGGCCTCGGCCAGTTCGCCGATGCCGCCGACGCATTCGGTCACATCGTTGCCCGTCAATTCGAGATGGACGCCCCCCGGCCAGGTGCCCAACTCGGCGTGCACGTCGAAGAAGCCGTCGACCTCCTCCCAGATCACCGGGAAGGCCCGCGTCTTGTAACCGTTGGCCGTCGCGAAGGTGTTGCCGTGCATCGGGTCGCACACCCACGCCGGCGTTCGCCCGGTCGCCTGGACGGCCTCGATGATCGGTGGTAGGGCATCGCGCACCTTGCCGGCGCCCATGCGGGTGATGAACGTGAGGCGTCCGGGCTCGTTGTCGGGGTCGAGCTTCTCGACGAGTTCGGTCAGGTAGGCCGCCGTCGTCGTCGGCCCCAGCTTGACGCCGATCGGATTGCGCAGGCGGCTGAGCAGCTCCACGTGGGCGCCGTCGAGCTCGCGGGTGCGCTCGCCGATCCAGAGCATGTGGCCCGAGGTGCCGTACGGCGTCCCGGTGCGGGAGTCGATGCGCGCCAGCGCGTGCTCGTATTCCAGCAGGAGCGCCTCGTGGGAGGCGTAGTAGTCGACCGTCCGCAGTTCGTCGTCGGTGATGCCGCACGTGATCATGAACGCGAGGGCCCGCTCGATCTCGGCGCTGAGCGCCTCGTACTTGGCCTCGACCTTCGAGTTGCGCACGAAGTCGGCGTTCCAGCTGTGCACGGTGCGCAGGTCGGCGAAGCCGCCGTTGACGAAAGCGCGCACCAGGTTCAGCGTGGCGGCGCTCATGTTGTAGACGTTCACGAGCCGCCGCGGGTCGTGCGCGCGTGCTTCGGGTGTGAAGTCGAGCCCGTTGACGGCGTCCCCGCGGTAGCTGGGCAGCGTCTCGGCTCCGCGTGTCTCGGCATCGTTGCTGCGGGGCTTGGCGTACTGGCCGGCGATCCGGCCCACCTTCACGACCGGCACCTGGGCCGCGTACTGCAGCACCACCGCCATGGACAGCTGAACCCGCAGCGAGTTGCGGATGTTCACGGCCGTCACCGAGCCGAACGTCTCCGCGCAATCGCCCGCCTGCAGCAGGAAGGCACGACCGGCGGCCACGTCGGCCAGACGGCGCTTCAGTTCGTCGCACTCCCCCGCGAACACGAGCGGCGGGCGCAGCGACAGTTCGGCCACGACGGACGCCAACTCGGCTGCATCGGCGTAGGTCGGCTGCTGGCTCGCCCCGATCGCGTGGAGTTCGGCCAGGGACGGGATGGTGGTCGGCACGCGCACAGGATACGCGAGACGCCCGTTCGCTACCCCCGGGGTTCGGGCGCCGGACCCCCGCCCGGACGCGGCAACGTGCGCCGGGCGACCTCCTCGTCCGACATGCCGCCGTACTTGATGGACGTGGCGTAGGCGTCCACGTAGGTCTGGCCCGTGAGCTCCTGGATTGCGGCCATGATCTCGTCGGTGACCCACCGGACGAGCTTGCGGTCCTCCTCGCGGCCCGCGTAGGCGCTGAAGTCGAGCGGCGTTCCGAACCGGATCACCGGGTGGTCGGCCCACGGGATGAAGCCGAGCTTCTTGCCGGTCACCTTCGTGTCCACGACGCCCACCGGCACCACGGGCGCCCCCGTGGCGAGCGCGAGCCGGGCCACCCCCGTCTTGCCCTTGTAGAGGCGGCCGTCGGGTGAACGCGTGCCCTCAGGGAAGATCCCGGCGACGCTGCCCTCCTTGACCGCGGCCACGATGGGCCCGAGCCCGTCCATGGACGCCCGCCCGCCCGACCGATCGAGCGGCACCTGACCCACCGCCTTGAGGAACCATGCCACCACCTTGGAGCTGAGCCCCCGGTCGCCCGCGAACAGTTCGGCCTTCGCCGGGAACGTCACCTGGCGGCGCATCAGCGCTGGCATCACGTACGTGTCGATCGCGGAGACGTGATTGGCCGCGAGGATGACGCCGCCCTCACGAGGCACGTTCTCCTCACCCTCGGTCCTGCCCCGGTAGCCCCACTTGGACAACCACCGGAACGGCCTCTTGAACACCGCGTACCACATGGGCGACCTCCTGCCCGCTCACCCTAGTGGCTGCGGGCGCTTACGATGGCGCCATGTCGATCGCTCCGCACGCCGAGCCGTTCCACCACGAGGGCGGGAGCGTCGGCGTCCTGTTCTGTCACGGCTTCACCGGCAGCCCCAAGTCGCTGCGCGACTGGGCGGACGCCGTCGC
>NZ_JARKOT010000188.1 GCF_029977985.1 Propioniciclava sp. | reverse complement strand
GCGACGGCGTGGACGCCAGCGCCCGCTGAGAGGGTGGTCGCCGTCGTGGGCTGCGCCGGCGGAGTGGGTGCGTCCACGGTGGCGCTCGCGCTGGCCACCGCGACCGGGGTGCCGGCGCGGGTGGTGGAGTGCTGCCCTCTGTTGGCGTCCGGCTTCTCGGCCGCAGCCAATGCCGAACTGGGGACCGCGGGCCCGTGGCGCCGCGGCAGTCGTGGCGACGTCCTGCTCGAGCGCCCCATCGCCGGCGATGCGACCGTGCCGGTTCCTACCGAGTCATCGGTCGAGTGGACGTTCGTGGACACCAACTGGGCGACTGCGTCAGATCCGGGCACCGGGTGGCTGGGGTCAGTGCTCCGCACGCTCGACGACGTCGTCCTCGTCACGAATGCCACGGTGCCGGGCGTCCGCCGCCTGGAGTCGTGCGCCGAACTCCTGGGCCGGGACGCCATGGTGGTTGTCGTGGGACCCACAGCCAAGCGCTGGCCGCGTCCGGTCAAGGTCGCCGTAGCCGGGGTGCCCGCGCGCGTGCACCTGGCCGACTTCCCGCTCGACCCACGCCTGCAGGTCACCGGCCTGACCCCCGACCCGTTGCCCGCCCCGCTCCTCAAGGCGGCCCAGAACGTCCTTGCCCTCCTCCGAAAGGAACCGACATGAACCTGCTGATCGTCCCGCTGAAGATCTGCCCGGTGGCGCCCACGGGCGTCGCCGCCTACACCGACCAGATCTCGGGCATGGTCCTGTGGTCCGTGCTGTGGCTGTTCGGCATCGCAGCGCTGGTGTCCGTCGGGGCGATCCTCGTCGGGCGTGCCACGCACTCCCCGCACCTCTCGAAAGGCGGCATCATCGGCCTCGCCGGCGTCCTGGTGCTCGCCGTGGTGCTGATGGGTGGCTACGGGATGCTCAACGGGATCCTCGGCGACGGCTGCGTCGGCTGATGTTCCGGCTTCGCCCAGCCCGCCCGGCGAGCTCAGCCGAGGTCGTCCCGCTCTCGCGCACTCAGCTGCTGGGCGTCCTCGCGGGGCTCCTGCTGGTGGGGGGCGTCCTTCTCTACGGGCTGGGCTACACCCTGGTGTCCGGCTTCTCAGCGGGAAACGCGAGCGACGGCGTCCAAAGCAGCGCTCACCCGTACTCAGACCCTGCCCAGCGGCGAGACCTCATTGCGGCAGCGCCGATGGCGACGGTGGCCCAGGACGCCGGCCTGACGCCGGGGGTGGCGATCGCCCTGCCTCCCGCGATCAGGCTGCCCGCCGCCACGACCGTCGGCGCCAGCGGAGTGCCGTCCGGCTACCCGCGCACCCCCGAGGGCGCGTCCGCCCAACT
>NZ_JARKOT010000186.1 GCF_029977985.1 Propioniciclava sp. | reverse complement strand
ACGGGCATGCTGAGGCGGTCCGACACCAAGGGCGTCCAGCGGGCGCAGGTGACGACGTTCGTCGTGGAGACCCCCGAGCCGGTGCCCTACCAGCTGGACGGGGACGCCGTCGGCGAGTGCAAGCGCTTCGAGGCGACGGTGATGCCCGGCGCGATCCGGATCATGGTGCCCTGAGGCCGGCCGGTCACGTTTCCGACCGAGGGATTCTTGGCACGTGCCACGATTCCCTCTGTCAGATTCCGGAGGTCAGGGGCGGTGCGGGCGGCCCAGAAGATCGTCCATCCAGTGCTCGGCGGCCTCGTACTCGGCGGCCGTGAAGCCGCGCGCGATCTTCGGCCGGACGCCGTCGGCACGGGGATAGCTGCCTAGGAAGGTCACCTCACGGCAGACGCGGTGCAGGCCCTTGAGCGTTCCCCGCATGCGGGGCTCCCCGATGTGGCCCTCGGCGTCGATGCTGAAGCAGTACTCCCCGTAGATCTTCTTCGTCGGCCGGCTCTCGATGCGGGTCAGGTTCACCCCGCGCATCGCGAACTGCTCGAGGATCTCGAGCAGCGCGCCCGAGCGGTCGGCGTGCATGTAGGCCACCAACGTCGTCTTGTCCGCTCCGGTCGGCTCGGGCGTCTCCCCCGGCTGCCGCACCAGCACGAAGCGGGTCACGGCGTCCGGGTTGTCGGCGATGTCGGACGCCGCCCGCTCCAGCCCGTACAAATCGGCCGCCACCTCGGCGCAGATCGCGGCGTCGTACCTGCTGTGCGGGTCGGCGACTTCCTCGGCCGCCGCCGCGGTCGAGCCGCCCTCGGTCACGTGGGCGAACGGCAGGTTCGCGGCCACCCAGTCCCGGGTCTGCGCGTACGCGTGCGGATGGGTGAGGACGCGGCGCACGCCGGCCAACTGCGTGCCCGGCCGGACGGCCAGCACGACCGACACGGGCATGATCACTTCCTGGGTGATGACCAGTGGACGCCCCGACGCCAGGTTGTCGAGCGTCGCGGTCACGCCGCCCTCGACGGAGTTCTCGATCGGCACGAGGCCCGCGGTCACCTCACCCGCACGCACGGCGTCCAGCACCTTCGGAACCGTCGAGAACGGGATGGCATCCTCCGCCGTGATGCGCCGCAGCGCCTGGTGGGTGAACGTCCCCGCGGGGCCGAAGTATCCGAGCACCGCTGCAGTCTACGGGCGGCCGCTGCGGGGCTAGGGTGCGTCCACGGGCTCGGGCTAGCGGCGCCCGGCCAACGCGCGCAGCCCCCCGGCCATGAAGGCCCGCGTGGGCCAGGACCGGGCTGTCGTCCAGAACCAGTGGACGATCGCCACCAGCACGAACCACTGCACTGCGGTGCAGAGCGTGTCGCGCACGATCGTGGAACCCAGGAAGAGCATCGGGTCGCTGAAGCCCACCGTCCGGCCCGTCACGTAGGCCACGCTCAGCGCTGCGCCGCGCAGGGTCATCAGCCAGTCGAGGCGGTTCGGCACCATGAGCGCCAGCGGCACCCACGCGATCAGGTCGTACCAGCTCAGCGTGTACGGCGACGTGACGAGCCACGCGGTGCACAGAATCACCGCCGTCCGCAGCGCGATCGTCAGAGGGTCGGCCTCCGCCGGCACCGTGGCGCCGGGCGCCGGCGCCCACGGCAGCACCCGCGACAGCATCCAGCCGACGACGAGCATTCCGAGCCAGCCCACCAGGCCGGTCACCTGCCGGGCGATCCCATCCCCCACGACCCATGCGAGCACTTGCCAGAACCAGGGGGCCCACGAGCCACCCGAGATGTAGCCGGTGTTCCGGCTGGCCGCGAACAACGCCTGGGGCGCGAAAAGTCCGTAGAGGACACCGATGGGGATCACCGCCCCGATACACAACCACAGCACCTTGCGCCAGTCGTGGCGGTAACCCCAGACGAGCGCGATGCCGTAGAACACCAGCGACACTTTCACCGCCCCGGCGAGGCCGATGAACACGCCCGCCGCGAGGGCCGACCGCCGCACGAAGAAGAGCGACAACACGGCGAACACCAAGGTCAGCGCCTCGTTGTGCGCCCCGGCGACGACGGCCCAGATGAGGAGGGGGTTGAGGATCGTGAACAGCACCGACCGCGTCTGCACCGCCGGGTTGCCGTGGGCCAACTTGATCATCACCGCGCAGATCACGAGGAAAGGCAGCGTGTTCAGCAGTTGCAGCCAGAAGACGATGTCGTGCATCGACTCGCCACCCAGCATGTTGGCCAGCCATTGGGACGCCGACGCGATCGGCCCGTACACGCTCGGGGTGTCCCGCCAGGGGCGTTCGGTCCAGATGAGGACCGGGTCGTAGGCCTGCCGGAAGATCTCGGCGGGGGTGATCTCGTACGGGTTGAAGCCTTGGCGCTGGAGGCGGCCGTAGGCGGCGTACATCAGCACGTCGGCGCTGGTCAACGGCGGCACCATCGCCGTGCCCGCGGTGATCCCGACGCCCAGGTAGAACAGCTTGTGGATGGGGGGCCGCCAGCCCAGTTCGATGGCCCGCCACGCGACGATGAGCCCCACCGCGCCGAGGGCGATCCCGATCCACAGCGCCGGAACGACCACCCACTCCGACAGCGGCAGCCCGATCCGTTTCCCCACATCCTCCGGGATGAAGTAGGGCGGCAGCAGGCTCCCGTTCGCGGGTCCCACGTTCAAGGTGACCGTCGACGGGCCGAGGAAGGCGACCACGATCGTCGTCAGACAGCTCGCCACGATGAGGCCGAGGCCGAGGCGTCCGTCGTAGGTCCAGGGCCGCTCGCCGAAGTGCCGGAACCGCTCCACGACGGAGTCGACGATCACGAGTTCCCTCCTGGCTTCTCGGCTGGGCACCCCACAGGCTACCGACGCAAGCTGTCCTCGGGACCCCCGTTGCGTGCCGAGGACAGGTCACGATTCAGCCACGCAGCCGCCGGGCGAGTCGGTCGGCGCCCTGCCGCCTGCTCCGCAGCCAGGTGCGGAGGAGCTTGCCGCGGCGTCCCCGCGTCGACGCGCAGGCGAGGACGACGGCGTCCCACCAGCGGTCGTACTGGCTGACGAGGGAAGGCGCGAGCATCTGTGGCCGGTCGAGTGGCGCCACCCAGGACGACCGGATCGTGGGCCCTGCTCGTAGGTCCGCCAGCATGATGGGTTCCTGGTCGACGCCCACGCGGGCGTAGGCCCCGGCGATCCGGACGCGGTCGTACTCGTCGGCCGCCACCCCGACCGACCCGAGCGCGCCGGCGAGCGCGAAGATCACCGGGTGGTAGCGCGAGCTGACGACGCCGCTGCACGTCGCCGTGAGCGCAGCCGTCTCCAGGGCGGACGCGATGGGCGCGAGTTCGTGCGGCGCGCGCAGGTGGGCGGCGATCTCGGCGTGGAAGGCCTCGTCGCCGTCTCCGATGCCCGGCGTCGCGAGGTGGGGCAGGAACAGGACGGGGGCTCCGACCCGGTGCGAGGCCGCGTCCAACAGGCGCGCATAGGCGCGGGCGGACGCCCCCCGCTCCGCCGGGTCGTCGGGGGCGGCGAAGGTGGCAGCGAGCGGGGGCCGGTCGAGGACCGGGCGCGCCCAGCCGGGCGGTGGCGCGAGTTCGCCGGCGTCGTCGAGACAGGGGCGCAGGCCTTCGTGCTTCCCGGCGAGCTCGCGGGCGAGGGCGAGCGAGTGGTCCTCGCGGAGGCCGACGAGCGTGGCCTCGCCGAGGAGGCCGGCGAGGGTGACGCGGTCGGCGTCCGACAGGTCGGGGCCGAACGTCTGGCCGCCCAGGACGACCTGCTTGCCCAGCGCCGTGGCGAGGTGCGCCAGGGCGGCCCGCTCGGTGAGGAGGCGACCGTGACGCGAGTTCATCGCCCCGCCGCCGGCGACGAAGAGCGCGTCGACACCGCGCAGCTTCTCCATGACCCCGTGAACCCGGTCGCCGGCCGGGAAGGCGCCCCGGTCCCCCGCCGCGAATGCGGCCACCGCGTCGAGGTAGCGCTCGCGCGCCGCGGGCTCGTCGGGCACCGCGAGGGTGAGCGCGGCGTCAACGCCGGCGTGGGCACGGCGCGTGCGGGCGACATCGTGGGTGAACAGGAGGACGTCGGTGACGCCGCGCTTGGCGAACTGGGCGACCGCCGCGTGGGTCACCGCCTCGTCGCCGACGTGATAGGCCGGCCGGCCGATGTCCCCGTGGATCGCGACGCGCATGCCCGGCTACTTCAGCAGCTTCGACAGGCGCCGGTCGGCGAGCAGCTTGCCGCCGGTCTGGCAGCCCGGACAGTAGTTGAGGAAGCTGTCGGCGAAGCTGACCTCGGCGATCGGCGTCCCGCAGGTGGCGCACGGCTCGCCCTTCTTGCCGTGGACGCGCAGGTGCGTCCGCTTGCCGTCCTTGAGTTCGGCGGGTGGGCGGCCGACGGCGCGGGCGATGGCGTCGGTCAGCTCGCCGCGGACGGCGGTGTACAGGGCGCCGACCTCGGCGTCGGTGAGCGAGCCGGCTAGTTTGAACGGGCTGAGGCGAGCAGCCTGGAGGATCTCGTCGGAGTAGGCGTTGCCGATGCCCGCGAACACGCCCTGCTCCTTGAGAAGCCCCTTGAGTTGCGTGCGGCCGCGCTCGGCGAGGATGGCGGCGAAGGCGTCCGGGGTGAAGTCGTCGGCCAGCGGATCGGGGCCCAGCCGGGCGATGCCGGGCACGTCGCCGAGATCGTCGGTGACGTAGAGGGCAAGGTGCTTCTGGGTGCCCGCCTCGGTGAGGTCGAACCCGACCGCACCGGCGGCGTCCGTCTCGGCGACGAGCCGGAACGCGAGCGGACCCTTGCCGGGCCTGGCCGGCGTGGCGGGCGGGTTGTCGTACCAGCGCAGCCAGCCGGCCCGGGCGAGGTGGAACGCCAGCCAGGTCCCCCCGGCATCGAGGCACAGGAACTTGCCGCGGCGCTCCACGCGGTCGATCTCGAGCCCGAGAAGGGCGGACAGGGGCGTGGCGAAGGTCTTCAGCGCGCTGAACGCCGCCAGTTCGGCGCGGACGACCGTCGCGCCGGTGAGGCGCTCGGCGAGGAAGCTGCGCAACGCCTCCACCTCGGGCATCTCGGGCATGGAGGCAGCCTAACCGCTGGCCGGGGCGTCCCACCGCGGTGCGGGCAGGTCGAGGGCCTCGGACAGGAGGCGCAGGTAGTCGACGCGGTCGATCTCGACGGCGCCGAGGCTCGCGAGGTGCGGGGTGACCCACTGGACGTCGATCAGCCGCCCTTCGACGCCGTCGTCCAGGAGGCGGCAGAGGGCGAGCAGGGCGACCTTGGAGGCGTCGCGGCCGATCTCCGGGTCGTGGAACATCGACTCCCCGGCGAACAGGCCCGCGAAGCTGACGCCGTACAGGCCGCCGGCGAGCGCGCCGGCGGGCGTCCACACCTCGACCGAGTGGGCGATGCCGAGTTCGTGGAGGCGGGTGTAGGCGCCGACAATGCGTTCGTCGATCCACCCCGACGGACGCCGCGGGTCGGCACAGCTGGCCAGCACGTCGCCGAACGCGGCATCGACGGTGACGTGGTACCTCTTCGCCGACTGGCGCAGCGAGCGAGTGACGCGCAGGTCGTCGACGGGCAGGATGCCGCGGTGCACGGGCGACCACCAGCCCATGGCGTCGCGGCCCAGCCCGGCCCCGTCGAGGGGCATCGGGAAGACGCCGGCGAGATAGCCCTCCGCGACGAGATCGGTGTCGAACTCGGTGGAGACCGCGACGAGGTCCTGGTCCGGCCACGTGGCCGGCGGCCCGAAGACGCCCGACAACCTCATGCGCGCAGTCTGGCACGCCCCGCCGGTCGAACGTGCCGCTGCTCGGGCTCGCCGCGAACGGGCCACGTCAGGGAACGCTGAGGGTTCACCCGTTGGGCCGGGGCGGGCGGGCACCGTAGCCTTGGGGCATGGCAGGCGAGGACAACGACGGCAAGACGCTCGTGCAGCGCGCGCCCGAGGTCGCCGGCAACGTCTTGCGGCAGTTGCTCGAGACTGCGATCAACGGGGCCGGCATCGTGCCGGGGGCGAAGGCCACCGCCGCGGGCCACCTCGTGCGGCGCAACGGCGTCGAGGACGCCATCGACTCCCTCATCCGTAGCCACGTCGCGTTGGCCGCCGGCCAGGGCGTGGCGACGAACATCGGCGGCCTGGCGACGCTCGCTGTGGCGCTGCCGGCCAACATCGCTGGGGTCGCGGTGCTGCAGATCAGGCTCGTCGCGTCCATCGCCCATCTGCGCGGCTACGACATCGACTCGCGGTGTGTCCGCACGGCGCTCGTCCTGAGCCTGCTCGGCAACGAGGGCACGCGCCGGTTGATGGAAGCCGACGTGGTGCCAGCTCCCCCGCTCACGGTTGCGACCGCGCCGGTCTTCGACGCGTCGCTCGACAAGGTCATCGCCGAGCGCGTGTTCGCCGAGCTGGCGTCCCGCATCGGCGGACGGCACGCCGCGGTGCTCGTCGCACGTCGCATCCCGCTGATCGGTGGCGGTGTGGGCGGCGCGCTCGACGCGCTGAGCACGCTGAGCGTCGGCAACTACGCACGCGAGCAGTTCGTCACCCGCCGCCGGCTGACGCAGAGCTGAGCGCCCGGGCGTCGGCCCCTCAGTCCGGACGCCGCAGGTCGAAGCGGTGTGTTTCGTCAATCCCGTAGTAGGCCGTCGGGCCACCGGCACGCAGCACCGGCTGGGCTGCCGCCGTGTGATAGACCCCGTCGGCGAGCAGCGCGTCGTCGATGTGCACTGCGACCACCTGGCCGATCGTCAGAAACGCCCCGGCGGGCGCACCGGCGGCGTCCACGAGTGCTACCTGCTGCGTGACACGGCACTCGAAGCTCACCCGGGCCGCGGCGACGCGTGGCGCCGCGACCTCGAGGGACGCCGCCGCCTCCAGCCCGGCGGCATCGAACTCGTCGACGTCGCGCGTCGTGGAGGTCGCGTTCATGACCTCCGCGAGCTCACGGCTGACGAGATTCCAGGTGAACTCGCCGGTCGCCGCGCAGTTCGCGGCCGAGTGCTTCCAGCCCATCGAGGAGAAGCCGATGAGCGGCGGCGCATCGCTGAGGGCGGTGAAGTAGGAGTACGGGGCGAGGTTGCGGCGCCCGTCCGGGGCCAGGGTGCCGATCCAACCGATGGAGCGTGGTGCGACGATGGCCTTGAACGGGTCGTGGGCGAGCCCGTGACCCTCGGCGGGCCGATAGGTATATACCCCCATGGGTATCAGTCTGCCACGACTCCGCGCACCAAGTAGCCCAACCAGGCGGCCTCCCCCGCAACCTCCTGGGCCTCGTTCGCATCCCGTTCGCCGATGTCGGTGTTGACCCAGTACGTGCCGCCCTCACGGGCGAGGTAGCGGTAGTCGACCAGTTCGCGCCGCAGGAACGCCACGTCGTCGTGCGCGGTGCGCAGGATCGCGTTCACCTCACCCTCGGTGTAGCGCCGGCCGGTCTCGAAACGCCGCAGCAACTCGAGGAGCACGCTGACGCGCGCCTTCCGCTTCGCGGGGATGCTGCGGAGTCGCGGCCCGTCGAAGAAGATCCGGACGTGGCGCGCCCGCTCCGGGTCATCGACCGGGTCGGACGCCGCCGGCTCGTCCCCGATCCGGCCGAGCAGGGCCTCGTTGAGGCGGTAGAGGCGGCGCTGCCCGTCGGGCGTCACCGTGACGACCCCGGCCTCCACGAGACGTCCCATGTGGTGGCTGATCGTGGGGGCGGCCAGCTGGAGCGCCTCGGCGAGTTCACGCCCCGAGTGCGGACCCGCAGCCAGGAGGCCCAGGATGCGCAGCCGCGTGGCGTCGGCGATCGTCTTGAGCAGCGCGACACGCTCTTCGATGTTCATCGAAATAAGATTAGATGTCTTTCTAATCTTCGGCAACACTGCGGCGCCCGGACTGTTACGTGAGGACAGGGTGCTCGAGGTCGGTGTTGTCGAGGATCCACGTCGCGGCGGCCGCAGGGTCGGCCTCGGCGAGGTACAGGCGCTGGCCACCGACGTAGCGGAGGTTGGCTGCGGCGTCCGGGTCGGGGTCGAGCCCGGGGAAGCGCGCGTTCCCTCGAGGCACGGAGACGGCGAAGGGCACATCGAGCCAGACCGAGCCGTCCCAGAGCCCGACCAACTCCGGGCGGTGCAGGAAGATGCCGTCGACGACGACGACCGCGTCGGAGGGCAGGCGAGCTCGGCGGGTTCGACCGGGGCGTCCGCGACGACGTCCCACACGGCAGGCACGACCGGCCGCCCGGACCGGACGCGATCCACCACCAGCTCGCGGAACGCGTCGTAGCGGTAGGAACCGTGGTAGAACCCCTCGGGGCCACCTCCCGCGGCCATCCGCTCGGCGCGGGACCTGTGGAATCCGTCGATGCTCACGTTCACGACGGGCCGGCCGGCGCACTCGGACGCAAGCGCGACCAGTTCGCTGGCCAAGTGCGACTTCCCGGCCCCGTCCACGCCGTCAACGGCGACCAGCGCACGCTCTCCGGGTCGGACCGCCCTGATGCGCGCGAGCAGGTCCGTGACGACCGCCGTGCGCGTCGCGCCGACGGCGGGGTCGTTGAGCCGCGCGAACTCGTCGGCCCACCCGGGCTGCCCGGGGACGACGTCGATCGGCACCACCCAAGCGTCGCACGGCGGCGACTCCTGCGGCACACCGAGCCGCGGGAGAGACGGGAACGGCGACATCGCAGTTACCTGGCGTTGCCGTCCGTTCACGCCGTCCGGACCTCACCCGTCCCGGCTGGGCGCCGGTCACCGCGGCTGCGTTGCTCCGGCGTATGCGCGACCCACGCGCGCACCCACGAGGCAGGTGACCTCGTACGTGATCGTGCCCATGAGGTCGGCGAGCTCTTGGGCGGTGATCTCCTCGTCGCCCTGACGGCCGAGGAGGACGACCTCGTCGCCCACGGCCGCGGCCGCGTCGGGGCCGAGATCGACCATCGCCTGGTCCATGCAGATGCGGCCGACGATCGGGCACGACCGGCCACCGACCAGCACGCGGCCCCGGTTGGAGAGCAGCCGGTTGTAGCCGTCCGCATAGCCCACCGGGATCGTGGCGACGATGGTGTCGGACGCCGCCCGCCACGTCCGCCCGTAGCCGACGGTCTCACCGGCGGGGACCGATTTGGTGAACAGCACCTGGGTCGTCCAGCGCAGGGCGGGCCGGAGGGCGACGGTGGGTTCTGAGGTCGGGTCGGGCAGGTTGCCGTAGACCATCACGCCCGGCCGCACCAGGTCGAACCAGGCGTCGGGATGCATCAGCACGGCGCCCGAGTTTGCCAAGTGCGCCAGCTCGACCGGTCCGCGGGCGGCGGCCACGGCGTCCCTCACCGCCGAGAAGCGGGCGATCTGCGCCTCGGTGAACGCGCGTCCGTCTTCGGTGTCGGAGACCGGCAGGTGGGAGAACAGTCCGCGCAGGTGCAGGCCGGCGGCGTCCGCGCGGGCGGCGAGACCGGGCGCCACGGCCGGTTCGCAGCCGATGCGACGCATGCCGGTGTCGACCTTGAGGTGCACCTCCGCCGCCACGCCGACCCGTCGCGCCGCCGCGGCGACCTGATCGATGGTCGCGGCGTCGACGACCGGCAGGTCGATGCCGGCCCCGACGCACGCCTCCACGTCGGCGTCCTCGATGGCAGGACTGAACTTGAGAATAGGCAGACCGACACCCGCCTGCCGCAGCGCCAGCGCCTCCTCGACGGTGGCCACGCCGAGCCAGTCGGCCACGCCGGTCGCCTCGATCATGCGCGCCACCGGCACCGCGCCGTGCCCGTAGGCGTTCGCCTTGACGGCGGCGAGCACCTTCCGCCCACCGACGCGCGCGCGGATGCCGGACAGGTTGGCGTGAACCGCGGCCAGGTCGGTGGTCGCGACCGTCGGGTTGGTCACCTCAGCCTTCGTCGGTGCCGGACGACGGCGTCGTGGCCCGCTCGGCGATCTCACCCGCATGGTCGGCGGCCCGGACGACCGCCAGGACGCCCTCGGTCACGAGCCGGACGAGACCGATCCCGACGAGCGCCGGGAGCCAGCCGAACGCGAACCGGAAGAACATCGATGCGCCCCCCAGGTACTCGAGCGCGCCGAACAGCCCGGCCGACCAGAGCAGCCACCACGCACCGAAGCACACCACCGCGAAGATGTTCACGATCTTGGCGATGCGCGGCGCGACGTCGGTCCGGGTGAAGGAGAAGTCGAACAGTGCGCCGAAGGCGCCCGGCTGCTTCACAGGCTTCTGCGGGTAGGGCTGCCCGCCGTACGCCGGCTGGCCGTACCCGCCGGGCTGGGGCTGGTAGCCGGGCGGGAAGCCCCCCGCCGGCGGTCCGTACGGCGCCGAGGACGCGCTCGACGGATACCCCGCCGACGCGCCGCTCGCCGCATACGGCTGCTGGGCCGGCGGCGCGTACGGATTCATCGGCGGCTGCTGCGGCTGAGCGCCATAGGCGGCGTACGGGTTCTGCGGGGGCGCTGGGCTCGGTGGCACGGGCGCGGGCGGCGCCTCGGATGCGTCAGCCCGGGGGGCGTCGGCCACGGGCGCCTGGATGGCCGTCGCCTCGGGATCGGACGGCAGTTCGGCGGTGGGCTCGTCGCCGAACGGGAGGTCGGAGCGCGGGCGCGTCGCCCACGGGTCCGGCTCGGGCTCGGGCTGGCTCGGCTGCCACGGATTCGGGGTCTGAGACATGACGTCCATTAGACCAGAGGTCCCCGACAGCCTCGGCGAGCGCTCAGAACATCAGCGCCAGGCTGGGGTCCTCGAGGATGGTGGCCACGTCGGCGAGGAAGCGGGACGCCTGCTCACCGTCCAGCACCCGGTGGTCGATCGAGAGCGTCAGCTTCGCCACCGACCGCACCACGATCCGCTCGTCCTCCCCCTCGCCGATCACCCACGGGCGCCGGTTGAACGTGCCCAGCAGCAGGATCGCCGACTCGCCCTGGTTGAGGATCGGCGTGCCTCCCTCCACCCCGAACACACCGACGTTCGTGATCGTGAACGTGCCGTTGGCGGCGTCCGCGGGCGTGATCTTGCCCTCGCGCACCTTCGCGACCAGATCGTTGAGCGCCTGAGCGAGCGCGACGAGGTTGAGTTCGTTGGCCCGCTTGATGTTGGGCACGACTAGGCCGCGCTGCGTGGCGGCCGCGATGCCGAGGTTGACGTCGGGGTTGACGACGATCTCGCCGCGCTCCAGGTCGAGGCTGGAGTTCACCTCGGGATGGCGCTGCATGGCGAGGCACACCGCCTTCGCGAGCACGAGGATGGGCGAGATGCGCATGCCGGCGAACTCACGGCGGCCCTTGAGCTGCTCGATGAGTTCGACCGTGTGCGTGACGTCGACGTCCATCCACACGGACGCCTGCGGGATCTGCAGCGATGCCGTCATCGACGAGACCATCTGCCGCCGGACACCGCGCAGCGGGATGCGGGTGACGCCGCGGCGTCCACCCGCCTCGCCGGCGGCCGCCTGCGCGACGTCGGTGGGCGTGATGCTGCCGTTGCTGCCCGTGCCCGCCACGTGGTGCAGGTCGACGCCGAGGTCGCGGGCCAGCCGGCGGACGGCGGGCTTGGCGAGGGGGCGTCCGACCGGATCGGTGGCCACCTCGGCGCCCGGCTGCCGGCCCTCGGAAGGACGCGGCAGCGGCGGGTCGGCCGGCTCGTCGTCGATGGGGCTCGTGTAGTAGACCTCGTCGACCTTGTGGCCAGGCGTCTCGTCGAGCGAGTACGACTCGTTGACCTGCTCCGCCTGTGGCCCGGTCTGCGTCGCTGCAGCGCCGCCCTTGCGCGGACGCCGCGACACCGCTCCCCCCTGCGCGCCGTAGCCGACGAGCATCGACCCCGAGCCACCCTCGCCGGCCGGGCCGCTGGGCGAAGCTGCCGACACCTCGCTGTCCGGACCGGTGGGTACGGGTGCTCCGTCGGCGTCCTGAAGCTCGCCGGAGACCGCGTCCTCGACGGGATCGCCGGCCGGCGAGTCCGCCGCAGCGGCGGGGTGCGACTCGCCCGGTTCGAGGATGGTCATGATGACCGACCCGACATCGACCATGTCCCCCTCGGCGCAGCGCAACTCGCCCACGACGCCGTCGAACGGGCTGGGCAGCTCGACGATGGACTTCGCGGTCTCCACCTCGACGACGACGTCGTTGACCTTCACGGTGTCGCCGGGCGCGACGTGCCAGGCGACGATCTCGGCCTCCTGCAGGCCCTCGCCGGGGTCGGTCAGTTTCATCTCGAACATCGTCGGCTCCTAGTGGGCGAGGCTGCGGTCGACCGCGTCGAGGATGCGGTCGAGATCGGGCAGATAGGCGTGCTCGGTCTTGCTGGGAGGGTACGGCAGGTCGTAGCCGGTGACGCGGAGGACCGGCGCCTCGAGGGAGTAGAAGCAGTGTTCCTGCACGCGGGCGGCGATCTCGGCACCCAGGCCGCCGCTGCGGACGGCCTCGTGAACGACGATGGCGCGGCCGGTCCGCTCCACGGAGGCGACGATCGTCCTCTCGTCGAGGGGCGCGAGGCTGCGCAGGTCGATCACTTCCACGCTGCGGCCCTCGGCGGACGCCGCGAGTGCGGCCTCCACACAGGTCTTCACCATGGGCCCATAGGTCAGCAGCGTGACGTCGTCGCCCGCGAGGACGGTTCGGGCGGCGTCCAGGCGCAGCGGCGGCTCGGAGAGGTCGACCTCACCTTTCTCGTGATAGCGCCGTTTGGGTTCGAAGAAGACGACGGGGTCGTCGGAAGCGATGGCCTGCTGGATCATCCAGTAGGCGTCCAGCGGGGTGGACGGGCTGACGACGACGAGGCCGGGCGTGTGGGCGAAGTAGGCCTCGGGCGACTCGGAGTGGTGCTCGATCGCGCCGATGCCGCCGCCGTAGGGAATCCGGATGACCATCGGTGCGCCGAGGCGTCCCATCGACCGGAACCGCATCCGCGAGACCTGGGACACGATCTGGTCGAAGGCGGGGTAGACGAAGCCGTCGAACTGGATCTCGACGACGGGCCGGTAGCCGCGCAGCGCCAGCCCGAGCGCGGTGCCGACGATGCCCGACTCGGCCAGCGGTGAATCGATGACGCGCTCGGGGCCGAAGTCGCGCTGCAGGTGTTCCGTGATGCGGAAGACGCCGCCGAGCTTGCCGATGTCCTCGCCGGCCAGCAGCACCTTCGAGTCGGCCTCGAGCGCGCGCCGCAGTCCGGCGTTGAGAGCCTTGGCCATCGTCATGGTCTCGGTCATCGCTCCACCTCCTCGAAGGACGCCTCGTAGGCCAGGTAGGCGTCGCGCTGGGCGACGAGCGCGTCGGGGAGTTGGGCGTAGGTGAGCGCCCAGTAGTCCTCGAGCTTCGGGTTCGCCAAGGCGAGGCAGCCCTCGCGAATCCGGACGCCGAGGGCGTCCGCCTCTGCCTCGAGCTCCGCGAGCCAGGCCTCGTCGATGGCGTCGCGGGCGAGGAGATACATCTGCAGGCGCAGGAGGGGATCCTTGGCGCGCCAGGCGTCCTCCTCGTCGCGGTGGCGGTACTTGGTGGGGTCGTCGGAGGTGGTGTGCGCGCCCAGCCGGTAGGTGAACGCCTCGATGAACGTGGGCCCCTCGCCGCGGCGGGCGCGGTCGAGCGCCCACTCGGTGACGGCCTGGACGGCGAGGACGTCGTTGCCGTCCACGCGGACCGCGGGGATGCCGAAGCCGCTGGCGCGCCGGTAGAGCGGGATGCGCGACTGGAGCTCGATCGGCTCGGAGATGGCCCACTGGTTGTTCTGGACGAAGAACACCGTCGGCGTCTGGTAGCTGGCCGCGAAGACGAGCGCTTCGTTGACGTCGCCCTGGCTGGTGGCGCCGTCGCCGAAGTAGACGATGAGCGCACCGTTGGCGTCCGGGTCCTCGTTGCCCACCAGGCCGTCGCGTTGCATGCCCATGGCGTAGCCGACCGCATGCAGGGCCTGGGTGCCGATGACGAAGGAGTAGAGGTGGAAACGGAGGGCGCGGGAGTCCCAGTCGACCATCGTCGAGCCACGGAAGGTGCCGAGCATGGCGACAGGATCGACGCCCATCATCATCGCCACCGCGTGTTCGCGATAGCTCGGGATCACCTCGTCGCGGGGGCCTACAGCCGCTCCGGAGCCGACTTGGGCGGCCTCCTGCCCGAGCAGGGGCACCCACAGGCCGAGTTCGCCCTTGCGCTGCAGGGCTGTCGCCTCCGCGTCGAACCGACGCGCAAGGGTCATGGTGCGGAGGTGCTCGACGAGGGTGGCGTCGTCGTGGGTCCAGGCGAACCGGGGGTGCTCGACCCGCTGGCCGTCGGGGTCGAGGAGTTGGACGAGCTCGGCGTCGTCGCTGGCGTTGTCGTGCGGCGTGGTGTCCATCATGGAGAAGCTTATAGTTACGGAACCGTAGGTTTCTAGTCCGGTTGGCAACCGCTCTGCCCGCCCCGCCCCGCCGCCGCGCCGAGCCGATCCCCCTGCCGACGAGAGTCGCCCCGCCGCCCCGCGCCGCCGAGCCCCGCCCCGCCGCGCGTCGACCCGCCGTGCGCCGACCCGCCGAGTGCCCCCTTCTGTGCGCCGATCGCCCCGGACTGAGCGCGTCCCGAGACCCTCGTGATCGTTTCACCGTCCCGGGAGTGGACTCATTCTCGGATTCGGGTGTGTGTTCACGCCCGCATCCGAGAATGAGCCCACTCCGGCCCCGGGGCCTTGACCCTTTCCCTCGCAGTCCCTCGTGGTCGACGGCGACCAACGCCGCCCCGCTCGGTCCCCGCTCGGTCCGGGCTCGGGGCGAGACTCACCGGCGCCCACCCCGTCACCTTGGTGGCGACCTCGCCGGGACCGGGACGATCGGGCCGCGCGGGTGCCGTGCCGGGCACGCGCGGGGTGTGACTCCTGATCGTGTCGTTTGAGTGGTTGGCCTTGTCACGTTCCTAGTCTGGGATACGTAGTTACCCAGAGTTGGAGGAGGGATGATGGTGGTCGTGTTCGAGCAGTGGAGTGCCGCCGAGTTGGACGCCGAGC
>NZ_JARKOT010000184.1 GCF_029977985.1 Propioniciclava sp. | reverse complement strand
CATCCGGGGCTCCTTCCCGGGCGGCCGGCTGACGCCGGTGTCGTTCAGGACGAGGGCGTCACTCACTCCGTGGACGAGGGCCCCGCGGAATGGGTCGCCGGCGCCACCGCGCCGGGCGTGGGAGTCGACCATCAAATCGGCGGCCGGTCTTCAACACGGCGGCGTTGGCCAGGATCCACGTCCCGCCGCCCTGGTCGAGCTTGATGTCCGTGGTCATGACCGTCGCGCCTCTCGGTCGGGGGTGTGGCTCTTGGGGTCCCGTCGGTCGCGGGCCCGTTGCCTGGTTCTACACCCCGAGACGGGCTGGGGTCGACGGGGCGGCACGCTGCGCCATCCTGCTCGGTATCGCCCGGCGGGACGGCCGCAGGCCGACTCGTTCAGACTCGGACTCTGCCGGGGTGGTCGAAATCGCTGACGGGGCCGACGCGCCTGTCGTAGACCTTGTGGGGAGGTACCGCCTGCTCGGCCGTGCCCGGATCAGGGGTACTCGGGGCCTGCGTTCAGGGAGGAAGGGTGCTCGTGGACGGCTCTGTGATCGGTGGGCTGGTGGAGGAGATCTCCTGGGAGGGCAAGCGAGTTCGCCAGTACCGGGGAGGGGGTCGAGGGCTGGAGAACGTCCTCTCAGCTCAGGTTCTCCAGGCGCTGGACTTCCTGCCCCGCGCCACCTGTCTTCGGCCGGTTCTCGAGCAAGCCACCGGCGCGAGTGCCGCACGGGACCACGTCGCCGCGGAGGCGGAGCGCCTGAGGTTGGCGTTCCTGCCGGGTCAGATCAGCCTGCCGGGTGGGGTCGGTGTCCAGCCTGACGCCCTCCTGGTCGGGCCGAGCACCTACGTGCTGATCGAGGCGAAGGGTCCTGGTCGTTCGTCCTTCAATCCGGAGCAGCTCTCCCGTGAGTACACGGCGGTGCTGCAGGAGGCCCAAGGTCGCACCCCGCTCCTGCTGCTGATCCTGGGCGAGGAGCCGCCAGTGAAGGTGAAGAGGCGGTTTGGCAGGTATGCGGTCGTAGACGCCCTGGAATGGGAGCTCCGGCAGCTTCCCGACGGTGTCGTCGGTGGCACCGCGCGTCGCGAGCAGCTCATCGTCGGCGTGCCGGGAGTCCTGGCTTGGACGACCTGGCAACAGATCGCCGACGTGGTGGCAGGCGTCCTCGATGCCTACACCGTTGACGACCAGAGCGCGCAGGCCGCGATCCGCCGGCTAGCGCAGGGCGTCATCGACGCCATCAGGTGGCACACCACAACTGGAGGATGACGTTTGAGGGCACCGCGGCTGGATCGACCGGCAGACAAGACGCCCTTAGGTCGAAGGGCCACCGGCTGGCCGGGTAGCTCACCAGTAGGACGGAGCAATCGGCCGCCTGCCGGGTGAGTTGACGACGCCGTTGGCCCCCGTCTGAGGCCGGCTGCGGAAGTGACTACTGGCGAGCCTTGGTATTACCGAGTCGTACTCGGGAGATGAAGACTGCGATCTCGGTCCCGAACGGGACGTGCGAGCGGGTCGTGCGCATGGCACGCGAACTGGGAGTGAGCAGGTCCGAGCTGTTCTCCCGCCGCAGAGTGCTACCTGGACGAGCTCGATGACGCACGGGTCACGGAGCTCGTCAACGAGGTCCTGGCGCGCGACCCGTCCGCTCAGGAGTCGAACCTCGCGGCCGCCGAGGTAAGCCGGGCGCGACTGCTCGAGGGTGACGACTGGTGATCCAGCGGGGCGAGGTGTGCTGGGTCGATCTCGGCCCGGCCGTCGGCAGCCGGCCCGCCAAGAGGCGTCCGGTCGTCGTGGTTCAGTCCGACCGTTACAACGAGAGCCGGCTCGCCACGGCGATCGTGCTGGTCATCACGTCCAACACTGCCCTGGCAGCCATGCCTGGCAACGTGTTCCTGCCCGCCGGCTCATCCGGGCTGCCGCGCGACTCCGTGGCGAACGTGACAGCAGTTCTGACCGTGGAGAAGCGGGAGCCGATCGAGCGCGCAGGCCGACTGCCGCCCAAATTGGTCGAGGAGATCGACCGCGGCCTTCGAAAGGTGCTCAGCCTGTGGGCCGCGCCCGGTCTGGCGTCAGTCGCGGCGCCCGGACGAGCACCCGTCCCCGTGGGTTCAGGCGTCGTGGACTCAGGTCCGCTTGGTCCAGGTCGCGCCCCGCCCGACGGAGTCCGCCTCGACCTGCCCGGCGTCCTTGAGGGTCTTCAGGGCAAGTCGGATGGTCTGGTCGGACGGTCCTGGGAGCGCGGCTCGGACGTCGGCGTGGCGCAGCGCAAGGCCGGCAAGACGACACTGACCCTCAACCTTGCCCGTGCCCTGCTGACCGGCGAGGCGTTCCTCGGCGCGTTCGACGTCGTCCCCGTGGCCGGCGACGTCGCCATGCTCAACTTCGAGGTCTCCGGGCACACGCTCGCGCACTGGGCCGACGACCACGCCGTGCCACCAGAGCGCTTCCACCTGGTCAACCTGCGCGGTCGACGCAACCCTCTCGCGCACGACGAGGACCGCCAGCTCCTGGCCACCTGGCTGCGCGAACGCGGAATCGAGGTGCTGATCGTCGACCCCTTCGGCCGCGCCTTCCACGGCGCCTCCCAGAACGACTCCACCGAGGTCGGCTCCTGGCTCGTCGCCCTCGACACGTTCGCGCGAGGCGACGTGGGTGCCCGCGAGCTCGTGCTCACCGCGCACGCCGGCTGGGACGGCGAACGAACCCGGGGCTCCTCGAGTCTGGAGGACTGGGCCGACACCATCCTCACGCTGACCCGCGGCAAGGACGACGACGCCGACGGCCGCTACCTGCGCGCGCTCGGGCGCGACGTCGACGTCGAGGAGGACCGACTCGACTTCTACCCCGCCACCCGCACGCTGAGGCGCTCCGGAGCCGGCTCTCGCCGAGCAGCCCAGCGGGCGCGCGCAACCGCGGCTGCACGCGTCGCTGTCCAGGCGTTCGTCCAGGCCAATCCCGGCTGCTCCGGGCAGACGATCAGGGCCAACGTCGACCACGGGAGCGCCGTCGTCGACGACGCTCGCCGCGCCCTCGTCGCCGACGGCACCCTGATCGAGACCAGACGACCCGGCCGCGGAGGCGGATCCGCCTACCAGCTCCGCGCCACCGAGGCCCGAACCCCGACCAACCCCGACTAACCCCGACCAGTCGAGGTATGGAACTCCGCCAACCTCGCCTCTATAGAGGCGGGGTTCCTCGTCGGGGTTCGAGCCGGGCGAACCTCGACTCGCTCGCTCGGTCGCAGCCGGTGGGGCTCCCCGCCTCGCCTGGCACGCAACCACCGCTGCGCTCTCATGGCCGCAGGTGGGAGCGGCACACCTGCCGTCACGTGCCCAAGTCGGATGGCTGGGGTGCGCCCAGCCAGATCCGAAAGTGCCCTCGCCGCGTGATGTCGTGGCTTCCACGCCTGGGGTGACGTCACGACTGAGCTCGGCGCGGGGCTGACACCGCGGCCCTCAGTCCGACCGCGCCATCAGGCGTCGCCGGAGGCGGGGCGCCGGCGCGCGGTGACGGCCACGTGCACCTGGCCGTCGCGGACCTCGACGTCGAACACGTCGATGGGCAGAGCCTGGCCGCCCCCGGCATCGATCACGTCGCCCGAGTCGAGGTTCCACACCTGCTTGTACATGGGCGAGGACAGCGTCGGGACGATCACGCCCTCGGCCCCGTCCTCGCCGGGGATCAGGTGGGAGCCCACCAGGCCCCGGGACAGGATGTTGGCGCCCGAGTACGGGTCGTGCTGCTGGACGGCGTGCACGCTCCCGTCATCTAGCAGGAAGACGCCGATCTGCGTGCCGTCCGGGAGCAGCGCCGCGGCGCCGCGCTCGACTTCGAGGGCCGAGACGGGGCAGATGGGAACCATGTCGACGCTGGCGGCGGTCGGGTTCATCGGATGAGATCCCTCGTCCAGGGACTCTGTGGCGCTGGCAAAGGCGTGGGCACGGGCCTCCAGGGGCGACGGGTACGAGACGGTGTCGGCCGCGGTGGCGGGGCGGATCTGGCCGCGCTCGGGCACGAACCGCAGGTCGGGGTCGGCCGCCTCGGGCGCGTTGACGAAGGAGACGAACTTGGCGGCGCGCTCCGGATCGTGGACCGCCTCGGCCCACTCGTCGACGTAGGTGTCGGCGTGGCGCTGCATGGCCGCCTCGAGCTCCGCGCCGATCCCGAGGGTGTCGTCGACGATCACGCGGTGCAGCTCCTCGATGCCACCCGGACGCTCCTCGACCCACCGGGCGGTGCGTTGCACCTTGTCGGCCTCGCGGACGTAGAGCATGAGGAAGCGATCGATGCATCGCACGAGCGTCTCGTCGTCGAGGTCCTCGACGAGCAGCTTGCCGTGCGCGGGCTGCGCGCCGCCGTTGCCGCCGACATACAGGTTCCAGCCACGGTTGGTCGCGATGACACCGACATCCTTGGCCTGCGCCTCGGCGCACTCGCGCGCACAGCCCGAGACGCCGAGCTTCAGCTTGTGTGGGGACCGCAGGCCGCGATAGCGCTTCTCGAGGGCGACGGCCATGGTGGTCGAGTCCTGTACGCCGTAGCGGCACCAGTTGGTTCCCAGGCACGACTTCACCATGCGCAGCGACTTGCCGTACGCGTGGCCGGACTCGAACCCGGCGTCGACGAGGCGCTTCCAGATCTCGGGGAGCTGCTCGAGGCGGGCCCCAAACATGCCGATCCGCTGGGCGCCGTTGACCTTGACGTACAGGCCGTAGTCCTTGGCCACCTGGGCGAAGACCAGCAGCTTCTCGGGCGTCACCTCGCCCGCCGGCATCGCGGGGATCACCGAGTACGTGCCGTCCTTCTGAATGTTCGCCATGACGTGGTCGTTGGTGTCCTGCAACGCGCCGAGCTGGCGCCCCACGGGGCTGTGCTGCCGGCCGGTGATGGCCCCGAGCGTCGCAAGGATCGAGGCCACGACGGGTCGGCACACGTTGCAGCCGCGGCCGGTGCCGAAGGCCGTGACGATCTCGCTGAAGGTCCGCTGGCCACTCAGCTCGACGAGCGCGAACAGGTCGGCGCGGGGCATGTCGAAGTGCTCGCACAGAGCGCGGGAGACGGTGATGCCGGTCTTCACGAGCTCCTGGTTGAGGATCTTGGTGAGCGTGGGCACGCACGAGCCGCACACCGTCCCGGCCGTGGTGCACGCCTTGATCGCGCCGATCGTGTGACAGCTCTGCTCGACTACGGCGTGGCGGATCGTGCCCGCGTCGACGTTGTTGCACGAGCAGACGATCGCGTCGTCGGGGAGCGCGGTGTCGGTCATCCCGACGCCCTCGGGGGCGATCACGGCGGACGGGTCGGCGCCGAGCTCGCGGCCGATCAGCGGACGCAGCTGGGAGTACAGCTCGATGTCGCCGACGAACACCCCGCCCAGCAGAAGCTTGCCGTCGTCGGACATCACCAGCTTGCGGTACTTGCGGTTCACGGGGTCGACGGTCGATACCTCGAGCGCGTTGGGGCTGATGGCGTTGACGTCGCCGAAAGCGGCGGCCTCGACGCCAACGCCCTTGAGCTTCGTGCCGTCGTCGGCGCGATGATGGGTGCGCTTGCCGCCCAGGAAGCGGTCGACGACGACGTCGGCCATGTCGTTTCCGGGGGCGATGAGGCCCGCGCACACGCCGTTGAAGGAGGCGCACTCGCCGATGGCCCAGATCATCGGGTCGGAGGTCTTGCAGGTGTCGCCGACGACCACGCCGCCGCGCTCGCCGATCGCGAGCCCGGCATCGCGAGCCAGGCGGTCGCGCGGGCGGATGCCGGTGGAGAAGACGACGACGTCGACGGGCAGCTCGGTCTCGTCGGAGAGGTACGCGGTGCCCATCGCCCCGTCACCCGCCGGCGTGAAGCGCGTGACCCCGACGTTCGTGCGCACATGGATCCCGAGATCCTCGATGGGCAGGCGCAGCATCTCCCCGCCGCCCTGGTCGAGCTGGACGCTCATGAGGCGGTCGGCGAACTCGACGACGGTCGTGTCGACGTCCATGTTCCTCAGGGCCGCGGCAGCCTCCAGCCCCAGCACCCCGCCGCCGACGACCACGCCCCGCAGCGGACGCCCGAGGGCCTTGCCACGCGTCGCGACCCACTCGCACATGCGCTCGACGTCCTCGACGGTGCGGTAGCTGAACGAGCCGGGCAGGTCCCTGCCCTCCGCGTGCGGCGCCCACGCCCACGAGCCGGTCGCGAGCACGAGGCGGTCATAAGAGAAAGTCGTCCCGGACGCTGTCGTCACGATCTGGGCGTCGCGATCGATCGCCTCCACCTTGTCGCCCGTCACGAGCGTGATCCGCGGGTCGTCCCACACGGAGGAGTCGAGGGTGAGCAGGCTCGCGTCGCGGCTCGTGAACAAGTCGGAGAGGTGCACCCGGTCGTAGGGCTGCTCTGCCTCCTCACCGATGACGGTGAGGTGCCAGGAGCCGTCAGGGTCCTGGGTGCGCAGCCGGTCAGCGAAGCGGTGGCCGGTCATGCCGCCGCCGACCACAACGATGCGGGCGTCGTTCAGATTGGGCGCCGGCGTCGCGGAGCTGATCAGCGGGGAGGCGTCGACGGGGGCGGTCGTGTCGAGGGAGGTCATCGGGCGATCACGAACCCTTCGGCGGGGTGGATAAGAGCCGGCTCGTTGAGCCGACGGTCCTGCTGAAATGAATCATCCGCCAGTGAATCATCCGTCTGCTTGCGGCGTGTCCCGGTTGATCGTGTTGGTTCGGGATGCTCTGGATGCAGGGTCTGCGCCGGGATCAGCGGGCACTTGCCCCGAATCGCGCACCCGCGACGTCCTGACCAGCCCAAACACCACTCGACCAGCCATCACCTGTGGAACTCGGGGCGGGGTTCCTAGTCCGGGTTCGAGCCGGGCGAACCTCGACTCGCTCGCTCGGTCGCAGCCGGTGGGGCGCCCGCCCCGGGGTGGGACCGGGTTGTGACCCGGCGCAACAACCGCCACCTCACAACCGGCGACGGTCGGTACGTGCGCAACGGCGCCCTCTGGGACGTCGTCGCCGTCGAACGCGACGGCACCCTCCTCGCAGTCCCCGCCGGCCGTCAGACCCCCGCCGACGGCGGCGCGGCGTCCGCCGTCGTTCGCCTGCCCGCCGCGTACACCGCGGAACACGTCGAGCTCGGCTACGCCACCACCACCGCCAGGTCCCAGGGCATCACCGTGGAGGAGTCCCACACGATCGCCACGCCCGGCATGGGCCGCGAAGACCTCTACGTCGCCATGACCCGCGGCCGGCACACGAACCACACCTACGTCGCCCTCCCCGACGACCACGACGACTGCCACCCCCAGGCCGGCGGCGTCGCCAGCGCCTCAGCCACGACGACGGCGTCGGCGGCGGCGGCGGCCGCCGGCCGGGAGGCCCTCGAACGGATCCTCGCCACCAGTCACGCCGAACGCTCCGCCACCGAGACCTGGCACGAGTTCCACCCCGACCAGCCGTCACCCCTGCCACCGCTCACCCTTGGCGGCCTCGGGCTCTTCGCGCCGCGCGGACCCGGCCTGCCGCCTCTGGGTGCCGTTCCCCAACTTCCCGGCCTGAGCCGATGAGTACCAACCCGACCCCCCGGACGGTGTGCGCACCGGATGACTCGCTCATGACGAGGGGCCCTGAGACCAATGGCCACCGCACGCACGAGAGGACGACCATGACCGCACGACGCACGACGCACGCCCGCCACGCCGTCGCCGACCACAGCCGTCAGGACGAGAACCGCGAACCGGCCGGGCAGGATTACCTCACCCCCGCCGAGTTCGCAGCCGCCCTGAGCGTCTCCATCCGCACCGTCCGCAACTGGATCGCCGACGGCGTGGTCCAGGCAACCAGGGTCGGGCCGCGGCTGATCAGGATCCCAACCGCAGAGATCCAACGCGTCGGCGTGCCGGTCCGGTCCTCGACCCGGCAATAGCGCCGCAATCTCAACCCTGATCCACCGAGTCGGTTCAGGTGGTGTCGTTTGAGCATTTCTGCGATGGCTTGATCGCGGTTTTCGGTTCACGGGCGGCCGGGAGCCGCCAGCCTGTGCTGGCTTGTCCACGGGGGTTCTCCGGTCGTGCCCGTCGGGGGCGGGTGGTCAGGTCGTTGCTGGCGCTGGTGGGCTGGTCGCGACGTGCCAGAGGTTGGCCCAGGCCGCTGACCAGGGCCAGTGCCGGGGTAGGTGGATGAGTCGTCGTCGTGCG
>NZ_JARKOT010000173.1 GCF_029977985.1 Propioniciclava sp. | reverse complement strand
CTCGCCGTAGCGGCCCTGCACGGCGGCGAGGACGGACGCGCGGGGGATTCCGGGGCCGTCTGCGGAGAGCAGGCGACGCTTCACGAAGGGGAACCCTCCCTGCAGCAGTACGGCCCAACCGCCCATGGTCGGGTCGACGTTCGGCGCCAGGCCGAGCGCGGCGTTCGGCCAGCCGACGCTCCACGTCAACCCGGACGCCTCGACCACCTGGCTCAGCCCCAGCTCATACTGCTTCACCACGTCCACCTTCGACGTCGTTGGCCGGACACCGGCGAAGAACGCCCGCAGTTCCTCGCGCCCGAGGACGCCGCCGCGGAAGCCCAACAGGAAGCTCTGGAGGTGGGGCCGCGGTGCGTCGATGCGGGTGGCCGCCCACACGTCCGTGCCGCACCCCTCGAACCGCCCCACCAGGTCGGCCAGCGGCGCGAAGGGCCCGTGCAGCGAGTCGTTGGTCAGGAGCACCGACGGACGCCCGGCCAGCGCGGGGTACTCAGCCAGCGCCGCCGCCCACGACCCGAAGTCGTAGGCCACGTTGCGACGCCGCACGACGGCGACCCCTGCCGGGAGGTCGTCGGGTGCGTGGACGCCGACGCCCCGGTTCCGCGCCGCGACGACCAGGCAGCGGTACCCCGTCCGCGCCAACTCCCGGGCGAGCGCGACCGCCTCGGCACGCAGGCCCGTGCTCGTGCTGAACTCGGCGATCACGGCCACACGGTCGGCGGACACGACGGCGTCCGGATCACCCGCGATCGGGGTCAACGCCTGCGAGCCCGCCTGGTTGAGACGTGTCCGCAGCGCCCATCGCCGCCCCGCTACCCACCAGTAGCCGCGCCGGAGCGCAGCGCGGGCGTCCGACGCCTTCCAGCGTTCCAGCGCCTCCTGGACGCCGTCGCTGAGCGTCGCCCCGTCGTCCTGGGCACGCTCGTGCGTGCCGCGCAGACGCCACGCCCGCGCCTCGACGAACCGGGTCAACTCGCCTGGGTGTCGGCGCCACAGCCGGCCGAGACGGGCGGCGTCCGCGAGACGGGCTCGCGCCAGCCGCGTCCCGGACACCCCGGCGTCGTAGCCGAGGTGGAAGTCGAAGCGGCGGGCGACCACGGCGGGGTCGGTCCGGGTGCCCGTGACGATGTTGGACACGTTGAGGTCGTGCACCACCTGGGCCCACATGACCGGCGCTCGCACCTCGCGGATCGGGCCGTGCGCGCGTGCCCGGGCATGCTTGGCCACGTAGACCGTGTCCGGGGCGGCGTCCGTGCGGCGCTCGATGAGGGACAGGAAGGGCGACGACAGCATGTCGGTCAGATAGACGGCGCCCGACCGGTCGATCTGGACGCCGCGGGTGAAGTTCACGAACAGGCGGTCCTGGCGGGCGAACTGGGCCTGCACCGACGCCATGAAGTCCCGCGCCATGGCGTCGTCGGAGTCGATGCGGGTCGTGATGAGCCAGGGCGCGGCGGCGACGGCAGCCACCGGCGCGACGAAGAGATCGCGGCGGAACCGTTCGTGCGTCCACACGGGCGTGAAGTGCCCGGCGGCCAACTCCTCGACGTCCGCGCGGAAGGTGTCCGAACAGCGGTCGTCGAACAGGACCAACCACGTGAAGTCGCGCGTCGTCTGGCTCGCCACCGAGGGCAGCGTGGCGTCGATGAAGAAGCCGAGGCGGTAGTACAGCCAGTCCTCGCCGGCCGGCTCGCCGTCCTCGCTGACCACCGCGCTGAAGCGCGTCAGCAGGACGTGGTCGAAGTCAGGCGTCACGACACACCAGTATGGGCCCGGAGCCTCAATCCCCGCGCAGGAGGCCGCCGGCGTCCGCGCTCGTGCTGCGCGGCCCGAGGCCCCAGGTGGGTCCGAACGTGGGCACGGCCCGGCCGTCGACGTGCCCCCAGATCTGCTGCGGGTAGTGGTCGGGGTAGCCGTGCTCGGGCGGCGGCGGAACGACGGGGGCAGCCTCGCCGAGGACGACCTTGAGGGCGGCCGCGTCGAAGCAGCCGGCGCCGCAGTTGCGGCAGACGATGAGTTCGACGGCGCCGCGCCGGTCCGCCAGCATGCGCCCGCCGCAGCGCGGGCACGCCCATGTGCCTGTCACCAGCGGCGTCCGTTCATGCGGACGCACGCCTCCAGGAGGGCCCGGCCCAAATCGGTGGGTTCGTCGCCGGAGCGGCCGAACTCGCGCACAGCGGCGGTGTAGACGGCGCAGCGGGCCGGATGGTCGAGCGCGGTCCACGGCCGACCCTCGGGAGGCACCTCGCCGCCGGCGGAGGCGTACCCACGGAGGAAGGCCTGCCAACTGGCGTCGTCGAGGAGCCCGGCCGCCCACAGGCCGGCCGGCCGGCCGAGATCCCAGGCCGGGTCGCCGGTGCCGAGGGTGTCGGGTCCGGTGAGAACCCAGGCGGCGGTGCCGGGCATGCGGCCGAGGTTGCCGAGGTCCCAGTCCCCGTGGACGACGGCGGTCGGGGCGGCCTCGGGCCAGGTGTCGAGAAGGGTGTCGCCGAGTTCGCGGAGGATGTCGGTGGCGCCGCCCGGATGGAGCACGGTCGCGGCGTCCACGGCGACCTGCAGGTAGGCGCGGCCGCCGTGCTCGGGGAGCTGGTCGGGCACCGGGCAGCGGTGGAGGCGGGCGAGGAGGGCGCCCGCGTCGACCCAGGGCGGGTCCTCGTCGAGGCGGAGGTCGTCGGTGCGCGGCGTGAGCGTGAGCAGGTCGCCGTTGGGTGCCGCGAGGGGAGTCGCGGACAGGGGAGCGGCATACAGCAACCGGATCGGATCGGACGCCGCGGCCGTCAGCCGAGCGGCCAACGCGTCGGCATTCGTGCCGGCGGGGTGCCGCGTGAGCACGACGTCGTCCACCACGGTGCGCATGGGCCAACCCTAGCCATCGCTGCGCCCGCCGGCGTCCGGTTGGGTGCCGTGGGCCGGACTCACGGTGTGGGCGCCTGCTCCGTCACCCTGTGCCCACCTCCGCTGTGCCCCGTGGCGGTGTCACCCACCTGCGTTCCCGCCGGCGCCCGCGGGGGCTCCCGCCGCCCTCAGCGGGCCGACCGGAGGCACCCCACCACTGGGTGGGATGCTCGAGCACGGCTACGGTGGCGTCCATGCTCTCTTCCGCGTTCGTCGACCGCCTGCTCGCCACGGGCTCGGTCCGCTTCATCGGGATCGGCGGGTCACACAGCGTCGCGAGCGCAGACGCGGCGTCCGACATCGACGTCTACGTCGTGACGGACGCCCCCATCGACCTCGCCAGCCGTCGCGCCATCGCCGCCGACCTCGCCGACGCCGACCGCCCGCGGGACGTGCCCAACGACTTCTGGGGCGACGGCGACTACCTCTCGATCGGTGGCGTGTGGCACGACGTCATGTACTGGGACGCGGGCTGGCTGGCCGCCACCGTCACCGACCGCATCGAGCGCCATCTGCCCGCCGAGGGCTACTCCACCGCCTTCCTGCACACGCTCGCGCACCTCGAGCCTGTCCACGACCCGGCCGGCGAGATCGCGGCCTGGCAGCGGCGCCTCGCCACCTATCCGGACGCCCTCGCCGAGGCCATCATCCGCCGCAACCTGGCCGCGGCTGCCGGCGTCCGGACGAGTTACCGCGCGCAGATCGCGCGGGCGGTCGCGCTCGACGACCCGGTCTCGGCCAACCATCGCGTCGCCGCGCTGCTCGCCTGCGTGTTCGACGCCGCCTTCGCCCACCTGCGCATGTGGCACCCCGGCGAGAAGCGCCAGCTGCGGTTCCTCGCGGCCCACGCCGGCATGCTGCCGCCCGGGTTCGCCGACCACGTGCTCGCCGTGCTGGAGGCCGCGGCTCCCGGCCGGCTCGGCCTGCTCGTGGACGCCGTCGACGCCCTCGTGGCGGACGCACAACAGCTGGCGAGGGACGACCGCACGACGACTGGGTGAACTCTCGACGCGCGTGGCCCCGGATCGCCCCGCCGGGGCCACGATCGCGCTAGCGTGCCGTCCGAGGGCGGCACGAGCCGCCGTCGAAGCTTGTCAGGAGCCGTTTCGCCATGCTGCATCCTTTCTCTCGCTGAGCTGGTGCGATCCTCGCCTCGGCCGCGTGTGCCGTCACCGGCCTCGTCGTCCTCGCCTCGCCGGCGCGTGCCGCCGTCACCGACCTGGTCGTCAACGAGTTCTACGGCCGCGGCGGCTCGGCCAGCCAGCCGTACACGCACAAGTTCGTGGAGCTCTACAACCCCACGGCGACGGCTGTCGATCTGGCCGGCACGTCGGTGCAGTACCGGTCGGCGACCGGCACGGGCCCCGCGAACGGCGTGGGCGCGCTGGCGGGCAGCGTCCCGGCGGGCGGCTACTTCCTCGTCCAGCTGGGCAGCAACGGTTCGACGGGCGCTGCCCTGCCGAATCCCGACGCCACCGTCACGGTCAACCCGTCGGGCACGACGGGCACCATCTGGCTGGCGAGCACGACCGTCGCCGGGACGCCCGACGCAGACACCGTCATCGACAAGCTCGGCTACGGCACGTCGAACGCCCCTGAGGGCACTGCTGCCCCCTACCCGGGCTCGAACACGACGCCCGGCTCGCTCAACCGCACCGGCGGCGCGGACACCGATGACAACGCCGCCGACTTCACGTTCTCCAGCACGGCGACGCCGCAGAACAGTGGATCTGCCACCCCGCCATCGCCGACACCCACGCCCACGCCGACTCCGACGGCCGCGCCCATCACCCCGATCGCCGCGATCCAGGGTGCCGGCGCGTCGACACCGCTGGCCGGGCAGCGAGTGGTGACGGAGGGCGTGGTGACCGCCACCTATCCGACGGGTGGCTTCGCGGGCATCTATGTCCAGACAGCCGGAACCGGCGGGGCACCCAAGGCGGCGGGGACGGCGTCCGACGGTATCTTCGTCTACTCCTCCTGGGCGGCCGCCAACACCCGCATCGGTGACTGCGTGACGGTCACCGGCACGGCCGCCGAGTACAACGGACTCACCCAGCTCTCCGGCAACCCGTACGTCACGGTGACGACCGGCTGCGTGCCGGTGACGCCGACGCGTCTCGCCACCCTCCCGGCCACGGATGCCGAGAAGGAGGCCTACGAGGGCATGCTCGTGCTGCCCGAAGGTCCCTACACGATCACCAACAACTACGCGATGAACCAGTACGGGCAGCTGGGGCTGGCGGTCGGCACCGAGCCGCTGTACCAGGCCACCGACGTGGTGCTGCCCGGTGCGGACGCCGCCGCCTACGAGGCCGCCAACCTCACGAAGTACATCACCCTCGACGACGGCTCCTCGTGGAACTACCTGACGAACACGGCCGCGAAGAACAGCCCGCTGCCGTACCTGTCAGCGGGCACGCCGATGCGGACGGCCTCGCAGGTCACGTTCACCCGGCCCGTGATCCTCGACCACCGGTTCCAGCGGAACTATCAGCCGACCGGCCACGTCGTCGGCGCGGACAGCGCCTTCGTGCCGGTAGCCTCGGAGAACGACCGCGAGTCCACCGTCGCCGCCGTGGGCGGCAACGTGCAGCTGGCGTCGTTCAACGTGCTCAACTACTTCACCGATCTCGGCCGCGACGAGCCCGGGTGTGCCGCCTACACCGACCGGATGGGCACGCCGGTGAGCACGAACAACTGCGAGGTGCGGGGCGCCTACACGCCGGAAGCGTTCGCCGCCCAGCAGGCCAAGCTCGTTTCCGCGATCAACGGCACGGACGCCGAAGTGGTGGCCCTGATGGAGGTCGAGAACGCGGCGGGGATCAGCTGGATCGACCACCCGCGCGACCATGCGCTCGCGCACCTCGTCGACGAGCTGAACGCGGCCGCGGGCCGCACCCGCTGGGCCTATGCGCCGTCGCCGGTGGTGACTCCGTTCACCGAGGACGTCATCCGGACGGCTTTCATCTACGACCCGGCGAAGGTGCAGTTGCTGGGTGCCTCGCAGATCGACCTTGCGGACGCCTTCGCGAACGCCCGTTACCCGCTCGCCCAGAAGTTCAAGGCCACCAAGACGGGCAACCCGTTGGTCGTGGTCGCGAACCACTTCAAGAGCAAGAGTTCCGGCGACGACGACGGCACCGGCCAGGGGCTGTCCAACCCGTCGCGCGTCGCGCAGGCGACCCAGCTGGCCGCGTGGGTGGCCGAGATGTAACCGGACGAGGCCGTGTTCCTCATGGGCGACTTCAACGCCTACGCTCGGGAGGATCCCGTGCGGGCGCTCGAGTCCGCCGGCTACGTGAACCTCGCGAGGCTGTTCGATCCGGGTTCGGCGAGCTACCAGTTCTCCGGAGGCCTCGGCTCGCTCGACCACGCGTTCGCCAACGCGAAGGCGCTCCGGCTGGTGACGTCGGCGTCCGTGTGGGACATCAACGGCGACGAATCGGTCGCGTTCCAGTACAGCCGGCGCAACTACAACATCGTCGACTTCTACGCGCCCGACCCGTTCGCCAGTTCCGACCACGATCCCGTGGTCGTGGTTCTCGACACCGGCCCGCGCGGTCGCCGCTGAGGCGGCGTCCGGGTGGGGCGAGAGAGCTTGTCGCGCTGCGGGAGTCTTGTGATCGGGGGAAGCCGCGGGCGTCAGGCGGAGTCGCGGAGGATGAGCTCGGGCTCGAGGATGACCGGCCGCGGCGAGACGACTCCCGACAGCAGGCCGCGCAACATGCGGCCCGCCTCCTGGGCCGTCTCGTGGGCCAGCCCGCGGACGGTCGTGAGCGACGGGGTGACCCGGCGGGCGACCTCGGAGTCGTCGTAGCCGACGACCGCGATCTCCTGGGGCACCTTGACCCCTGCTTGGAGTAGTTCGTCCATGACGCCGGCCGCCATCAGGTCGGAGGCGACGAACAGCCCGTCGATGTCGGACCGAGCGCTCAGCACCGACCGGGCGGCTTCGCGGCCACTGGACTCGGTGAACGAGCCGGGGATGATCGCCACTGGGGTGATACCGGCCGCCCGGCAGGTGCGGACGAAGCCGGCGCGCCGGTCCTGGCCGGCGATCATGTCGAGGCTGCCGGTCACCGTGGCGAGCCGACGGCGTCCGATGTCGAGCAGGTGCTGGGTGGCGAGCTGGGCACCGAGGATGTTGTCAACGTCGGTGTACGGCACACCGGGAACGCCCGGGTTGCCGATGAACACGACCGGATGGGTCAGCGGAGCAACGGCGAGCGGCAGGTCGGTGCCGTGGTGGGAGGTGATGACGGCGCCGTCGAGGCGTCCGCTCGTCAGGTAGGTGACGAGCCGGTCGGCCGACTCGCCGGGCTTGCTCATCGCGAGCACCACTTGGGCGGGGTGGTCGCCGAACGCGGCGACCACCCCGTGGTAGGTGGCGGCGAAGTAGGGGTCGGTGAAGACGCGGAGGTCGGTCTCGGGCACGAGGACGCCGACGACGTCGGCCCGGCGGGTCACGAGCATGCGAGCGGCCAGGTTGGGCTGGTAGCCGAGCTTCCGGACGGCCGCCTCGACGGCCTCGGCGGTCTCGGGGCTGACGAGCGCACCGCCGTTCACGACGCGGGAGACGGTGGCCCGGGAAACGCCGGCCAGCTTCGCGACGTCCTGAAGGGTGGGGGCACCGTTGGAGGAGATGCCCTTGTTCCGGTCCGGTCGGGAGCGTGCATCGGGCGTCATGGCCTGCCCTCCCCCCGCGCCTTTGCCTTCCCGGAGTATCGCAGCGGGGTTGCGGCGGTGTCGATCATCCCTTCACCGCACCGGCCATGATGCCGCTGACGAGCTGCTTGCCGGCGACGATGAACAGGGCGACCAGCGGAGCCGTCGCGAGCACGACGCCCGCCATGATGAGGCTCATGTCCTTGAAGTAGGACGACTGCAGCAACTGCAGCGCCACCGGAAGGGTCGGGTTGGCGGGGCCCAGGATGACGTAGGGCCAGAAGAACTGCGTCCACGAGGCGATGAACGTGAACAGCGCGAGCATCGCGGCGGCCGGTCGGGCGGCCGGCAGGGCGACGTGCCAGAAGGTGCGCAGCATGTTGCACCCGTCGACGCGGGCGGCCTCGATGAGCTCGAACGGCAGCGCCTCGGTGAGGTACTGGGTCATCCAGAACACGCCGAAGGCGCTCACCATGCCGGGGATGATGACGGCCGGCAGCTTGCCCGCCTGCCCCAGCTGCACCATCACGATGAACAGGGGCACGATGCCGAGCTGCGGCGGGATCGCCATCGTGCCGATCACGAACGCCAGCAGGCCCTTCTTGCCGCGGAAGCGCAGCTTCGCGAACGAGTAGCCGGCGAGGGTGGAGAACAAGACGGTGGTGAACGACACGGTCACGGCCACGATGACGCTGTTCCAGATGGCCGGCCAGAACGGCACGGACGCGAACACGCGGGCGATGTTGTCGGCGAGATGGCCCTGCGGGATCAGCGACGGGATCGGGTTGCGGGAGATCTCGGGCGCCGTCGAACTGGCCAGCAGGAACGCGAAGTACAGCGGGTAGGCCGAGATGAGCACGACGGCCGCCAGGATGGCGTAGGTCACCCAGCCGGGACGCCGCTGGCCCGACTCGAGGTCGGACTCGCGCTTGCGGCGGCGGGCGGCAGCCTTGGCGGCGCCGCGGCCGGCGAGGGCGTGGGCGGAGGCGACGGAGCTCATGGGGCGACCTTCCTGCCGGGGCGACCGCGGCGACGGGGGGCGTCCGTGCCGCTGTTGGCGATGCGCGAGGTGAGCCAGAAGTTGAGCAGGGCGAACAGCACGACGATGGCGAACAGGATCCACGCGACGGCGGACGCCCGCCCCAGGTTGCGCTGCGGCCCCCAGCCGAGTTCGTACATGTACATGGCGATCGTCATCCACTGCCGGTCGTTGCCGCCGAGGCCCGAGCTGTCGTACATGCGCGGCTCGTCGAAGATCTGCAGGCCGCCGATGGTGGAGGTGATGACGACGAACATCACGGTGGGCCGCAGCATCGGGAGGGTCACGTTCCAGAAGGTGCGCCAGCGGCTCGCGCCGTCGACGATGGCCGCCTCGATCACGTCGCGCGGGATGGCCTGCATGGCGGCCAGGAAGATGAGGGTGTTGTAGCCGGTCCAGCGGAAGTTGACCATGGTCGCGATGGCCAGGTGGCTGGGCAGGACGTCGGCGTGCCAGCCGATGGGCGGAATGCCCATGCCGCCGAGGAGGGTGTTGATCACACCGGACTGGTCGGCGAACAGCCGGCCGAAGATGAGGGAGACGGCGACGGGGGCCACCACGTAGGGCAGCAGGACGCCCATGCGCCAGAAGGTGCGGGCCCGCAGGTTCGCGTTGAGGACGGCCGCGATGAAGATCGCGGCGATCACCTGGGGAACCGAGCTGAGCAGGAAGATGCTGAACGTGTTCCGGAGGCCGATCAGGAACCGCTCGTTGGTGAGGATGAACGCGTAGTTGTCGAAGCCCGCGGGGCCGGCGTCGCCGGTGAGCAGCCCGTACTGCCGGGTCGACACGTAGGCCGTGAACAGCATCGGGAACAGCCCGATGACGGCGAAGAGGAGGAAGAAGGGGGCGATGTAGACGTAGGGGGCGGTCGCGACGTCGAGCTTGCTGAGCCGCTGACGGGTGGTCAGCGAGCTCCTCGGTCCTGCGGCACTGCGGGACATGGGACGTCACTCCTCGGTGGTGTGTGGTCGGTGGGCGCCGGGTGCGGCGTCCGGCCGGTGAAGGAGAACCGGCCGGACGCCGCCGGTGCGATTAGCCGGTGATGTCCTTGGCCGCGGTCACGGCCTTCTCCCAGGACGCCGCGGCGTCATCCGTCTTGTCCACGTCGACGCGGCCGATGGCCTCGCCCACGATGGTGTTCATGGCGAAGTAGTGCTCGCCCTTGAACGGCTGGCTCTTGACGGCGGCGGCGCGGTTCTTGAAGATCTCGCCGACGGGGGCGTTGTTGAAGAACTCGTTCGTCGCCGCAGCGAGCTCGGAGCTGTCCTGCGCCTCGACCTGGCTCGGGAAGGTGCCCTTGCTGGCGAACGCCTTGAGCTGCTGCTCAGGAGCGGTCAGCCAGAGCGCCAGCTCGGTGGCCGCCTCGACGTTGGCGCCCGCGGCGGGAACGGTCAGGTACGAGCCGCCCCAGTTGCCGCCACCCTCGGGGAAGGTGTCAGCGACGTCCCACGAGGTGACACCGGCCGCGTTGCCCTCGATGACGCCGAGCATCCAGCTCGGGCACTGCATCGTGGCGAAGCCACCGTTCTGGAAGGCGTCCATCCAGCTCTGGCCCCACTGGCCGAGGCCGGCGGAGAGGCCGTCGCCCACGGCGGCCTGCAGGGTGCTGTCGTAGAGCGCCTTGACGTCGGCGTTCTGGTCGAGCGGGATGACCGTCTCGGTGCCCGTCGTCGA
>NZ_JARKOT010000158.1 GCF_029977985.1 Propioniciclava sp. | reverse complement strand
CGAGCGCTGAACTCGGGCGTCAGCCGCGGCCGTAGGGCAGGATCAGCCGGCGGGGCTCGCCGAGGGACGCTGCGGCGTTGTTGGCCCACGACAGGTCGCGCAACAGGGCCCGCGCGAGGAAGACCGCGTCGGCGCCACCGGAGGCGAGGAGTTGCTCGGCCTGCTCGGGCTCGGTGATGCGGCCGACCGCGGCCACAGGCACGCCCGACTCGGCGCGCAGACGCGCGGCGAGGGCGGTCTGGTAGTCGACCGTGTGCGGGATGGGCACCGGGAGGACGCCGCCGCTGCTGGCATCGATCAGATCGACGCCACGCTCGTGCGCCCACCGGGCGAGCTGGATCGAATCGTCGAGACCCCAGCCGGAGGCGTCCGTGTCGGGGTCCTCCATGATCCAGTCGGTCGTGGAGATGCGGAGGAAAACCGGCTTGTCGGAGGGCCAGACGCGCCGCACCGCGTCGATGACCTCGAGCACGATCCGGGACCGGTTCTCGAGGCTGCCGCCGTAGCCGTCGGTGCGGTGGTTGGCCGCGGGGGAGAGGAACTCGTTGAGCAGGTAGCCGTGGGCCGCGTGGATCTCGACCACGTCGAAACCAGCAGCGAGGGCGCGGCCAGCGGCGTCCGCGAACGCCTGGACGACCTGCGCGATCTCACCGATCGTGAGCTCGTGCGGCGCCGGCAGGCCGGGGAAGGCGATGGGCGAGGGGGCGACGGTCTGCCAGGCGAGGTCGCCCTCGAGCGCGGCCGAACCGTTCCACGCCTGCGTCGTGGAGGCCTTGCGGCCCGCGTGGGCCAACTGGACGCCGATGACTGCCCCGGCCGCCTTCACGGACGCGGCGACGCGCGCGAACGCGGGAATCTGGTCGTCGGACCACAGGCCCAGATCCCAGGCGGAGATGCGGCCTTCGGGGCGGACGGCCGTGGCCTCCAGCATCACGAGGCCGACGCCGCCGAGGGCGCGAGCGGTGTAGTGGGCGAGGTGGAAATCGGTCGGCCGGCCGACGTGCTCCCCGGTGGCGGGCGCCGAATACATGCACATCGGTGACATCCAGACGCGGTTGGGCACCGTGACACCGCGCAGGGGGTAGGGCGTGAACAGGTGCGACATCAGTCCTCCCCGAACCAGATGCTCAGCTGCTCGAGCACACCGTCGTCGTTGTTGGAGGCGACGACGGCGTCGGCGGCGTCCTTCACTTCCGGGGTGGCGTTCAGCATCGCAAAGCCGTGGCCGGCGAGCTGCAGCATCTCGATGTCGTTGGCCGAATCGCCGAAGGCGGCCACCTGGGCGCGCTCGAGGCCCCAGCGGTCCATGAGGCGCAGCAGGCCCGACGCCTTGTGCACGCCGGGAAGGATGAAATCCATCGAGAGGTGGCCGCTCGTGACCGGGACGACGAGGCCGCCGAGGGCTTCGAGCAGACTCGGGGCGAGGGCTTCCGAGAGGCCGTTCGGGTCCAAGGCGGCGAACTTGTTGACCTGGCCGCGCACCTCGTGGAGGGAGTCCACGCGGCGCGCGTTCGGCATCACGACCCGCAGCATCGCGAAGTGGTCGTCGCTCACCGACGGCGTCACGTAGACGCGCTCGGGTCCGGAGCCGAGGATCGCGAGATCGGGGTGGGCCTCGAACGCATCGATGATGCGGGCGGCGTCGGCGTCGGGAAGGTGGGCGACGTACACCTCCTCGCCCCGGTCGATCACGTGGGCGCCGTTGTCGGCGACGAACGCGAGCTCGTCCGGGTGGTCGAACGAGTTGCGCAGGCGCTCCACATGGGTGCCGCTCGCGACCACGAAGCGGACGCCCGCGGCGTCCATCTGTGCCCGGAGCCGCTCGAAGCGCGGGCGGTCGTAGCTGTGGTCGTCGCGCAGGAAGGTGCAGTCCATGTCGACCGCGACCATCCGGATGTCAGGTCGCCTCGCCGTCATGACTGAAGCGTATCAACGCTGGGTGGGGGTGCCCACTCCCTCGACACCTCGTCCAGGGCTGTCGGGGGCTCAGATCAGGCCGAGGTGCTTGAACGCGTTGGCGATGCCGTCTTCCTCCACGTCGGTGGTGATGTGGTCGGCGGCGTCCTTGACGTCCTGGCTGGCGTCGCCCATGGCCACCGCATACCCGGACGCCTCGAACATCGGGATGTCGACGGTCGCGTCACCGAAGGCGATGGCGTCGGCCTTGTCGGCGCCGAGGTGTTCGAGCAGTGCCTCCACGGCGTGGGCCTTGGTGATGCCGTAGACGCCGATGTCGCCGAACAGCGCCTCGGCGCCGCGGCCGCCCCACGTGCCGTGCTGCAGGTTGGGGAACGCCTTCTTGGCGGCCTCGTGATCCTCGATGGAGTCGAGGATGTAGCTGATCTTCATCACGTCGTCGCGGACGAGCGGTTGACCGTAGACCATGCCGTGGAAGCCGGTCTCGCCCGCCGCCGGGGCGGGCTTGCCCTTGCGGGCGGCGTAGATCGTCATGACGGGCCGGGCGGCCTCGCGGAAGTTCTCCGATGCGAACAGGCCGGCGTTGGCCTCGAGGTAGAACTCGTGGCCGCGCTCGTGGCACCAGTCGACGATGGCCCGGCAGTCCTCCTCCGACAAGGAGTTGTGCAGCACGGCCTCGCCGTGGTGTTCGATGTAGTTGCCGTTGCCGCCGATGAGGCCGTCGAGACCGAGATCCCACAGCTCCTGCTGCACCTCGGCCCGGGCGCGGCCGGTGCACATGAACACCTCGTGGCCGTTCGCGATGGCCCGCTTGACCGCGTCGGCGGCCGAGGCGGGCAGCTGGCCGTGGTAGTCGACGAGCGTGCCGTCGACGTCGAGGAGGATGATCTTCTTGCCGGTCATGGGTTTCCCTTCCTTGGGTGTGTGGTCAAATCCCTGGGTCGAGCAGGCCCAGGTGGTCGAAGGCGAGGCGGAGGCCGTCTGCGTCCACATCGCGGGTGACGAAGTCGGCCATCGCCTTCACGTCGGCGCTCGCGTTGCCCATGGCCACGGCCGTGCCGCAGGCCTGCAGCATCGGGATCTCGCCCGCCGAATCGCCGAAGCCGACGGCGTCCGATCGTTGCAGGCCGAGATAGGCGAGCAGGACGCCGACGCCGGACGCCTTCGAGATGCCGGCGGGGCCGATCTCGCCGCAGAGTTCGGCGTGGTCGCGGCCGCCCCACCAGCCGTGCTGGAGCGTCGGGAGGGCGGACGCCGCCTCCGCGCGCTGGGTGGGCGATTGGATGACCCAGCTGATCTTGTTGACGCCCGCCCGCGGCCTGCCGTCACCGGGATGCAGCGCGGGGAACGCCTTCCGTCCGGCGGCCATCTGGGTGGCGGTGCCCCCGACGAAGCGCGCGGCGATGACCGGCGACACGTCGAGGAAGCGCTGGTTGGCGAACAGGCCCTCGTTGGTCTCGAGGAAGTAGGGGAGGTCGTGCGCGTGCAGCCAGGCGAGGGCGCTCGCGCACTCGGCCTCGGTGAGCGGGTGGTGGTAGATCGGCACCTCGCGCACCTCGATGTAGGCGCCCTTGCCGCCGATGTAGCCGTCGACGGGCAGCCCGTAGAGGGCGGCGAACGTCTCGGCCTTGCTGCGGCCGGTGCAGAGGTAGACCTCGTGGCCGGCCTTGCGGGCACGGTCGATCGCGACGAGCGTCGATCCGCTCAGCTTGAGGTCGTAGTCGACGAGGGTGCCGTCGACGTCGAGGATGATCGCCTTCTTCATGCGAACCACTGTTCCAGTTGGTTGAGGACGCCGTCGGCGTCGTTGGAGTCCGTGGTGAAGCGGGCGATCTGCTTCAACTCCTCGGCGGCGTTGGCCATCGCGACGGAGAACCGGGCGCGCTTGAGCATCTGCAGGTCGTTGAAGGAGTCGCCGAACGTGGCGGTCTGGCTCCAGTCGATGCCCCAGCGGTCCATGAGGATCTCGAGCCCGGACGCCTTGTGCACCCCGGGGGCGCCCAGATCCATCGAGCCGTGACCCGAGGTGACGGGCACCACGCCGGCGCCGGCGGCGTCCGCGATGAGGGCGTCGAGGCCGTCGGGAAGGCCGCGCTCGTCGTGAAGGGCGAACTTGAAGATGCGATCGGCCACGTCGTGGACCGAGCCGATGCGCTGCAACGAGTGGTAGTAGCGGGCGATGGTGTCGTAGAAGTGCTGCGGCGCGGCGTCGGGAACATAGGCGCGGCCGGGGGCGGAGGCGAGGTAGGGGACGCCGTGGGCGTCGAGGAGGTCGACCACGGCGTGGACGACCGCAGGCTCGATCTGCGCCGCGAAGAGGGGCGTGCCCTGCTCGACGACGTACGCGCCATTGTCGCCGACGAAGCTGAGTTCGTCGCGGTAGGGGAAGAAGCTGCTGATCTGCTCGTACTGGTTGCCCGAGGCGACGACGAAGCGGACTCCGGCGGCGTCCATCTGGGTGCGGAGGCGCGCGAACCGGGCGCGGTCGTAGGTGTCGTCGTGGTGCAGGAAGGTGCCGTCCATGTCGACGGCGACGAGGCGGATGGTGCTCTGCAGGTCCTCCATGTGTACGAGCGTACATATAATCGTGTAAGCTGTCTACATGCCAACGATGGAAGAACTGATGAACGATCCGCGGCCGATGCGGGAGCGGATGCTGGCCGGAGACCTGTACCGGGGGGCGGACCCGGAGAGCGCGGAGATCTCGGCGCGGGCGAACCGCCTGATCGAGCGCTACGCACAGACGAAGCTCATGCACGGGATGGAGGCGGCCCGGCCGATCCTGGCGCAGATCATGGGGTCCGTGGGGGAGGACGTGTACGTGCGGGCGCCCTTCTGGGTGGACTTCGGCGAGAACATCCACATCGGCGCACACACGTTCATCAACAACGGGCTGACAGCGCTCGACGTCGCCCGGATCACCATCGGGGAGCATTGCCAGATCGGGCCCAACTGCCAGCTGTTGACGCCCACCCACCCGCTCGACCCCGTGCTGCGACGCGACGGCTGGGAAGCCGCCGAGCCCATCACGCTGGGCGACAACGTGTGGCTCGGCGGCGGCGTCACCGTGTGCCCCGGCGTGACGATCGGGGACAACACGGTGGTCGGCGCCGGATCGGTCGTCACGAAGGACCTGCCGGCCAACGTCGTCGCCGTGGGCAACCCGGCGCGGATCATCCGGCATCTCGAGGCATCCGCGTGAGCGCGGTGGGTGCGAGCGCCGTGGGCGCCACGAGCGCGGTGCGGCCGCGGCGGCGCGACCCGATGCGTTCGGAACGGATCATCGAGGCGTGCCTCGACGTCATCGTCGCCGAGGGCGTCGACGGGCTGTCGCACCGGAAAGTCGCGGCGGCCGCCGACGTGCCGCTCGGATCCATGACGTACCACTTCGCCGGTCGCGACGCCCTGCTCATGGCGGCCTTCGAGAAGTTCGCGCGACGCGCGAGCGAACGGCTCGACGCGGCGATGGCGCGGGCGGCGTCGCCCGAGGAGGCACGGGCGGCGATCGAGCGGCACGTCCTGGGGGGCGTCCTGATCGACGACCGGGAGGTCGTGCTGATGACCGAGCTGTACGCCCTGGCTGCCCGCGACGAGCGGTACAAGGCCGTCACCCATGCGTGGATGGCGCGCAGCCGGGCGGCCCTGGAGCGCCATTTCGATCCCGCCACCGCGCGCATCCTGGATGCGCTCATCGAAGGCCTGGCGCTGCACCGGTTGCTGGACGACGGGTCCGGCGAGGGTGCCGATGTGGCCCGCGCCATAGCCCTGCTGTCGGCGGATTAGCGGACTTCGCGGCGCTGGGCTGCCGGTGGGGGCAGTGCTGTCGTGCCGGCGTTGGTTGGGCGGGGGGTCTCACGTTTCTGACATAGGAAAGCGTCGCACGTGCCAAGAAACGCTATGTCAGAAACACGAGGTCAGATTCCTGCGGGAATACCCTCGGGGGTGTCGCTGGCTGACATAGGTTTTCTGACATAGGGAATCGTGGCACGTGCCAAGAAACCCTATGTCAGAAACGTGACCGCCCACCCGGCCGGCCCGGCCCGTCCACCCGGACCGCGCAGGCTGGACCGTCTCACAGGTCCGGGTAGTGATCCTTGGGCTGGCGGGGTCGGTTGCGGG
Organism: Propioniciclava sp.; assembly: GCF_029977985.1. Lineage (GTDB taxonomy): Bacteria > Actinomycetota > Actinomycetes > Propionibacteriales > Propionibacteriaceae > Propioniciclava. The sequence goes on along the minus strand of NZ_JARKOT010000158.1, from coordinate 17,007 downwards.
AATCCTCGGCGACGGTGATGGTGTCCTCGGCGGAGCCGACGGCCTCGGCGCGTTCGCGGTCGGCCTTGGCTGCCGCCGCACGGTCGGCGTCCGACACCTTCTCTTCGACCTCGCCATCGGCCTCAGCCCCACCCGACGCCCCGCCGGACGCATCGTCGGCGTTCACCTTGTCGGTGCCCGTGCCCGTGGGCGCGGGCTCGCCTACCTCGGCCTTGGCCGCCTCCATGTCGGACGCCGACGCGTCCGACGAGTTGCCCGACGACAGGCGCACCTCGCGGGCCTCGGCCACGGCCTGGGCCTGCTTCTCCTGCTTCTTGAGAGCCCCCTTGTCGTCGCGGAGCGGCAACTGGATCTCCTCCTCGGCCTTGATGCCGCCCTGGAGCTGCCGGCCGCGCTCGAGTTCGGCGTCGAGTTCGGCGCCGAACAGCAACACCATGTTGATGATGTTGATCCAGAACAAGAAGATGATGATGCCGGCCAGCGTGCCGTAGGTGGCGTCGTAGCTGCCGAAGTTGGCGACGTAGAACCCGAAAGCCGCGGAGGCGATCACGGACGCGACGATGGCCACCAGCGCGCCCACACTGATCCAGCGGATCTTGGGCTGCTTCACGTTGGGCGCCGCCCAGTACAACAACGCCACGACCAGCACGACGATCGCAGCGATGATCGGCCACTTCGCCCACGCGAACACCGTGACGGCCACCTCGCCGAGCCCGAAGACGTTGCCGATCGACTCGAGCAGCGGCCCCGAGACCGTCACGCCCACCAGCGCCACGGCGATGAGGAGCAGCATCACGGCCGTCAGGCCGAACATGGTCAGGTTGAACTTCACCGGCCCGCGCCCTTCGGGCACCTCGTAGATGCGGTTGGACGCCCGGCTGAACGCCTTCACGTAGTTCGACGCCGACCACAGCGCCGTCAACAGGCCGACGACAAGGCCGAACCCCGGTGCGGGGGTGTCGGTCAACGCCTGGATGACGGGATCGATCGTGTCGATCGCGGACGCCGGAATGGCGCCCTGGTCGCGCAGATCGAGCACGAGGTTGCGGATCAGCTCGCCGCTCTGGCCGACCAGGCTGAGGATCGACACGAGCGCGATGATGCCGGGGAAGAGCGAGAGCACCGTGAAGTAGGTGAGCCCGGCCGCGGCGTCCGAGAGGCCGTCGTCATTGAACTCGCGCAGCGTGTTCTTCAGGACGAACTTCCAGTTGGGTGGCTTGATGTCGGTGGGGGAATCAGGCTTGCGTGGGTCCTCAGGGTGGGGCGCGTCGTCGATCGTCATGGCATTCTTCCTTGTCGGAGCACCTTGCCCCCACAATCTAGCCCTTCTGCGATCCGTTGCGCCCCACCCCGGGGCGTGTCAGGTCACGCCTGCCGGATCGGCTGCTGCAGTTCGGTCACCCAGTCCGCCTGGTCCGTCGACTCGGCACGCACGTAGAGCTCGCGGCACGGCCCGTCGAAGGTGTACCCGTTCTCGACGATCCAGCGGTGCAGCGCCTGCCAGGACTCGTGGATCGTCGCCATCGGCCCCAGGTGGACGCCGCAGACGGCGCTCTGCTGGGGCAGGTCGACGATCTCGGTGCCCGCCTGCGCTTCGACGTTCGTGGCGTAGCCGACGACGATGCTCATGCCCTCCTCGGTTTCCGCGTAGGTGGCGATGGGAGTCGCCAGCGCACCGCTGACGTGGCCGATCTCGCGCGCGATCGCGTCGAACGTGGGACCCACGAACGTTCCGATCGCGGCGGGGTCGACCGTGGCGCGCCGGGCGACGAGCCGCACGGCGGGGACAGTCTTGATCACATAGTCGGGCATGGTTTGCTTCTCCTTCTCGATCATCCTCAGCCTCGATTCGACCGCCGCCAGCCGGGTGCCGACGGCGCGTGCCTCGTCCTCCAGTTGCGCCCTGCGGAGGCGCAGCATGCCGCGCAGCTCGGCATCGGCGACGTCGTCGAGCAGGTGGGCCACCTGCTCGAGCGTGAAGCCGAGATCCTTGAGCGCGACGATGCGGTTGAGGGCATGCAGCTGCTCGGGTGCGTAGGAGCGGTAGCCGTTCCACGGGTCGACGCGTTCGGGCACGAGCAGCCCGATCGCGTCGTAGTGGCGCAGCATCCGCACCGACACCTGCCCGAGTCGAGCGAAGTCCGAGATCAACATGAGACAGTTCTCCCGCTTGACACCGTGTCAGGGTCAAGTGTGTCTTCGGTTGGTCGATCATTGACGGACGCCGCCCGCCCGGCCCACGCTGAACCATGGCCACGAAGAAGAGCGACGACGCAAGCTTCACCGCGGAGGAGCGCGCGGCGATGAAGGAACGCGCCGCGGAACTCAAGTCCACACGGGGCACCAAGGGGGCGGCGAAGAAGGAGAAGGAGGCCCAGGACCTCAAGGACAAGATCGCCGAGCTGCCCGACGACGAGCGGGTCATCGCCCAGAAGGTCGCCGACATCGTCGCCGAGGAGGCGCCTGAGCTCGACCCGAAGACGTGGTACGGCATGCCCGCCTGGGCACGAGACGGTGCGGTGATCGTGTTCGTCCAACCGGCGAGCAAGTTCAAGGTGCGTTACCACACCGTGGGCTTCAACGACGGCGCGGCCCTCGACGACGGTTCCTTCTGGCCCACGGCTTACGCGCTCACGGCGATGACCAAGGCCACCGAGGCCGAGCTGCGCAAGCTCGTCAAGAAGGCCGTCGGCTGATGGCGGCCGGGGCGATCCTTGCCGGTCCGGCCCGTCGAGCCTCTCCTCGCCCCGCCGGGTGAGAAGCCGCACCTGCGGCCTCCGGGAGTGATTGAGTTCGGTCATGGCCGAACTGACACCGGCTGAGATCCTGGCCGAGAAGTCCGACGCGGTGTGTCGCATGGGGGCGCTCATGCTCACGTCGGGCACTGGCTCGTACCGGGTCAAGCTCGCCATGGGACGCGTCGCGGCCGCGCTCGGCATCGAGCAGCTCGAGGCGCAGGTGAGCATCAACGAGATCGTCGCCACGACGCGCGCCCACGGCACGTTCCGCACACAGGTCGTCGAGGTGCCCGTGCCCCACGTGGACGCCGACCGCCTCGAGGAACTCATGCGCCTCTCGCTGCAGGTGCAGCCCGGCCTCACCGCGGCCGAACTGCAGGCGCGGTTGAAGGCGGTCGTCGCCCGCCGCGCGCTCTATCCCAGGCTCGTCATCGTCGGCGCGGCGGCGCTCGCCTGCGGTGCGTTCGCGTTCCTCAACAACGGCCGCTGGACCGAATGCCTCGCGGCTGCCCTCGCCGCCGCGTGCGGGAAGTACCTGCAGGTGACGCTCGGCAGGTTCCGGCTGAACCAGCTGGGGACCGTCGCGGCGGCGTCCTTCACCGCCTGCCTCGTGTTCATGCTGCTCGCCAACCTGCTCGGCTGGCTGCTGCCGAGCGGGCTCGCGACGGTGCACGTGGCGGCGTTCACGTCGGCGATCCTGTTCCTGGTGCCGGGCTTCCCCCTCATCACGGCCGCTCTCGACCTGGCGCGCTTCGACTTCACGTCGGGGGTGTCGCGGCTCATGTTCACCCTCATGATCACCCTGGCTGCCTCCCTCGGCGCGTGGAGCATCGCGTGGGCGTTCGGGCTGCCCGTATCGATCATGTCGCCCCCCAAGATTGACGAGACGGTGCTGTTCCTGCTGCGGCTGGTGGCGAGCTTCGCCGGCGTCGTCGGGTTCGCTCTCACGTTCAACACGCCGCTGCGGGTCGCGCTGACCGCCGCGGGGATCGGCACCATCGCGAACGTGGTGCGCCTCACCGCCCTCGACCTGGGGGCGAACAACCTGCTCATGGCGGCTTTGGCCACGACCCTGGTCGGCCTGCTGGCCGGCTCGGTCAACCAGCGGATCCTCGCCCCGCGCATCACCCTGAGCGTGCCCGCGGTGCTCATCATGATCCCCGGCGCGAGCACCTACCGGGCCATGGTGGGCCTCATCAACGGCAATGCCATGAGCACCCTCGTCAACGGGATGACGGCCGTGGGCATCGTGGTCGCGCTGGCCGCAGGACTCGCGTTGGCGCGCATGGTCACCGACCCGGCGTGGATCACCGCCCGGCCCACCTGGACCGCCATGCCCGGCACCCGAGCTCAGCGCGAACTGCGCCGGAGGGCGGGCTGATCGGGGGTGGTCACGTTTGTGACATAGGGAATCGTGACACGTGCCACGATTTCATAGGTCACAACAGCTATGTCAGAAACGTGCACGGCCCACGGGGCCCAACGAGGGGAGGATCCATGACCAAAGCGGCAGTCCTGCTGGCGGACGGTTTCGAAGAGATCGAGGCGATCACGATCGTCGACGTGCTGCGCCGCGGCGGCGTGGGGGTGGACATGCTCGCCACCAATGGCCGCGACGAGGTGACGGGCGACCACGGCATCGTCGTCCGGGCCGATGCCCGGCTCGGCACGACGGACCCCTACGACGCCATCATCCTCCCCGGCGGACACCCCGGCGCCGTCGCCCTGCGCGACAACGACGCCGTCATCGCGGCCCTCCAGGAGATGGACGCGGCGGGGGGCCTCGTCGCGGCCATGTGCGCCGCGCCGATCGCGCTCGGACGCGCCGGCGTCCTCGCCGGCCGCACGTACACGTGCTACCCGGGGTACGAGGACCAGATCGACAACGGTGAGTTCGCCGAAGACGTCGTGGTGGTCGACGGCCGCCTCGTCACCAGTCGCGGGCCGGGCACGGCGCTGGCATTCGCCTACGCGCTCCTCGACGCACTGGGCAAAGACGCCGCGACGCTCCGGCAGCGCATGCTCTACACCCTCGTGGCGGGCGGCTCGGCCCCGGAATGAGGCTGGATTCACGCTCAGCGAAGCCACAACCGCTCCGCTGAGCGTGAGCGCCCGACTCGAGGCTCGCTGAGTGTGAACTTGGCCGCATCGGAACACCGCGACCCGAGCAGACCCCGCCGACAGGGGGCGGTGCAGGACACCGCACCCGACGGGTCAGTGCTCGGGCGTGCCGAATCCGAGGAGATGCGCCAACAGGTCGACCGGGGTCATGTCCTCGCGGCGGTCCAGGACGCTGCGCGCTTCCGGGATGGTGTCGGTGATGACACCGGACGCCCCCGCTTCGGCGACGGTGACGACCGTTTCGGGGTCGTTGACCGTCCACACGTAGGCCTGCTTGCCGGCCGCGGTGATGGCGAGGACGCGATCGGGGGTGGCCTCACCTTCTTCGAGCATGATCACGTCCGCAGTGAGCAGGCTCACGTCCCCGATGGACCAGAAGTAGGCGAAACCGGTGGTCATCGCCGGGTAGGTGCCCTCGATGTACTGAACGAGCGGGTAGTTGAGCGACATCAGGGTGACCGACCCACGCATCCCGAGCCGGTCGACGATGGCCACGACGTCGTCACCCATCCGCTGGTCGGCCGTCGCTCCCTTGAGCTCGATCAGCACCGGCATGCGTCCCTTCGCGGCGGTCAGGAACTCCTCGAGCGTCGGCACGCGCGCTCCGCTGCCCGCGATCGTCAGCGCTTTCACCTCCGCCAGCGTCAGCTGGCCGGACGCCCTCGGTTCGCCCGCCACACGCGCGAACGTGTCGTCGTGGTTGAGGACGTAGGCGCCGTCGGCGGTTCGCTGCACGTCGATCTCGACACGATCGGCCCGCTGCTCGATGGCGTACTCCAACCCGGCGAGAGAATTCTCCGGCGCGCCGTTCCCGCCTGCGCGATGGGCGATCACCTCGGGCTCGGTGAGTTCGCCCACAACTTCGCCCAGCACCGCGTACCCCGGCACGGAGATGGCTCCCAACGCCAGGGCATACGCACCGACCAGGCCGAGCGCGAGTCGTCCGGGCTGGGTGAGGGCTCGGGTGACGAGCGAATCCGGACGCCGCGACGCCACCTCGAGCTCACCCTCGGCGAGGTGGGCCAGGGGTCCGGTGCCGGGCAGGGCAGTGTGGTAGGCGTCCACCAGACAGTGGGCCTGATAGGGCAGAGCGACGAGGGAGAACAGCAAGGTCACCGTCTGCTGGATCCCGAGCAGGAACACCAGCAGCGGCCCCTGCCAAGGCTGATCGACGCCCAGTTCGAGGGCGAGCGCGACCCCGAGGAACCACAGGGTCGCAATCGCTCCGGCGAGCGCCACCGCCCCCACGAGCGGCCACAGGTAGCGCCTCCAGAGCACGCCCGGACGCCGCAGCACCAGCTGCACGCTGGCCACGATCGCCGGCCAGGCCCGCAGGTTGCCGAGGATGATGAGGGGCACGGTGTAAATCATCGTCAGGGCGACGAGGGACAGGGCAGCGATCACACCGACGTACGCCGCCAACAGCGCGGGTGTGGCCGCGATGACCGACATCACGAACATCGGCACCCCGACGCCCGCGAACATCGTCGGCGTGAAGCCCGCGCCCGTCAGGGGTGCGACGACCGCCACGTAGAGCAGCACCAGCGGCCCGCCCGCACTGAGGAGGTTCGGGGCCCGGCGCAGGTTGTGGCCCACCACCGACAGGTACCGCGCCGGTGGCTGCCCGGCGCGGCGGCGGGCCGCGATCACGATGGCTCCGCCCAGCTCGACCACCACGAGCCACGCCAGCAACGCCACCGCCAGCAACACGAACGTCACCCCTTGCCACGAGGCCAGGAAGGGCCAGATCGTCGCATTCGTCACCGCCCCGCCCGCACGCCCGGACACGAGCAGCGCCGTCGTGAACGCCCCCATCGGCATGAGCACCAGGACGACGAACGCCCGCGTGGCCGCCTCGTACGTGACGTACTCGGGCAGGCCACGGAAGAAGGTGGCGAGGGCGTGGCGCATCAGTGCGTTTCTACCATCGGACGCCGCAGGTGCGGCCCGGTCTCGGCGCGCGGGGGCTCGGCGCGAACTCACCGGGGCTCTCGGCGCAACCGCCTGGGCCTCGCGGCGTCAGCGGTGGCGGGCGAGGAGATCCTCGTAGAGCGCGATATGGTCGGCGACCATGCGCTGCGCGCTGAACCGCTCCTCGACGTCGGCACGGCACCGCGCCCGGTCCAGCGAGGCGGCCGCCACCAACTGCGCGGCCAGCTCCTCGACCGGGCCCAGGAAGCCCGTCTCCCCGTGCCGCACGATCTCGGGCGCTGCGCCGCGCGGGGTGGCCATCACCGGCGTTCCCGAGGCGAGGGACTCGATCATCGCCAGCCCGAACGGCTCCGACCACTGGATCGGGTTCAGCAGCGCGAAGGCCTCGCCGAGCAGCGCGTACTTCTCCGCGGCGGATACCTCGCCGATGTAGGTGTGCTCGCTCGTCAACAGGGGTTTCACCTCGGACTCGAAGTAGGCGATCTCGCCGGGCTCAGCCAGCCGGGCGGCGATCCGCAACGGCACACCGGCCGCGCGCGCGATCTGCAGGGCCTCGACCACGCCTTTGGTCGGGCTCATCCGGGCCAGCATGGCGGCATACCCGCCGCGACCGCTCCCGACCGGCACGCGCGCCACGTCGAGACCGTGGTGGATCACGCGCGTGATCGGGACGCCGTTCGCGTGGCTCGCATGGTCGGCCGAGATGGCCACGATCGCCGTGTCGCGGCTCATCGCCCGGAACAGCGTCAGCGTGTCGCCCGTGAACGGCCCATGGTTCGTGATGACGACGGGCACGTCGGGCGGCCGGCCGCGGTACAGCGGCCCGACGACGGTGTGGTCGTGCACGAGGTCGACCCCGCCCATGCCGTCGTAGCTCACCACCACGTGAGCCAACTGCGAGGTCGACTCGTTGAGCGCCTCGGTGTCGGAGGCCGCCGTCCCGGGCACCAGCGGCACCGGACAGGTCGAGTCGGACGCCGCCCCCAGCAGCACCTCATGGCCGGCGGCGACGAGGCCGCGGGCGAGCAGGTCGACGACCTCCTCGGTGCCGCCGTAGGCGGGCGGAGGGACAGGGACCCACGGGGGTGCGATGAGTCCGATGCGCATGATCTTCCTCCCGGTCTCCAGTGACTGGGTTCGAGCCTACGTCGCTTTCCGGCGTAGTGAGGGCGGCGTCCGTTCGAGGACGAGGTCGGTCTCCCGGGCGCTGAACGTCAGGACGCCGCCGCCCAGGCGCAGTCCCTCGACCCGCACGGCACCGAGCCGCTCGGGGAGGACGGGCGCCAACCGGTAGGTCCGCTGCGGAATGTCGGGGGCGAACCGCAGCAGGACGCGCAGCAGATGGAAGGCGCTGGCCGCGGCCCACGCCTGGGGCGCACACGACGTCGGGTAGGCGATCGGCTGAGGGTGTTCCTGCCGGTCGAAGCCGCAGAACAGCTCGGGCAGCCGGCCGCGGAAGTGGGCGGCGGCGTCCAGCATGCCCTCGGCGACCCGCTGCGCCTCGGCGACGAAACCGTAGCGAAGGAGGCCATCGACGATGAGGGCGTTGTCGTGTGGCCACACCGACCCGTTGTGGTAGCTGACGGGGTTGTAGGCGCCCATGCCGACGGCGAGCGTGCGCACGCCCCAGCCGGAGAAGAGTTCGGGCGAGACCAGGCGGGCGGCGACCGCGGGGGCGAGCGTGTCGTCGACGATGCCGCTCCACAGGCAGTGGCCCATGTTGGACGCCAGCGCATCGACGGGGCGTTTGTCCCCGTCGAGGGCGAGGGCGAACCAGCCGTCGTCGGGGAGCCAGAAGGCCCGGTTGAAGCGTTCGCGCAGCACGTCGGCGCGGTCGTCGCACTCGGCGGCGCGCGTGTCGTCGCCGACCGCGCGGGCCATCTCGGCGCGGTCGCGCCAGGCGCGATAGGTGTAGCCCTGCACCTCGGCGAGGGCGATCGGGCCGGTGGCGGGGGTGCCGTCGGCGAAGCTGAGGGCGTCGGTCGAGTCCTTCCAGCCCTGGTGGAGCAGGCCGTGTTCGCTGCGCCGTGCGTACTCGACGAAGCCGTCGCCGTCGCGGTCGCCGTGGCCGGTGGTCCAGGCGAGGGCACGGTCGGCGTGGGGGAGGAGGCGCGCCAGGTCGTCCCCGGCGAGGACGCCCCAGCGGTGCAGTTCACCCATGACGTTGACGAACAGCGGCGTCGCGTCGGCGCTGCCGTAGTAGACGCCGGCGCCGCCGAGCGCAGCGGACGCCGCCCTGCCGCGGCGGATCTCGTGGAGGATACGGCCGGGTTCCTCGTCGGTGGTGTCGACGACGCGGCTGCCCTGGTGCTCGGCGAGCGTGCGCAGGACGCCGAGCGCCAGCGTCCGGTCCGCCGCGAGCGCCATGTAGCTGGCGAGCAGCGAGTCTCGTCCGAACAGCGCCATGAACCAGGGGGCGCCGGCGGCGAGGACGACGCGTCCGGGTTCGCCGACGCCCGTCATGCGCAGCGAGTCGAGGTCGCGGGCGCTCGTGCGGAGGAGGTCTTCGACGTCCTCGTCCTCGGCGGTCACGGTGGGCAGGGACCGCAGCCAGTGGGTGCTCCGCTCGGACGCGTCGGGGGTGTGGGCAGGGGGCGGGGTGAGGTCGACATCACCGGCGGCGCCGGTCGGTGCGGCGACGAACGTGGCGGACGCCGACCCTTTCGGCGGCATCGTGAGGGTGATGACGAGAGCGTCCCCGCGGACGGAGGCGCCGGGGCACGCGACCACGACCCGGGCCGACGGGCCGGCCTCGGTGCTCGAGAGGACGATCCGGTCGCCGCGCTCGGTGCGCCGCACGTCGGGGAAGAAGCCCTCGCGGCCAGCCTTGACGTCGAAGAGGTCGGCGAAGTCGGTGCCCACCGACAGGGCGAGCGTGCAGCTCTCCTCGACCGGGGAGTAGTTGCGCACGGTGACGACTTCGCGTAGTTCGTTGTCCACCGTGCGGTCCCGCTCGACGATGAGGGTGCCCTCGCGGCCGAGCATGTGGGCGACGCGCCCGACGAAAACGGCGCGCTGCGATTCGGGGGTGTAGGCGTCGAGGCGTTCCACGTGGTCGCCGCCGACGAGCAGGCTCCAGTGCGCGAGCATGCGCGTGTCGTGCAGGAACCAGCCGTGGGCGCCGCCGGGGTTGATGTTCCCCACCGGCCCGGAGACGCAGAACGACGACCCCTCGAGGATCGTGACCTCCCCGGGGTCGCTGCTCGCCGCGTTGTCGGCGTTCCAACCGGACATGCGGGCCAGTATGTGCGAGTCCGGTGGCCGTGTCGAAAGCCGCGCCGAACCGCGGCTCGCGGCGGCGTCCGAGAGAGCAACCGGCGTGGCAACTTCCCGTCGCCCTCGTGCGTCAGATAGATGAGTGTGGGGAGGAGTTGCCATGCGCGAATGGGTCGACCTTGGGTCCGCCGACGTGAGCCGCCGCGGGGTGCTGCTGGGGCTGGTCGGGGTCCTCGTGGCCGGCTGCACGGCGCCGGGGGAGGTGTCCACGCCGTCGCCCTCGGCCGTCCCGACGCCCACACCTACGCCGACGCCGATCTCGACCCTGACACCGGTCGTCGACTCCCGGCCCCGCTGGCCCCTGACCGGTGCCCTGCTCGACGATCCCGCGGCGGCCGCTCACGCCGCGGTGGCCGTCAAGGTGCCCGACACGAAGGTCGAGCACCCACAGCTCGGCATCAACGACGCCGATCTCGTCTTCGTCGAGCTGGACGGCTACCTGGACGCCGCCGGCGACAGCAGCACGCGGCTCGTGCCGGTGTTCCACTCGCGGATGCCGGACGCGGTGGGCGCCGTGCGCTCGCTGCGGCCGGTGGACGTGGCGCTGCTGGCGCCGATCCACGCGGTCATCGGCAGCACCGGGGCGGCAGGCTGGGTGGAGCGCTACCTGGGCGAACATCAGGCGGTGGTCGACGCCGCGCACACCTACCTCGCCACGAAGGGCACGGGTGCGTACTCCATCGACCAGAGCCGGGTGCGGACGGTTCGCGGCAAGACCTACTTCGACCGGGCGGTCATGTGCCACCCGGCGGTGCTCGGCCGGGTCGCCGGACGCTTCGCCGAAGGCCCACCCCAGGTCTACCTGCCGTGGGCCACGAGCGAGGACGCCCCCAGCACCGACGCCGGATCGCCCGCGAACCACGTTGTCGTGCCGTGGAAGCGAGGCGACAGCTATGCGATGACCTACGACTACGACGCCAGCGCCGGGCTCTACCGCCGCAGCATGCCGTGGGGCGAGCACGTCCTCGAGGATGGCTCGCGCGTCACCACCGACAACATCCTCGTCGTCAAGGCCGGGCAGGACCGGGTGAAGCTCACCGCCGGGGAGGGGGGCGCTGAGCCGATGCACCTGATCACGGACGCCTCGGGCACCTTCATCTACTGTCATGGCGGCCGCGCCGTCAGCGGCACCTGGACCAAGGGCGGCGTCGAGCAACCGTTCGGGTTCACACTGGCCGACGGCAGCCCGCTGCATGTCGCTCCGGGGCGCACGTTCGTCGAACTGCCCGGCCTGGAGGCCAACATCGCCTGCTCCTGACGCGCTCCGCCCGCCTACTCGGCCACCAGCTCACCCTCGGCCGTGAGCCGGACCGTCTCGTCGAGGTCGAGGGCGGCCAACAGGTGCGCGTCGTGGCTCACGACGAGCAGCGCGCCGCGGTAGGAGCGGAGCGCAGCGACGAGCTGTCCCACGCTGGGGAGGTCGAGGTTGTTGGTCGGCTCGTCCAGGATGAGCAGTTCGGGCGGCGGATCGGCGAGCAGGGCGGCGGCGAGCGCCACCCGGAACCGTTCGCCGCCGGACACGGTGCCCACCCGCTGGTCGACCATCGCCCCGCGCACCAGGAAGCGGGCCAGCCGGTTCCTGATCTCGCCGGGGGGCACCCCGGGGGCGGCGGCGCGCACGACATCGAGCACCGACGCGTCGTCGTCGAGGGCGAGGTGCTGGTCGAGGTACGCGTAGCGCCGGGTGAACAGCCGTCCGCGACCGCCGTCGCCGGCCAGCACCGCCCGCAAGAGCGTCGTCTTCCCCACCCCGTTGTCCCCGGCGAGCGCCACGCGCCGCCCACCCGTCACGTGGACCACGCGCTCACCCGCGACCAGTTCGGCGAGGCGCCGGCCGCGTGCCGTCCCTGGGTCGACGAGATCGATCCTGATGCTGTCGTCGTCCCGCACCGCCTCCTCCGCCGACAGGAGCCGTTCCCTCGCCCGGGCGACCTTCTCGGCTGCCCGCTTGTTCTCCGCCGCCCGCCGGCCTTCGGCCGCCGCCTTGCCGGTGGGGTCCGACAGGCGCGGCCCGCCGGCGACCCGCCGGTGGCTGGCCGCGTTGGCCCGCGCCCGGCGGGCCATGGCGGTCTGCACCTGATCTCGTTGTCGCTGTTCGGCGCGGAGGGCGCCCTCCGCGGCTCGGACGCCTCGTGCCGCCGCCTCCGCTTCTGCTGCGACCTGCTCGGTGTAGAGGTCGTAGTTGCCTCCGAACACGCGCAGCGCACCCGCGCGCAGCTCGGCGATGGCGTCCATGCGGCGCAACAGTTCTACGTCGTGGCTCACCACGATGAGCGTCCGCGGCCACTCCTCGACCGCACCGTACAGCCGGGCGCGCGCTGCGGCGTCCAGGTTGTTGGTCGGCTCGTCGAGAACCGCGATCGGTGCCCGCGACAGCTCCAACCCCACGAGCGCGACGAGCATCAGTTCGCCGCCCGACAGGCTGCCCACGCGGCGCGTGAGCGCCCCGTCGGGGTCGAGGCTGGGCACCCGGCGGGCGAGGAGCGCGGTGGCGCGCGCTGCGGCGTCCCAGTCGTTGCCGACGGCATCGAAGTCGGCCGCGTCCACCGACCCGGCCTCGATGCGGGCCAGCGCCGCCAGCGTGTCTGCGATGCCGAGCAGTTCGGCGACGCGCGTCCCCGGGCGGCGCAGCAGGTCCTGGCGCAGGTGGGCGACGGCGCCGGTGGCCGTCACGCTCCCTCGCGTGGGCCGCAATTTGCCGCTGACGAGGCGCAACAGGGTCGACTTGCCGATGCCGTTGCGGCCCACGATGCCGGTGCGGCCGGTGGGGAAGGTGGCGTTCAGGCCGTCGAGCAGCGGGGCGTCGTGCGGGTCGAACGCGAACGTGAGGTCGTCGAGGACGAGCGATGGGGCGGGCATGGGGCTCCTGGTGGTCGTGGCGATGCGCACACCGAGGCCCTGCCCGGCGAACCGGACGGCGTTGAGGTGGCGCGGGGTCAGCGGCGCACCAGATCCGTCACTTCGGAGCCCTTCGTCGGCAATGGGACCCTGACAGGCTAGGCCGGACGCCCCAGGCGCAGCAAGTGGGCGTGCGAAGCGGTAGCGTCGCCCCCCGGAGGTGGAACATGACCCAACGGAGCGATGCGGTTGTCTTTTTCGGGGCGACGGGCGATCTGGCGCGCAAGAAGCTGTTCCCTGCGCTGTACAAGCTGGCTTCACGCGGCCATTTGGGCGTGCCGGTGATCGGCGTGGCGCGGTCCGACTGGGACGACACGACCCTGCGGCAGCGGGCTGCCGACTCGGTGCGTGAGGTCGTCAAAGGCGTGGACGAGGGCGTCCTGTCGGGGTTGCTGGAGTGCCTGACGTACGTGTCCGGCGACTACGGCGATCCCGCCACCCACGCCCACCTCGCCGAGAAGCTCGCCGACGCGCAGACGCCGGTCATCTACCTGGCCATCCCGCCGGACATCTTCCCGGCCGTCATCGGCGGCCTGCAGGAGGCGGGCCTGGCCGCGCGCAGCCGGCTCGTCGTGGAGAAGCCGTTCGGGCGCGACCTCGCCAGCGCCCGCGAGCTGAACGCGCTGCTGTCGGACGCCTTCGACCAGAGCAACATCTTCCGCATCGACCACTACCTCGGCAAGGAGGCCGTGGAGGGGCTGCTGGCCTTCCGGTTCGCGAACTCGTTCCTCGAGCCGCTCTGGAACCGCCGCTACGTGGAAAGCGTGCAGGTGACCCTCGCCGAAGGTTTCGGCACCGAGGGGCGGGCAGGGTTCTTCGACAACGTTGGCACGGTGCGCGACGTGCTGCAGAACCACCTCCTCCAGACGGTGGCCCTGCTCACCATGGAGCCGCCGATCTCCGACGACGCCGACGCCTACCGCGACGAGGAGGTCAAGGTTCTGCGCCAGTGCCTGCCGCTCGATCCGGCCACGACCGTGCTCGGCCAGTACGTCGGCTACCTCGACGAGCAAGGGGTGCGCGAGGCGTCCCAGACCGAGACATTCGTCGCCACCCAGCTGACGATCGACTCGTGGCGCTGGGCCGGCGTGCCGTTCTACCTGCGGGCGGGCAAGTACATGCCGGGAGCCGCGACCGAGGCGGTGGTGGTGCTGCGGCGCCCACCGCGCATGCTGTTCGCGGGCGCCGACGCGATGGTGCCGAACGCCAACCGGTTCCACTTCCGCCTCGGCCACGCCGACGGGGTGACGCTCGCGGTGCAGGCGAAGGTCCCCGGGGCGCGGACCGTGACGCGCGAGGTGGAACTCAACGTCGACTTCGAGCAGGCGCTCGGCGAACGGCGCGAGGCGTACGAGCGGCTCATCGACGATGCGATGAGCGGCGAACGCCACCGGTTCGCCCGCGAGGACACGATCAACGAGGAGTGGCGCATCGTCGACCCCATTCTCGATCCCGGCGAGCGCCCGGTGCCGTACTACAAGCGCACGTGGGGTCCCACGGACGCCGAGGCGCTGCCGGGCGCCGACGGCTGGTACGACGTCACGACCCGCTGATCCGTCGGCTCGCCCCCGCCGCAGCCGCCAGCCCCGCGGGAAACGGCTGGGACCGCTCCCCATTCCCTCGATCGCCGGTGCCGCCGTAGCTTCGACTCATGACGATGGTCGGCATGGACGTGGCGCAGGTGCGCAGCTTGGCCCAAGCGCTCGAGAAGGGCGCCGGAACGCTGCAGGGTGCCCTCGACGCGAACGGTTCCGGCCTGCGCTCCTCGCCTTGGCCGGGGCCCGACTCGGGTCGATTCCGCGCCCGGTGGCGCACCAAGCTCGGCCCACAACTGGAGTGCAGTCGGGACGCCCTCCGTGTCACCGCCAAGGCGCTGCGCGCAGAGGCCGACGAACAGCAGGCCGCCTCCGACAGCGGGGGCGCGCTCGGCGGTGCGCCCGCCGTCACTGCGGAGCCGAAGGCGGGGAGCGCGTCCGCCATGGCCCGCACCTGGACCGAAGCAGACTCCGACTGCAGCAGCGGGTCGGCGTCCATCACCGTCGACGGGACGACGGTGGACTCCGACCAGAACGTGACGTTTGACCCTCAGCAAGGAACTGGCCGGCGACGCGTCGACGAAGGGCGGGCTGGTGACCGCGGAGATCTCGTTGGAGGCGGGCGTGGAGGTGACCGGATCGCTCCGCAACGCGGACGGAACGATCACCGTGACGGGCCGGGCCCAGATGTTCCTCGAGACCGAGGCCAGCTTGGGCTCCGACAAGGTCATCGGCACCGGAATCGCCGGCACCGACCGGTCCAGCTCCTACCGAGCCTTCGAGCTCGTCGTCCCGGCTGACGCCGATCTGGGCGGAGTCGACGTGACCGCCTGAATCCCCTGGAGCCCCAGAATCTTCCCCCGGGCACGCGCGTCTCTCTGGATGTCGGTGCGGAGAACCTGAGCGAGCGCGAGGCGTCCTTCGGATTCCTGTATGCGCGGGATGCCATCACCGAGGGCAGCTTCCACCGGACGGTCCTCGAGGTGCTCGACGACGGTCAGGTGCGCGTGAGCGTCGGCGACGGGCAGACCAGCGCCACGTCGTCCGGCCTCGGCTTCGGCACCACGGACCTCAGCGTCAGTTTCGGCCGCGACTCGTCCATGGAGCACGCGCGCTTGGCCACGATGACGATCGACACGTCGACGGCCGCCGGCCGCGATGCCTACAACGGCTTCGTTCTGCTGGGGCAGGTGCCGGACACCGGCGCCTCCTTCGTGAACGAGGTCGCCCAGGTGACCACGTTCGCGTACGACACCGCCGCGGGCTTCCACGCCGAGGCTTCGCTCCTGTCCGTGGACGCGTCCGTGGACGCCGCCAACCGGCTGATGCACGGGAGCGAGACCTACGTGTCCCATCCCGACGGGTCCTGGGAGCAGGACTACGTTCAGCAGTACTCCGACAAGGCCTCCCTGACGTACCGGGAGAGTTCGGTCCCCGGCGTCCCCAACTCCGAGGGGACCTACACGTACACCTTCCACAACCTGGACCCCGTGCAGGCGGGTCAGCTGTCCTCCCTCTACGGCCGTCCCATTCCGGCGGGGAGCACGGTGGATGTCTCGTTCTCCGAGAGCACCATGCAGCAGTACCGCGAGACGCGGCGAGCTGTCGGCGGGTCCTATGGCCCGCAGTACAAGCTGGACGGCGATCGCGGTCAGTTCGCGTCGGCAATTCTCCAGTCGCAGCAGGGCGATCCGGCGACCGTCGTCGAATGGCTCGCCCACGCCGACACCGACGTCCTTGAGGGCAACCGGCAACCCATCGGGGTGGGCGAGGTCAAGATCCGGACGTGACGGGGTCGGGCTCCGGACGAAGCGGCTGAGGCCGCTCTCGGTGGTCCTCGGGTGCGAGGACGACCATCAGGCGCCGGTTGGGCGCAGTGGCGCCGGTTCGGCCTGCCCGGACGCCGGTTTGGCGCAGAGGCGCCGGGGTGCAGAGACGCCGGTTGGGTCCGCCGGACGCCGCTTGGGTACACGAACGCCGCGTCTGCGCGGCGTATCTGCACCTATCCGGCGTGGATGCTCCCGGGGGAGTCCGAGGGGAGGCCGTGAAGCAACCCCACCCGCACACAGGGGAGTGCCCCGGTCGGGGTGGCGCCGACGGCGTCCGCCGCCTCGGGAGGGAATACCCGGACCGCCCCCCGAGTTGAGTCTGGTGTACTCAACCTCGCAGGTGAGTCTGCTAGGCTCAACCGCGAAGTTCCCACGAACAACCGGAGGTAATCCACCATGGCCCGTGCAGTCGGTATCGACCTCGGCACCACGAACTCTGTTGTCGCCGTCCTCGAGGGCGGCGAGCCCACTGTCATCCCCAACGCCGAGGGCTCGCGCACGACGCCGTCGGTCGTTGCGTTCACCAAGACCGGTGAGGTGCTGGTCGGCGAGGTCGCGAAGCGCCAGGCCGTCACCAACGTCGACCGCACCATCCGCTCGGTCAAGCGCCACATGGGCACGAACTGGTCCGTCGACATCGATGGCAAGAAGTACACGCCGCAGGAGATCTCGGCGCGC